>REAB01000186.1 GCA_004293645.1 Cytophagia bacterium | reverse complement strand
TGCCTTCTTTCTTTTTCGATTCTTCCATTAGCAAAATTTCTATTGTGGTCTATTGCGAAGTATCTAAGTTTTCACGCCCTTTTTAATAGACTCCGAAAAGTCGGATTTTTGCCTCGCGTGCGCGTGTGTGTGTGTGTGTAGTTGTCAGATTTTTGCCCAAAACGGGGTGCGGGCGCGTACTGCTACACTTTTGCACCTTCTTTTTTTAGGGTGTCTAAATTGTACAACTTCATCGGTTATTTCACCGTATTTATGCCTTATTTAATGGGTAGTTTTTAGGCGGTTTGTTTGGGTTTGGCGGGTTTAAGTTCGAGCGTAAGGCCATAACGCGCCTCTATGAGTTCGGCCAACTTTGCGGTAAGTTCGGTTATTAGGTCGGTGTATTGCGCTATGGCCAGCTCCGAGGGTTCGGGCGCGTTTTGGTGCATAGCCAGCACATTATGCCACCTGCGTATGAGTTCGAGGGTGTGCAAAATGCGCTCATCGGTTTCGTTTTCGGGTACGTCTGTTATTTCCATTTGTTTAGTTCGAGCAGTTTCAGCACTTGCGTTTGTCGAGCGGTCATAAGTTTAGGCCACATTTTGCAGCTGCGTTCGTTTCGTAGTTCGGTGTATTGTGCTATCAACACGGGCGGGCTGTTGTGCGCTCTATGTGTAGCAATGGCCTCATTATCCATCACAATCATCTCTATCAGTCGAGCCATACGCAACGTTTTGGGGGCATCTTCTAATTCTTGCATGGTCTTAAAATTTTAGTTTTATGAATCCTTTTTTGTTTTTAAACCTTTTTCGGTCGTCTTTTTCAAACTTATGAAACCAGTAGAGTCTATCACATTCAAATCGTATATCGTCATAAGTAGCTACAAAATAGCTATCCAACAATGGCCTATTAACATACTGCACCCCTCTCATCTTTTCTAAATTCTTTTCGTTTTGTTCAAAGATTTGAGCATCAATAAACGTTACAAAATAGTTTCTGCGTTACAAAACTCCCATCAATCCATTGGTAAAACCCGCCACCTACTATTTGCCGCAACTCGGCCACGTACTGCAAATACGCCGTAAATATGGGTCGGCGGGTGGTGGATTGGTCAAAGTCGGTTACAAACGTTTTTTCAAAGGTTAGCAAGTCGGTTTCTATCAGTTCGTAGGGCGTAAGATGTCCGTATTGGTCAAAGTTTATTTATACTACTTTAAGGGTAGGGTATTGGTTAAAATGCGGGTGTTCGAGCAATCGGCGGGCGGTTTCCTCCGATTTCACTTTGATATACTTCATAAAAGCCATTTCGGTACGGTGTCCTGTTATTTGCATAATGTCAATAGTAGAAACACCCCCCAAATAGGCATTGGTAGCAAACGACCGCCGAGCCGTGTGCGTACAAACCTGCTCCCATTCGGCCACGTATTTGGTGATACGTTTGCCGCCTTTGGTACGCACCACCTCCACGCGGTCGGTGAGGTCGGCCAATTGGGCTAATTCTTTCAAATAGACGTTGGTTTTTTGGTTGCTAATGGCCTTTGGCATTTGGCCGTCGTACTTGCGTACTATTTGCAGCACCACGGGGTTGAGCGGAATAGACACGCCCGCGCCCGTTTTTTGGGTCGTTACGTTGAGTAGCCTGCCATCTTGGCTCAAATTGTCGGCAGTTAGCTGCGAAAAATCTGAATACCTCAACCCCGTATGGCAACCAATCAAAAACAAATCGCGCACCCTGTCGAGCGTGGGGCGGTCTTGCAAGTCAAGTCGGTATAATCTTTCCAGTTTTTGAGGCGAAAGGTAAATATTGTTCACTTCCTCGGACGGTTTAGAAAAATCGCTGTCTTGAAAGTCGCGGTTTTTGTGCAACCCATCTTTGAGCGAATTAACCATAAACACTTTCAAAAACTTCACAATGTTGCCAATGAAGTTGGTACTATAATTTTGGTCGTTGAGGTATTTGAGTAGTTTGGTGTAAAAGTGGAGGTTTACCAACTCAAACGTAATGGGTTGGGGCAGCGTTTTTTCAAACGCCCGCAACTGTTTGGTGGTGGTGGTGTAATTGGTAATAGAACTTTTAGAAAACCGTTTATTGGTTTTTTTTATGAGGCGTATGCCGTCTTTACATTCCTGCGTGTACAACTCAACCCATTCAAAAAACGAAAGAGTTACGGGCGTTTTTGGGGCAACCTTTACCACCGAGGGTGTTTGAGGGGTTGCGGTTCGGTCAAAGGCCGCATCGAGTAGCGTTCGCAAACATTCGGGCGTGGGAGTGCGCTGTTGGTTATCGTTCTTAAATCTTCTAAAAATATCAATGGCCGTGGTTTTGAGTTGCAGCAGCCGCATATTCAACTCTTTCGACCCCGCCGACTTTCCAACCTGCTGTTTGTCATTGCTCCACTCAGTAGGCAAAACTGTTTCTTTGGTACTGTATTTGAGTTGAAACTTTTGGCCATTTGCCCCCCATCGGCACACCAAGAACACCAACGTTGCGGTGTCAGATTTTGGATTTTTGAGGTAAAATTTAGTCCTCATCTTTTTTGTATCAAAATAGGTCTTACAATATTTAAAAACCGTTTTGTGAAACGGCCTCAAATCGAACAACACAAAGATACAAAATCAATATTTAGGGGACACTATGGGGGACACTTTTTTTGAATCTCATTAAACCTTAATATAACTATTTGAATATCACAAAAATATAAGTATCTAATAATCAAATAATTAGCGTTTAAGTAATGGACATCAAAATTCAAAAAGGCCGTCCCTTCGGGTGCACAACTTAAAAACTAAAAAAGGATACGGTGGGATATAATATCCCCCATCGTGTCCCTTTTTGATGCCTCCTTGTATCACCTCCTATTGCGGTTTTATCGACACCTCAAATTCAGAAACAACCTAAAACATC
Source organism: Cytophagia bacterium (assembly GCA_004293645.1). Classification (GTDB taxonomy): domain Bacteria; phylum Bacteroidota; class Bacteroidia; order Cytophagales; family Spirosomataceae; genus REAB01. Next base: position 11,435 of record REAB01000186.1, on the reverse strand, counting down.
TCAAAGCGGTCAACATCCAGGCCATTCAATTAGATGCCAATAGATGCCGAAAGCTATTTGGCGAAAACCCGCATTCAATTGTTGATAGAACCTTTTTTGCCCTTAAATAATTTTTACGCGGCCTACATCCTTTGGTTGGTAGGAAATTTTGAAGATGCCGTCTTGCAAGGCCGAAAAACAATAAACATGCAACCCGATTTTTGGAGTAGCTATTTTCATGAAGGGTTTATGGTAGTCAAAAAGATTGTTCAAAACCAAATTTTGATTGGTACTGACAAGGATTCGCAGAAGGTTTGGAAAGTACCTACAAAAAGGCGTTCAACTGCAAAGCCGAAATGGCGGGTACAGCCGAAATTGTAACGGCCGATTTACGCCTGATAGAACGCGCGTTTTACGGGTTTCGTAAGGTGTTGATGTGATAACGGCGCCACAATCTGAGGCAGTATTTTGCCCATATGGCTAACACCGCTCATTCTCAAAAATCCCAGCTTCCTTTTTGGTAAAAATCCATGATGCGCTGTTGTAGTGTATATTCGTAGCGAGCCCGAATGAGGTTGGCTTGGGCGCGGGCCAAATTGGCTTTGGCCAGGGTATATTCAAACACACTGGCCGTACCCGCGTTGAGGCGGCTTTCGGCTACGCCAAAGTTAGCTTCCAACGATTCGGTTTGGCTTTGGGCGGCGCGGTAACGGTCGGCGGTGCTGAGCAGGAGCAGGTTGTTTTGGTCAATGTTTTGGCGCAGTTGCTGTTTGGTCAAATCAAGTTGGTTGGCCGTAAGTTGCTGTTGGGCTTTGGCAATGGCCACGCGGGGACGGGTTTGCCAACGGCCCAAAATCGGAACGAACAAATTGAGGGCGATGCCGCCATTGCGCGTGCCGTCCAACTGCTTCAAATAGCTGGGTTCGGGGTTGGAAGAAGCATAAAAAGCCCCAAAATTGGCCGAGGCATTGAGCGATGGCAGGTTGGCCGCTTTGATGGATTTTATTTGGCTATCAAAACTTTTTTGACGCAATTCGGCACTTTTTATTTCGGGAAAACGCCCCACTGCCTCATCATAAATAGCGTCTGCCGAAAAAGTAGTAGCAATAGGCTCATTGGCAAGGGCCGCAAAAACCGTGGCATCGTTGGGAGGTAGATTGATGAGCTGAAAAACCGTTAGTCGTGCTTGCAAATAATTGTTGCGGGCGGTTACTTCGTCAAACGCATCGTTGGCAAGTTGTGCTTTTATTTCAAACAAAATATTGTTGCCCACCGTACCCGCCGCCACCTGTTTTTCAACCCGCTCTACCTGTTTTTTTGACGACGCCACTTGCTCTTGCGCCGCCTCATAAAGTGCGTTGGTGGCCAACACCAACACGTAATTTTGCAACAAACGAATGGTTTGCTGGTTCAAAATGGCTTCTTGATTGCTGAGTGCCGCATCGCGCAATAAACGGCTCTGCTGCATTTGGTGCTGAAGTTGAAGCCCTTGAAAAAGAGGCACTTGCGCATTGATACCCACAAAATTAGTAGTAAAAACCTCATCAATATAGTTGTTGGTGAAGCGGTCTATACTACGCCCAAAGTTGAGGTTTTGCCCCGCACCCAAGCCCATTTGAGGCAGCCGCTGCGACTGCACCTGCCCCAACTGCGCCACAGCAGACTCAACCTGCAAACGACTATCGCGGTAAGTCAAATTGTTGCTGGTCAATAAGCCCACGCACTCGCGCAGCGAAAGTGTTTGCTGGCCTTGCAACTGTGTAAAAGCAAGCCAAAAACAAAGGAAAACAAGTATTTTTTTCATAAAGCCCTCTCTCCCCCGACGGGGATTTTTGTTTATTTAGTTTTTTATTTTTGCCACTTTGACGTTTTTATTTTTGCCCCCCTGACGAAGGAAGGGTCTTAACCGTTGCTGACAAGACCCTTCCTTCGTCAGGGTGACAAAAGAAATGGCCCCTTTCCCACTAATCCAGCCAGCCATCTTTGAGCCGAATGATGCGCGTGCCGTACTCAGCGTTGGTTTCGGAGTGGGTTACTTGCACAATTGTTACACCGTCTTTTTGGTTGAGTTCTTTAAAAAGCTCCATAATTTGCACCGACTGCTCGGAGTGTAAATTGCCCGTTGGCTCATCGGCAAAAATCACTTTGGGTTGTGCCACAACTGCCCGCGCAATGCCCACCAGTTGCTGCTGACCGCCCGAAAGTTGCGTTGGAAATAGGTCTTTCTTGGCCACAATATTAAAGCGGTCCAACACATCGGCTACGCGACTTTTGCGTTCGGAGCCGCCCATGCCTTTGTAGAGTAGCGGCGTTTCAATGTTTTCATATACCGTCAGCTCGTCAATGAGGTGATACGCCTGAAACACAAACCCGATGTGGTTGCGGTGCAGTTCGGTTCGTTTTTTTTCGGATAACTTCTGCACCGATTCTTCCAAAAACAAGTACTCGCCTTCCGAGGGTTCTTCCAACATTCCCAGAATATGCAGCAGCGTGGACTTGCCCGAGCCAGATGGCCCCATGATAGACACAAACTCGCGGGCTTTGATGCTGAGGTTGATGTTGCGCAGCACGTAGCTTTTGCCAAATCCCGCTGGATAATATTTAGAAATGTTTGTTAATTGAATCATAATAAAACCAAAATTTGAGAATAAATAGATGTTGATTTATAGTGTCCAAATAGCGTACCAATTAATCCAAATCGCTGATAATGAATGATTTATTATTTTCAGTAATCCCAAAAATGTCCGAAAATGAACAGTTAATGTGCGGCTTCGGACAAGCGGCTGGTTTGGAAACCTGCTATTGATGCAAAGAAAAAGAAATGGAGTTTGAAGCAAGATTGCGCCAAAACCGTTATTTTGCGTCGTTCATCAACTATTAATTGATTCAAATGGGAAGGTTAGAAAGTAAAGTAGCCATCATTACGGGCGGAGCGCGGGGCATTGGCCGCGCCACCGCCGAGATTTTTGGGCGCGAAGGCGCAAAAATAATTATCTGGGATATGCTCGAAGCAGGCCACCAAACTGCCCAAGAATTGCGCGACCAGGGCTACGTAGCCGAATTTATGCAACTAAGTATCACCGACGTACCAGCCCTCGAAGCCGCCGCCCGCGATATTTTTGAGCGTTACGGTCAAATTGATATTTTGGTAAACAATGCAGGCATTACCCGCGACAAGAGCCTATTGAAAATGTCGTTTGAGGAGTGGCATCAGGTAATAGACGTAAACCTGACGGGTGTTTTCAATTGCACCAAAACCATCGTGCCTTACATGGTAGAGCGGCAATTTGGGCGTATTATTTGCACTTCGAGCGTGGTAGGACAGGTGGGTAATTTTGGCCAAACCAACTACGTAGCTACCAAAGCGGCCATCATTGGCATGGTAAAAACGTGGGCCAAAGAACTGGGCAAATACAACATCACAGCCAACGCCGTGGCCCCAGGTTTTATCAAAACCGACATGACCGATTTAATCCCCGAAGAAGTTCGTAATCAGACGGTTGCGGGTATTCCAGTCAAGTGCATGGGCTTGCCCGAAGACATCGCCAATGCTTATTTGTACCTGGCCTCCGACGAAGCCAGCTACGTAAATGGGCATACATTGAGCGTAAACGGCGGCGTAGCGTAGAGGGAATTTAATACCTTTGGACAGTGTCTTGCCTAACCTACCGCATCGGCAACCCACCCCGCCCAGGCGGGGATTAAACAACAATCTATAAACTAAAAACAACAAAAACTAAAAGATGACATTGCAAGAAACCACCTTAGAAGGGTTAAATTTTAATTTGACCGAAGAGCATTTGGCCGTCAAAGAGGCCGCCCGCGATTTTGCCCAAAACGAACTACTGCCAGGTGTTATTGAGCGCGACAACGCCCAAAAATTTGACCCGCACCTGCTCAAACGCATGGGCGATTTGGGCTTTTTGGGCATGATGGTAAGCCCCGAATACGGCGGCGGTGGCATGGACACCATTTCTTACGTGCTGGCCATGGAAGAAATCTCCAAAGTAGATGCCTCGGCATCGGTTATTGTGTCGGTCAATAACTCGCTGGTTTGCTACGGTTTAGAACAATATGGCAACGAAGCTCAAAAGCAAAAATACCTCTCAAAACTCGCTACTGGCCAGATGATTGGGGCGTTTTGTTTGTCAGAACCCGAAGCAGGTTCCGATGCCACCTCGCAGCACACCACCGCCGAAGACATGGGCGATTATTACTTGGTAAACGGCACCAAAAACTGGATTACCAGCGGTGGTATTTCGTCGGTTTGCATGGTGATAGCCCAAACGCACCCCGCACTCAAACACAAAGGCATCAACTGCTTGATTGTTGAAAAAGGCACGGAAGGATTTGTAGTGGGCAAAAAAGAAGACAAAATGGGCATTAGAGCGTCTGATACGCACTCGTTGATGTTCTCGGACGTGAAAGTGCCGAAAGAAAATCGCATTGGCGTGGACGGGTTTGGCTTTAAGTTTGCCATGAGTACCCTCAACGGCGGGCGCATTGGCATTGCGGCGCAGGCGTTGGGTATTGCGGCGGGGGCGTTTGAGCTGTCGTTGAAATATTCGCAGGAACGCAAAGCTTTTGGCAAACCCATTTTTGAGCACCAAGCCATTCAGTTTAAATTGGCCGAAATGGCCACCAAAATCGAAGCGGCCCGCCTGCTGGTTTACAAAGCTGCCCGCCTCAAAGACGAACACAAAGATTACGTAGAAGCCGCCGCCATGGCCAAGCTGTTTGCCTCCGACGTAGCCATGTGGGCCACCACCGAGGCCGTTCAAATTCACGGCGGGTATGGCTTCGTTAAAGAGTATCACGTGGAGCGTTGCATGCGCGATGCCAAGATTACGCAGATATACGAAGGTACCTCAGAAATACAAAAGTTGGTAATAGCCCGCGAGTTGCTAAAAGCCTAAAAAGTCCAATTTTTAAAATTAGAATAAAAAAAAAGATGCGTTTTCTTGCAGAATTCGCATCTTTTTTTTTACCTTCACAAAAATTAATTATTTGTATTAGTTTTGTGCAATTATTAGTTTTGTGCAAATTATTGGTAAAACACATTTTTTTAAACCACCGAAACTAACAACTTACTCCTATACAATTGGTTGGCTATGGAAGATTATAACAAAATAATAGAATCGCTGGGGGTTAAATTTATCAAAGCCCGCCACGTGCGCATGGCGCAGTCTATCACCATCAAAAACTTTTATGACGTAGAAAACTCGCTCACCATTTTGTACGATGGCGAGGTGATGTACAACGGCGAAAAAGTGGAAGTAGGCGATATGCTCTTCATTCCAGGCGGTAAACACGCCACCGTTACCTACGGCAGTAGCGAAGGTGTTATCCCAAAAAATGTAACCAACGAAGAGTTTTTGACCAAACGTGAACTCTATTTTGACACCCTCCACGACCCGTCGAAGGTGGGAAAAATAGAAGATTCGTTTGGCTTGGTGGCTTTTGAGGCCAAGGTTTTCGACTCGGTCAACTTTTTTACTTCGCTTGATATTCCGCCCTTTATTATCAAAAACAATGCGCACTTGGGCAAGTTAATCAACGAGGTGCTGCAAGAAGAGTTCTCAGACTTGGCTGGGCACGGGCGTATTATCAAACTCAAAACCGAAGAAATTGCCATCGAAGTACTGCGCTACATCTTGAAAAACAAGCTGTTTGTGGAGCAACTCGTTACCAATAGCACGTACTTCAAAGACCCGCGCCTCATTGATATTTTTGCCTATATCAAAGACAACCTGGGTGGCGACCTGTCAAACAAAGTACTTGCCAACGTGGCCAATGTGTCGGAAGACTATGTGGGTCAGTATTTTAAAATGCTGACGCAAATAAACCCGCAAGATTACATTGAATACCAACGCATGGAGCAGGCCGTTCAGTTGTTGCGTACTTCCAAAAAGAGCATTCGGCACATTGGGGCTGAGGTAGGATACAAAGATACGGCCTACTTTTGCCGTCGCTTCAAAATGATGTTTGGTATTCCAGCGGGCAAAATGCGTCGCCGCGAGTCGCTAATGAATGTGTAGGGGGAAGGTCAATAGTCAATGCGGGTCGCCCGTGCGGTCAATGGTCAAAACGTCCCGAAAGCGATAGCTTTCGGGACGTTTTGTTGTGCGTCGTCTGTGTCTTTACTCTCTTGCCGTTGTCTGTGTCTTCACAGACAACTTCCAAATTTTTTACGTACAAAGCCGTTGCCTGTGTCTTCACAGGCAACGGCTTTTATTTGACGTTGGCAAACTGCGTAAGGCGGTGCCCCATTTTATCTTTTTTAGTTCGTAAGTAACTCTCATTGTGCGCATTAGCCGATATTTCGATGGCTACGCTGTCCACAATTTCGAGGCCGTATCCCATCAATCCAACGCGCTTTTTGGGGTTATTAGAAATGAGTTTAATTTTACTGATGTTCAAATCGCGCAAAATCTGCGCGCCCACCCCGTAGTCGCGCTCGTCCATCTGAAAGCCCAATGCCAAGTTGGCCTCTACGGTATCAAGGCCATCTTCTTGGAGTTTATAGGCTTTTAGTTTGTTTACCAACCCAATACCACGCCCTTCCTGGTTCATATAAAGTACCAATCCTTTGCCTTCGCGCTCTACCATTTCCATGGCAGCGTGGAGCTGCGGGCCGCAGTCGCAGCGACAAGAGCCAAAAATATCGCCCGTGGCGCACGACGAGTGTACCCGCACCAAAATAGGTTCGTCTTTTTCCCATTTGCCTTTTACGAGCGCCAAGTGCAGCTCGTTTGTGTTGGTTTGGCGGTAGGCAGTCATCTCAAAATGCCCCCATTCGGTGGGCATATCTACGGTTATTTCGCGCTCAATCAATGATTCTTTTCGCAGCCTATACGCAATCAAATCTTTGATACTGACCAATTTAAGGCCAAATTTGTCGGCTATTTGGCGAAGTTCGGGGAGCCGTGCCATGGTGCCATCTTCGTTCAAGATTTCAATCAAAACGCCCACGGGCTGCAAACCCGCCAACTTGGCAAAATCAACGGTGGCTTCGGTGTGGCCACTGCGGCGTAGCACCCCGCCTTCGACGGCCCTGAGCGGAAAAATATGCCCTGGGCGACCCAGTTCTTCGGGTTTGGTGTGGGGGTTTACCAGTGCTCTGATGGTTTTGGCGCGGTCGGAGGCCGAGATGCCCGTGGTGCAGCCATAACCCAGTAAATCTATCGACACCGTAAAGGGCGTGCTGTGGGTGGCGGTGTTGTTGCCCACCATCATTTCGAGTTGGAGCGCGTCGCAACGTTCTTGCGTAAGCGGGGCGCACATGAGGCCGCGCCCTTCTCGAATCATAAAATTGACCATTTCGGGGGTCATTTTTTCGGCAGCACACACAAAATCTCCCTCGTTTTCGCGGTCTTCGTCATCTACCACCACAATGATTTTACCGTTCCTAATGTCTTCAATGGCATCTTCAATTCGGTCGAGTTGTAGCAGATTGGTATTATTATTGCTATTCATTTATTAATTAAAAAATAGTTTGTTGAAATTTGCGTTTATAATTTAGAAACAAATTGCCGCAAAGATACGTTTCTTGGGCGTGATAGACTCATTGGTATTCATGGAAAGATATTTTCTTTCGTTTTTCTTTTTCTTGACATTTTTTGCCGCGCAAGCGCAAGATGATTATTGCGACCCTAAAAACCTCCCTCCAACGCAAACTCAAGGCGGTTTTAGGATAGTGGGCGAGTCGGCGGGCTGCGCACCTTTTACCGTAACCATCCAGAAAGATGCCGATGTAATAAACGACTCTTACATCTACGACTACCGAGGCGGAATCCCTTTTGGTCTTGGAGAAGCCCCGCGCCCAGCCCCCTACCCCAAACAAGGCTCTTTTCGTATTTTGCAACTGGGTAGCAAGGGCACACAGGGTTCAATAGCTTGCCAAACTGTAGAAGTTTTTGAAAAACCCAACTTCACGGCTCGCGCTTGCAGCGGCAGACGGGTACAGGTTACGATTACCAACGACAGTATTGCCCGACGTTACGATGCATTTTCGATAGACTGGGGCGGCGGCAATACAGAACGCGTTGCAAAAAGTGCCAACATGACGGCTTCTTTTATTTACTCCGACGCATCGGTGCGTACCATTACCGTAACGGGGATTTACATGGGCAAACCCATCAACTGCACCCAGCCTGCTCGTCAAAACATTATACCGAGTAATGCCGACCTTTCGGCGGTAAAAATAAAGCGCGTCAGCACCCGAAACGACGGCTTGGTGGACATACTGGTGGGAGGTGCAACGGGTGTGGTGGCCGAACTGCAAATGAGAACAGGCGGCAGTGGTGCTTTCAATAATACAGGCCAAATGCTCACCAGAGCCGACACCATCACCCTCACCGTGCGCAACATTGACGCTACCAAAAACACGTATTGTTTTAAACTAAGTGCCAACGATGGCTGCGACAACACGGGCAACAGTAGCTCCAGCGAGGTGTGTTCGACTAACTTAACTGCCACCGCCCAAAACCGCCAAAACCTGCTCGAATGGCAAGAATACCCCAGTTCCCCCGAATTTGTAATTTATAGTTTTAAACGAAATACAATTGCCTTCAAGGGCGTTCCCACGCAAACCATTGTGAGCGACATTGATGCCGACGTGGTGTGCGGCGAGCAATATTGCTACCAAATGACCGTCGTTCATGCGAGCGGTGCCGAGTCGGTGTCGCCGTTGCGGTGCGTCAAAGCCATTTCCAACGAAGTACCATCGCCCATTGTAGGGCCATTTGTGTCGGTATCAGAGGAGAACGATAAAATTGAATTGAACGCCAATGAGCCCAAAAGTGGCACTACGCCCGTCAGCTACAAAGTAATTGTGTCGCGCAGCATAGACAACAGCGGTGATTTTCGAGAAGTAGCGACCCTCAAAAATACCTTTACTTACAACGATGCCGATGTCGAGCCCATGAACCACTCGTATTGCTACACCTTGCAATACGAAAACACCTGCGGCAATCGCTCTGAGCCCACCGAACCCGTTTGCTCCATTCGTTTGTATTCCAAATCACCCAGTAGCGTTGATTGGACGGTCAATGCCCCTTTTACAGTGCCCGTTGGTCGTTACGAAATTCTGATTTTGGACGAACAAGGTGGAATATTTGACTCCATAGAGAAAGGCGGCAATACTTCTTCGGAGCCTGGCCTCAACAATACCGACCAGCAATTGTTTCGTTATCGTATTGCGGCGTATGGCGAAGATGTAGGGCCTTCGTATTCCAATTTTTTTGTTTTCAAGCGCAATGCTCAAATGTACGTACCCACCGCGTTTTCGCCCAACAACGACGCCTTCAACAAGACGTTTTTTCCGCAAGGGCTTTTTATAGATAATTTTGAACTCACCATTTTCAATCGGTGGGGCGAGTCTATTTTTCAAACCACCAACGCCACGGGTTGGGACGGCAACATCAACGAAAAACCCGCCCCCGAAGGCGTATATGCCTATCGTATTACGTATTACGACTCATTGGGACAACGATTTGTGAAAGCTGGTACGGTAACGTTGATTAGATAAGCGTCAGTTTGAGGGCTTGTATCAATGCCAATAATCCAAAAAACGCCCCCAAATATTTGTTAAGAGGCACTTGACCCAGTTGCTGCATTAACCATGCTTTGCGGCGGTATGCCAAATAAATAAAGCCCAACAATAAGCCAAAAGCTCCCCCTGCCGTGCCTAATACAAATGCCATTTTTTGGGAAAAAGTGCTGATATTTAACAGTTTATAACTTTTGAATTGCACCAATACCACCAACCAATACGGAAACAACTGCGGGTTGAGCAAGCCCAGCGCAAAGCCCCTGAGCAGTGGCTTACTGCCCCGCGAAGTGGCGACAGAAACCAACGGAGCGCGTTCGGGTGTGCAGTAAGTGAAGAAACCCAATATCAGCAAAGCAGGCACGGCCAGCCATTCGAGGGTTTGCCAAACCGTAGGATAAATCACCAGCCAGCTACCCGCCCAAACGGCCAGCACAGCATAAACCATTTCGGGTAAAACACCGCCCACAGCCACCCAAAAACCCGCCTGCCGATTCTGCTGTAAAGTAGCTTGTACAACGCTCACATTAACGGGCCCCAATTGTAACGAACCCACAAAACTGACCGCCGCCGTAACAAAAAAAATGAAGATTGGTTGGTAAATTTCCACCGTTGAAGGGCTATGAGTACTTACTGGTAATTATTTGCAATGATAGTAATTCGTTGTAATTACCCACGTCGGCGCGGGGCCGCCCGTGCGCAATCTATTACCCCCAAATTGCCCTTTATTACAAATCAAAAATAATAGCATCGCAGCGCGAACCGCCTATTAACGAACAAGTATTTATTTTAGCAAATACTTGATTATCAAAAACTTAACATTCCAATAAAAACTACTCACGCAAACCATTGACCGCACAAGCGCCCCCGCATTGACTATCAACTATGGGCTATCGACAATCCACTATGGACTATGGGCTATTGACTATTGACATTTCAAGCAAAGCCCTGACAGCCAGCTCATAACCACGCAGCCCCAAGCCCACAATAACACCTTTAACGCGGCTGCTCAAATAACTATGGTGCCGAAAAGCCTCGCGGGCGTGAACATTGGAAATATGTACTTCAATGGCGGGCGTTGTAACCGCCGACAGTGCGTCGGCGAGGGCTATTGAGGTGTGGGTATAGGCACCTGCGTTGATAACGATGCCCTGAAACGTAAAGCCTATTTCATGGATTTTATCAACCAAAGCCCCTTCATGGTTCGATTGAAAATAGTGCAGCTCAACCTCCGCAAATTGGGTTTGGAGCGTATCAAAATATTCTTCAAAAGTCTGATTGCCGTAAATAGTAGGCTCGCGTTTGCCCAACAAATTGAGATTAGGACCGTTTATTATCAAGATTTTTTTCATCTGTTTACGCCGTTTCTACGCTTCTGTTTTTGTTTCAACTCCCTCATCTGCAAGATATTGACCAATATTGAACGTTACGCCATCAAGCAACGCAATATCGCGCGACCAGTCGTAAGTGAGCCAGGGTTCATTGACTTGGGCTACCATCACTTTTTGGGTTTCGGTAAAAATCCACACTACCTTCTGCGTCCCAAAATCAAGGAGTTTCTGCGTTTTGCGCATTACATAGTCAAAATCTTTTTTTCGTGATAAATCTACTTTCACATCTACTTCCACGTCTATCAAAGCAGGCACGTCGGCATACTTAACCGTAATTTTACTGGGAGTCAGTACGTTGCGCTCGTAAATCATGATGTCACCCGAAAGATTATTGCGGCGGTCTATGTGCAGCCCTGGTTCACTTACCAAAAGATGGTATTTTTTTTCGTCCAAAAACCTGACCAATTGACGAAAAATAGGTAGTGGTACATTTATGGTGCTATTGATTTTTGGATTTGCAAGTTATAATCACAGATGAAATAAGCAATTGCTCCAATGTGGTTGTCTAAATCTTT
>REAB01000185.1 GCA_004293645.1 Cytophagia bacterium | reverse complement strand
TCTTTTGATTTGTAGAAAAACTAAATTACTTCTTTTTGCTCACTCTCCTCCTTTTTTTTTCTAAAACTGTAAACTGCATCGTGAAGGATGCCAAAAAATAGACGATTTCCGCTATATTTACCCCAAAAATTGTGATAAACCATGGAAGCAACCTTAAATCTCAACTTACCTTTGTCGGTCAATGAGTTAGCTAATTTTATACGAGAAAAACTGCCAACAAAAGACCGCCTTAAATTGGTTCAATTGCTTACAATAGAAATGCCAGAATCAAACGAAGATGAAGTTTCTAAGCAGCAACTTATTGCCGAAGTAAAGCAAGCCGTTCGAGAAGTTAATTTGGTAAAACAAGGAAAGTTAGTGGCACGGCCTGTTAAAGAATTGTTAGATGAGCTTTGAAATAAAAACAATTCCTACGTTTGACCGACAAGTGAAGCGATTGGCAAAAAAGTTCCCTTCTTTTAAAAATGACTTCATCGCTTTTTTGGGCCAATTAGCCGAGAATCCAACAATTGGAACGCCATTAGGAAAAGAGTGTTTCAAGAATCGATTGGCTATTTCGAGTAAAAATAAGGGTAAATCAGGAGGCGTAAGAATTATTACGCACGTACAAATAGTAGGTGAGTGTATTTATTTGCTGTCTATTTACGACAAAAGTCAAATAGCCAATTTGTCAGAAAGAGAGTTGGATAAATTATTGCTTGAAATTGATTGAGAAACCTTTTATGAAAAAAATCTACTTCATCCTACTGTTGCTCGTTCCGATTGCCGCCGAGGCACAAATGCCCGTCATTTTGGCCGAGCGCGAACGCGCCCGCGTGATTGACGACATTTTGGAAGACCGCCTCACCAACCTACTGCCGCAACTCATGCGCCGCGAAGGCGTTGATATGTGGGTTATCATATCGCGCGAGTACAACGAAGACCCCGTTATGAAAACCATGCTGCCCAGCACTTGGCTGTCGGCACGGCGACGTACCATCATGGTGTTTTTTGACCGGGGGCCCGCCAAAGGCATCGAAAAATTGGCCATTGCACGCTATGATGTGGGCAATTTGCTCAAAGGCGAGTGGGATATTAATGTGCAGCCCGACCAGTGGCAGGCGCTCGTTCAAGTATTGCAAGACCGCAACCCGAAAAAAATTGCGCTTAACTTTTCCAAAGATTACGGCCACGCCGACGGGCTGACTTTTACCGAACAAAAAGAATTGATGGAAAAAATGCCCGCCGCGCTCAAAAGCCGCGTAGTGTCGGCCGACCGTCTGGCCGTGGCGTGGCTCGAAACCCGCACCCAAAAAGAACAGGCCATTTATCCGCTTATTGCCCGTATTTCGCACCAAATTATTGACGAGGCGTTTTCTGAAAAAGTAATTCAGCCAGGCGTAACTACCACCGACGACGTGGTGTGGTGGCTGCGGCAGCGCGTAACAGATTTAGGTCTCGAAACGTGGTTTCACCCAACGGTAGATGTGCAACGCTATGACCCTGAGAGCTTTGACCATCTTCGCACTTTTTCTAAGCGGCCCGCCAAGCAAGTTATTTTGCCAGGCGATTTGCTGCACGTGGATTTTGGCATTACGTATTTGCGCCTCAACACCGACCAACAGCAGCACGCTTACGTGCTTCGCCCCAACGAAACCGAAGTGCCTGCTTTTATCAAAAAGGCTTTTCAGCAGGGCAACCGCCTCCAAGATATGCTAACCGAGCGATTTAAAACGGGGCAAACGGGCAACCAAATGCTGCTGGGAGCATTGGAACAAGCCCAAAAAGAAAACATAACGGCTTCTATTTATTCGCACCCCATTGGCGTGCACGGCCACGCAGCAGGACCTACCATTGGAATGTGGGACCAACAAAAAGGCGTGCCAGGCCCTGGCGACTACCCGCTCTACGAAAATACGGCTTATTCGATTGAGCTGAATGTGGCGGTAGAGATTCCAGAATGGAAAAAAATAATCAGAATTATGCTCGAAGAAGACGGGTTTTACGATGGCCGCAGTTTTGGATATTTGGATGGTCGTCAAACCGACGTTTTTACGATACCACGCAAATCGCCCAACGTGAAGTAACAAGTTTTCAGTAACTTCGTACCGTTACAACCATTCCAAAACACCTATTTCGATGAAACAAGAAATTATTGAACTCTACGATGAATACACCCACAAGCCACTTTCGAGGAGTGAGTTTTTGAAAAAATTGAGTACCCTGACGGGGAGCATGACGGCCGCGCTCACTATTTTGCCCGCCTTAGAAAGCAACTACGCAATAGCCCAAACCGCTGACAATGAACTTTTTACCGAATACATAACCTATCCAGGTGGCAACGGCAGCATGAAAGCCTACGTAGCGCGGCCTAAGTTAGAAAAGGCATATCAAACGGTAGTGGTGATTCACGAAAACCGAGGACTTACGCCGCACATCGAAGACGTGGCGCGGCGAGCAGCCCAAGCAGGATTTTTGGCCATTGCACCCAATGCGCTCTCGGTACTGCCCACCACGCCCGCCAACGAAGACGAAGCCCGAACGGCCTTTTCGCAACTAAAAGCAGAAGATAACTTGGTGAATTTCGTCAAAGTATTTGATTATTTGGCCACCCGAAAAGACAGCAACGGCCAATTTGGTTGCGTGGGTTTTTGTTGGGGCGGTGCCATGGCCAACAGCTTGGCCGTAAAAATGCCAAATCTTAAAGCTGCTGTTGCGTTTTATGGTCGGCAGCCGGCCATGACCGATGTTCCCCAAATAAAATCGGCGGTTCAATTGCACTACGCCAGCCTTGATGAGCGCATTAATGCGGGCGCAAAAGAATACGAAGAAGCCCTAAAAGCCAACGCCAAAACCTACGAAATGTACATGTACGAAGGCGTAAACCACGCTTTTCACAACGACACCTCGGCGGCTCGCTACAACGAAACAGCGGCCAAATTGGCGTGGCAACGCACCATTGATTTTTTCAAGAAATACCTTGTGGCGTAACAAGTTCGTGGGCAAAATGTTTCGTGCCGTTGCCCGTGAAGACACCATAGCCGTCAGGCTGAGGATTTTTTAATATCCAATATCGAACATAAAATATCGAATAATGAAGTTTTTTAATTGGAAATCCTTCGTTATTCGATATTGAATGTTGAGTATTCATCATTATTTCTCTTAACCTGACGGCTATGGTGAGGACACAACAACACGAAAATCAGCTTTACTTATCGCTCAACAGCAGCGGCGTGTTGCCTTTGCCGCCCATTACTATAATTTTAGAATTGGGCGAAGCCGCCAACTCTTTCTGGGCTTTTATCATCTCGTATTGCAACTGGCGGTCGGTCAAACTATTGGCAATAATGTTTTGATAATCGGCAATACCCTGCGCTTCTACGCGCTTGCGCTCGGCTTCTTGCTTCTCTTTTTGCAACACAAACTGCATCTTTTGGGCATCTTGCTCGGCGTTAATCTTCGACTCAATGGTTTTCTTTACCGATTCGGGCAGGTTTACGTTGCGCAGCAGCAGCGACTCCAACACCAAACCCCGCTGTTTGAAATCTTGCTCAATTTGGGCAAAAATTTTAGCCTGAAACTGCTCACGTTTGCTCGAATAAAGGGCTACGGCATCGTAGTTCACGGCATTGTCGCGGATACGGGTTCGGGTAACGGGCCGCACAATTTTGTCTTGGTAATTCGCGCCCAGTTCACGGATAATTTTGGGCGCTTCGGCGGGCATAACCCGATACAGCACCGTCAAATCAATGATTACTTCCAAACCATCGGCAGTCAAAATCCGAATTGCATCATCGCCTTGCTTGTCGCCTTCGTCGTGCACACCCGACATGGTGTAGTTTTGAGTTTGTACGTTCACACCCGTAACGTCCACCAGTGGGTTTACAAAGTTCAGACCACTCGTCAAAATGCTGTCGTTTATTTTACCAAACAACGACTGCACGCCCACCGTACCCGCGTCTATCTGCTTCACGCAGGCCGTTAAAAAACCAAAAGTCATCATAATAATACCCGTAACCTTGACAGGACGCGCGTATTTGGCTAACTGCAATGCGGGCGTGTTGATGGCGAAACCCGTGATAACCAACACAATACCAATAAAAATCAGGAACATGACGTATAAAGTTTAGATTTGACAACAAAGAACGCCACAAACGTACGCCAGAAAGCAATAGCTTGTACAACTTTGGGAAGATTGGCAAAAGCGCAGCTTGTAAAAACCAAAAGGTAAGGACAAATGGCAAAGAAATAGCTGGAATAAGAACGCTCGCTAACGCCGCTAACAAAGTTTAAAAATACGGGTCATCAGTTGCCATTTTTCGTTGGGCTTGGCCGTGGGTAGGGCTTGCTGGTAGCGCCACATGAGGTCTTCCCATTCTTGTACTTTGGCGTTGGTAGCGTCCATTTGGGCTTTTTGTTCAAAAGAAAAATCGGCGGTGGTTTCCATTATCATAAACAGCCGATTGCCCACGCGGTAAATCTCCAAGTCGGCGATGCCCGCCGCGCTGATGCCCTGGGCTATCTCTGGCCAAATCTGCGCGTGGTACTGCTCATATTCGGCAATGAGGGCGGGGTCGTTTTTAAGGTCAAGGGCCAAACAGTAGCGCATACAGTTTATAATTTGAACGCAAAAGCGGCTTTTAGTACAAATTTTTGGGCATCGGGCGAGTCGCGGTAGGTGAGCCGATGAATGGCATCTACGCGCAAAAACTTGAAAATATTGTCCAAACCGTACCCTACTTCAATGTAGGGCGTTTTGGCGTTGAGGCGATTGATGGGCAACACCCGCTTGCCGTCTTGGTCAAATCTCGGAATAATTTTTTCGTTGGCTTCTTGCGTCGCTCCCCAAAGTATTTTACCCAACACGTGCGAACGCCATTTTAAACGCCTAAACAACGGAATCCGATTGGTTAAAAACCCTTCAAAATCGTGAAAAACGCTGGCCGAAATAAAACGGTCGCTGGTAAATTCAAAGAACTGCATGGTGTTGTAGGCATTGGCAATAAAAATGGGCAACGGATTACCTTGGTGATTGAACAACAACGGATACGGAATGGTAGAAGGCGAAAAACCAACCTGCATTTCAGTATTGGCACGCCCCAAAATACCCACCCGAAACGATTTATCAATTTGTAAATTAAAACGGTGGTAGTTGAAATGCCGCGTGGGCGACCCACCCACGCCGCCCGTGTAGCGGAACGTCATAATGGGCCAGTCGCGGGCTTTGCGGAGGCGCAATGGGCGTCGGTTGTTGTTGCGAATCAAAACCTCGCCCTTCGCAAACCGAATTTCGTAGCGAAACTCGTCCACGTTGTACTCGCGGCTTTGGGGCGAATTGTCGCCCAAATCGGGTTTTGTACGGTACTTGAACGAAAACAACGGCGTAAACGTGCGGTGGCTGTACGCAAAATTGTGCGTGAGTCCTGGCATTATTTCGTGGGCAATGCTGGCTGTTTGCTCGTGTTGCAAAAATGCGCGTTCAAAAATACCAAAACGCGCAAACGTGGCAAAAAGCTGATTACTGATTGCATTGCCCCCCAACTGCGCCGCATTGACCCCAAGGCGTTCTACGTCGTAACCTACATGAGCGCCCAGCTGCACCCAGGGCTTGCGCGAAATGGTGTATTGCACGTCGAGGCCGTATTTCCAGCGGTTGTCTTTGGTGCCATCGGCTACGAAGCCCTTCATCAGAAGCCGCTTACTAAACGACTCGCGGGTGCGAAAACCCATCTGTAAACGAAGACCTTCTACTGAATTGACGGCCACCACATTAGGAAAAGGCCCCAGTTCTAACCCGTCTGAAACAGGAATGTGCGCACTCAAAGCCATGCGCGTGAGCGTGGTGTAGGTCCGCACAATGGGCACTTGCTTGATGCTGTCTATGAGCTGATAAACGCGCTGTTCGCTTTTGGTGAGTGGCTGGGGGCGTTTTTGTTGCCAAAAATCTTCGTTGGGGTTGCTGGCATCTTCTTGCCGTTCAAACGTTTGGTCGTAAAAGTTAGATGGACGGGGTTTGTTTACTACAAAATTTTGGTTACGGCTGTATATTTTGGCCAGCAAACCGTTGGTATTTTTTTTCAACTCGCTGATGTCCACCAGCAAGCGCGTGGCGGCAGGCAGCCAAGCCGAACTGCTATCAACGGGTTCAAATTCTTGATTAATTTTTATTTTTTCTACAAAATTGAGATTGGCTTCTTTGCCCACTGTTACGTCAATTTGGGCAATGGCAAACGAGGTGGTGTCAATCCACATTTTACCCGTAAAAGCCAAGTCGAGCTTATTTTTGGGTTCAAACTCAATGCCAAAGCAAGTATTTAGGCCCACGAGCGTAGTATCGGCGAGGTAGTAGTCGTAGGTAGCGCGCCAGCCGTCAGCCACGGGCGAGTGAAAATCTTTGCCTACCAAACGCACCCAATTGCGGTAAAAATTAAAATCTTGAAAAGAAGCTCCCAATAGCTCGTTTAAAACGCTTTCGTCGGCCAAACCAATGCCTTTGACGCGGGAGTTTACAATTATTTCTTTGGTTTTGCGGGGGCTGTCTTGAAAATAAAACTTCGATACGGTTTCGGACACAAACACGGGCAAAACCAACTTCCCGTCTTCTCCTACTGCTTTTTTTGACTCGCTGATGGCCTCTCCGATGCGCTTCATGAGTTTGCGCTGCTGCATTTTTTCCGAGATTTTATCCAAACTCAACTCTACGCGGTTGTAGCTGTCGTATTCGTAGGCAATCAGTTTTTTACGGTCGTTTTTTTCTTTGTTTTTCACTATTTTACGCAGCAGCGGCCAAGCGGGGTTTTCTCCCGCCCGAATCACCACTTCTGCCAGCGAATTTGCACTGGCTTCTATCTGAAAATCAATAATGAGCGAGCTTTGCGTTCGGTCAATAAACTTGGCTTTGGGTTTGTAGCCCAAGTAAGAAACCAGCAAACTGTCGCCCGCCGATTTGAGCAACAGGCTGTACTTGCCCTCGAAGTCGGTGGTAGTGCCCAACGCGCTGCCCTTTATCCCCACGTTGGCAAAAGGCACGGGGTCGTTGGTAGCAGCGTCGGTAACTTTTCCTTTTACAATAAGCTGGGCATTGGCTTGCTGACAAAAAAACAGTAAGCTGAGGACTATGATTGAATAAGCGCGCACTGAATACAATATTAACGAAAACAATTTACTTTTCACATACAGACAACTCTGTATGGCTTTACCCTTATAATTGCGACGCTGAGTTGTTTGTGTAGTGCAATAAAACGTAAAAATAATATAGAAACAAAAAATGCTACAAAAAGTTATTGAGCGGCAACAGATTAAGCCATTTGGTGGGCAGTTTTAGGCATTTTAGCGCACCGCCTATTTCTGATAAATACCGTACGCCAGGCTTATTTGGCCGAGTAGTTGGGTGCTTCGCGGGCTATTTGTACGTCGTGCGGGTGGCTTTCGCGGGCACCTGCGGTGGTAATGCGCACAAACTTGGCCTGTTGCAAGGCTTCGATGTTGTTGGCCCCGCAATAACCCATGCCCGCTTTAAGGCCACCTACCAATTGGTAAATAATCTCGCCAACTTTGCCCTTGAACGGCACACGCCCCACAATGCCTTCGGGGACGAGTTTTTTGATGTCGTCTTCGGCATCTTGAAAATAGCGGTCTTTGGAGCCGTCTTCCATGGCCTCCACGCTGCCCATGCCTCGGTATGATTTGAAGCGGCGGCCTTCGTACAAAATCTCTTCGCCGGGGGCTTCTTCGGTACCTGCCAACAGCGATCCAACCATGATGCTGCTTGCACCAGCGGCAATGGCCTTCACGATGTCGCCCGAGTAACGAATACCGCCATCGGCAATAACGGGAACGCCCGTGCCGCGCAAGGCTTTGGCGGCTTCATAAACGGCGGTGAGTTGCGGCACGCCAATGCCCGCAATGATGCGCGTGGTGCAGATACTGCCTGGGCCAACGCCCACTTTTACGGCATCTGCGCCCGCATCGGCGAGGGCTTTTGCACCTTCGCCCGTGGCCACGTTGCCCACCATCACTTGCAAATTGGGGAATGCTTGCTTGACACTTTTGAGCGCGTCAATGACACCTTTTGAGTGGCCATGGGCGGTGTCAATGCTCACCACGTCCACGCCTGCTTTGATGAGTGCAGCCACCCGCACCAGCAGGTCGGGTGTTACGCCCACGGCAGCCCCCACGCGCAAACGGCCTAATTGGTCTTTGCAAGCGTTGGGGCGGTCTTTGCGTTTGATGATGTCGCGGTAGGTAACGAGGCCAACGAGTTTGTAGTTTTTATCAACGATGGGCAGTTTCTCAATTTTAAATTCTTGCAAAATATTCTCGGCATCTTCCAATTTCATGCCTTCTGGCCCCGTAATGAGGTTTTCTTTGGTCATAATGTCGGCTACGGGCTTGGCCAAATCTTTTTGGAAGCGCAAATCGCGGTTGGTTACAATGCCTACCAGCGTGTTGGTAGCGTCCACAACAGGAATACCGCCAATTCTGAACTCAGACATAATGCGCTGCGCGTCGGCCAGGGTAGCATCAGCGGCCAGCGTGATGGGGTCCACTATCATGCCACTTTCGGAGCGTTTTACCTTGCGCACTTGCGCGGCTTGCTGCTCGATAGTCATGTTTTTGTGGATAATGCCAATGCCGCCTTCTTGGGCAATGGCCACGGCCAATTGGTATTCGGTAACGGTGTCCATGGCCGCCGACAGCAGCGGTACGTTGATTTGAATTTGGCGCGTCAGTTGCGTTTGGGTGTTGGTGTCGCGCGGTAAAACTTCAGAATAAGCGGGCGCGAGCAGTACGTCGTCGTAGGTAAGTGCTTCGTAAAGAAACTTGGAGGGGTCAGTAAGCATGGCAAATAATTGAATTTGTTATTTGCCAAGCAAAGGTACGGCGAATTTTTGAATTTGGCAAACCTCAACTCCCCGCGCCGCCATCAAAAAACTGCGGACGGAAGTTCATCAAAAATACTTCATCAGAAGCCCGCGTAACGGCCGTGTAGAGCCATCGCACAAATTCACGATTGATGTTGTCGTCGGGCAAGAAACCTTGGTCTACAAATACCGCGTTCCATTGCCCTCCTTGCGCTTTATGGCAGGTAAGGGCGTAGGCAAACTTGACTTGCAGCGCGTTGAGATATACGTCTTTGCGGACGGCCTCGCTGCGGTCTTTTTTAGATTTGATATACGCATAATCTTGCAACACCGATTCGTAGAGTTTGCGGCTGTCGTCGTTGCTGAGCGATGCCTGCGCCGAGTGGAGGGTATCCAAAAATATCTTGGCCTCAAATGACGGTTGGTCTTCATAATCAATGAGTTGTAGCTCCACATTGGCAAACCGAAACCCGTGTACTTCTTCGTTTTTGCGAATCCGTTTTACCTCCACAAAGTCGCCGTTGGCCAAAAAACCAGCGGGGGAGTCTTCTTCCAAAACCGTGTAATTGTTGCGCACAATCATCAGCAAATCGCCCACGTCGAGTTCTTCCTCGGCCCCTTTTATTTGCCGCCGTACAAACTGATTGTACTGCACAGCGGCTTTGTTGGAGCGCGTAATAATAATGACATTAGAGGTTTCGTGTTTTTGATAAGCGTAGCGCAGACCGTCTTCGAGGCGTTCGCCCGTCATCTTAAAAATATCTTTAAAACCCCGCGTTTGGAGTTGAATTTGCACTTTGTCGAGCGGCAGGGTATTGCGCAAATTGGTGGCATTGGCCAAAATGCCCGAGCCTTCGTCTTGCCGCATTACCTCGGTGAGTTCTTGCTCAAAAACGGTCATGTAAAAAGTTCGTTCCAAATAATCTTTGTCAAGTGCGGGGCTAATTTCTTTGTTGATGGGAGGTAACTGGGCCACGTCGCCCACAAGGAGCATTTTGTTGCCCACGTTTTCATAGACGTATTCTACCAAATCGTAAAGCAAGCCCCGCGCCCCAAACTCGGCCTCGTCGGTAATCATGGAGGCTTCGTCAACGATAAAAATGGTTTCTTCGTGGTAGTTTTTTTGCCGCTGAAACTGCAAACTGCCCGTGTACGGGTCGGCTATTTGGCGGTAAATTTTTTTGTGAATGGTCTGCGCCGTTTTTTTAGAATAGGTCGCCATTACTTTGGCAGCCCGCCCCGTAGGCGCGAGCAAAATGGCCTTGTAGCCAAACTGACCCACCACCTTGATAACCGTACTAATAAGCGTGGTTTTGCCCGTGCCCGCGTAGCCTTTCAAAAGGAGGCAGTCGCGGTAACGCTCTTCGTCAAGCAAAAAATCGTTGATTTGCGCAAAAAAATGGAGCTGACCTGGGGTGGGTTGATGCGGAAATTTCTTCAACATCAATTCGGCGGGCGTGCTGGGCGTTACTTCTTTCATACACCCAAAAATACAGCTTTTACAATCAGATAACAAATATCAAATTACAGATTACAAATAACAAATAGCAAATATCAGATAGCAGATAGCAAATAGGGCTTCTGCGCCAAATCTTTTAACCTCAGCCTTTAGGCTGGGGCAAACACAAAAAAACATTTGTGGGCTTTAGCCCTGACTTATTTCAGCGCTAAAGCCCCGTAGAAGTTGACCTTTTGTCGTTTTCCCTACGCTATGGCGCAGGTTTACAAGAATAAATTAATTGGATGCGGAAGTCCTAAATAGCAAATAACAAACAGAGCATTACAAATGGAAAACCGCACGGGCGGCCCCGCTCAAATTCCAAATCACAAACCTCATAATCGCTTATTTTTTAAAATAATTTTTAGTTTTTATATAAAAGTTTTAACTTGGTTGTCAATAGTATAAAATCACGGACCCTCTTTAACCTGCAATCCTATGACAATCAAGACTATTCTGAACAAAAAAACCCGCAATGCTATTTTTTCAATTGGTTCGTCGGCTACCGTATATGAAGCATTGGTGCTGATGGCCGACAAAAATATTGGGGCAGTTTTGGTGATAGACGACGGCCAATTAGTCGGTATTTTTTCGGAGCGCGACTACGCCCGCAAGGGTATTTTGAAAGGCCGTACCTCGCAAGAAACGCACATTCATGAGGTAATGACTGCCAAACTGTTGACGGTAGCCCCTGAACAAAAAATTGAAGATGCCATGGTGATTATGTCCGAAAAACACATTCGGCACTTGCCCGTTATTGACGGCACCGAACTGATTGGCATTATTTCTATCAACGACTTAGTAACGGCCATTATCAGCGACCAAAAAAACCGCATTGCTTCGTTAGAGAGCTACATTTCGGGAAATCCGTACGCATAAACGCCCAAATTTGTATCTTTGCGGCCTCTTAGGTAGTCCACAGTCAATAGTTGACAGTCCATGGTGCATTAAAAATCTGCTTATCAGCGGCTTACGAAATGTAGATTTGTTGAACTATTGTTGTTAATTACTTGCACCAAACGTACTCGTCAATTTGGAAAAGGCACGACAAGAAGTACTCCGACTTTATGGCAACCAGCTGCGGCTGCGGGTGTGCGGTATTTGCGTACAAAACAACCGTATTTTATTGCTACGACACCGAGGCATCAATCCCAGCGGCACGTTTTGGTGTCCACCTGGCGGCGGAATGCAGTTTGGCGAAACAACTCATGAAGCCTTGGTACGGGAGTTTAAGGAAGAAACGGGCTTAGAAGTAGCCGTGCTTGATTTGCGGTTTATTAACGAATTTATGCAGCCGCCGCTCCACGCTTTGGAGCTATTTTTTGAGGTAAAAATAACGGGCGGGCAGGCCACAATTGGTACCGACCCCGAAATGCCCGCCAATCAGCAAATTATTGAAGAAATGCGCTGGATGACGTTTGAAGAAATAAAACAATATCCTGTTAGCGAGATGCACAGTTCGTTTCAACACTGCCACTCACTGACCGATTTAACAAAACTGAGTGGTTATCTTAGCAACGGAGGCGTACTTCCCGAAACCAAAAAACAACTATTGTGATTGCCAATCTACCAAATATTGAATCTGTAGTAGCAGTCCGCGACGCGCACTTTGACCCGCAACAACTCGCGCAGCTGGATTTGCTGATTGAGGTGAGTCCGAGCCGATTTCGGTTTTGTGTGTTTAAGAATGCCGAGGCGCGTTGCGTGTGCTTGGAAGACTACACCCTCAACCCGCTCGAAGAAACGCCCGCCTCGCTAACCCGCATCTACGACGACCATGCGTTTTTGGGTTTACAAGGTTGGAAAAACATTCGCATCGTTTTTAATACACCGCATTTTACCCTCATTCCCGATGCGTATTTTCGGAAGGAATACGCCGAGAACTACCTTCAATTGGTACGTGGAAACGGTATTTTTGCGTCCGAGCAAGTGCTGAGCCACCGCTTAGATGCCATGGAAGCCCGCAATGTATTTAGTGTGAACCGTGCCACTCGCTACTGGTTTTTAAGCACTTACGCGGTGTCAGCAGTTACGTTTTTGCACCAAACCAGCGCGCTCATTGATGGTAGTCTGCGCCAGCAAACGCCCGCATCTTTGGAAGCGGGGCTTGCCCTTTATTTTGAAGAAGATTTCTTGACAATTGCGGTACAGCAAGCAGGGAAATTGGCACTTTGTAATAAATTTGCTTATAAAGATGCCGCCGATATGGTCTATTTTGTGTTATTTGTAATAGATACCCTCCAACTCAAACCCGCCCAAGTAGCGGCGTGTTTGTACGGAGAAATAACGCCTTACTCCGACGACTACCAGTCGCTGCAACGCTTCTTGCCCAATTTATCGTTTGGCAAAAAACCCGAAAAAATTCAGCTTTCGGAGGCTTTCGACGATTTTCCAGAACACCGCTATTTTAGTTTATACAGTGCTTATTTTGTGAATCATTAAATCTATTAATCTCCAATGAATCAACGCATTGCACTATTTCCAGGCTCGTTCGACCCTTTCACCAAAGGGCACGAAGACATCGTTTTGCGCGGACTGGAAATTTTTGACCAAGTTATCATTGGGATTGGCCACAATGCCAACAAGAAGCGGTATTTTCCGCTCGACGTAATGATGCAACGCATCGAAACTACTTTTGAAAACTACCCCCAAGTACAAGTAATGGCCTACGACGACCTCACGGCCAACAAAGCCCGCGAAATGGGCGCGCGTTTTTTGTTGAGGGGCTTGCGCAATACCACCGATTTTGAGTACGAAAACAGCATTGCGCAAGTAAACCGCTACGTATATGAAGAAGTAGAAACGGTATTTTTGATTACCTCGCCCCATTTAGCTCCCATCAGTTCTACCATTATCCGCGATTTGCACCGCTACGGCCACAACATAGACGAGTTTTTGCCTTACCAGATTGTTCAAGTTTGAGCCAAACCAGCATTGCCCGTACCGTTTAAATGCCCTATCAATTTAGGGCTTTAGCCCTGACTTATTGCAGGGCTAAAGCCCGTAGAAGTTGTCATCTTTTCGTTTACCCTACGCTAAAGCGCAGGGTTATGGGATACATTAATTGTTAGTGTAAATTATAGACTGGTAATATAGGAGATTTATTAATTTTGAGGAAATATATTAACCCTCAATAAAATGGCACAGATAGAAATAAT
>REAB01000234.1 GCA_004293645.1 Cytophagia bacterium | reverse complement strand
TTTGGTGAACAAAAAAAAGAACCACGAAAGCCCAATCTAAAACCCGAAATTGTAACCAAAATTGCAGACAATTTAGGTTTGACTTTTGTCAATGAAAAACAAATTGGCAACGATACATTTGCACCAATAGATATTTTAGATTATATTTATGCAGTTTTACATTCACCCAATTACAGAGAAAAATACAAAGAATTTTTGAAAATTGATTTTCCAAAAGTACCTTATACAACCAACACAACTATTTTTTGGACTTTGGTTGATTTAGGTAAAAATTTAAGAGAATTACATCTTTTAGAAAGTCCAAAATTAACAAAATTGATTACAACTTATCCTATCAATGGCACTAATAAAGTGGATAAAGTAGTGTTTGAAAATGGTAAAGTTTATATCAATTATGACAATAATACAGACAATTCGATGCTACAATACTTTGAAAATGTACCTCTAATAGCGTGGGATTTTTATATTGGCGGTTATCAACCTGCCCAAAAATGGCTCAAAGACCGAAAAGATACGCAATTGAGTTTTGAAGATATTGCACATTATCAAAAAATAATTGTAGCACTGACCGAAACTGACAACATTATGAAAAAAATAAATGAAATAGAATTGATAAAAAACCAACTTAAAATTCCAATGAATTTATCACAATACGTAGAAAATATAAACGCCAAATATATACTTGGTAATGCCACTGAGCATACTTTTAGAGGTTTATTAGAGCAACTTTTAGAAACAATCGTTCCTGAAATTATCGCCACCAACGAGCCAAAAAGAATTGCTTGCGGTGCGCCTGACTATGTATTGACCAAAAAAGATATTCCTATTGGATTTATAGAAGCAAAAGATATTGGTGATAAAGATTTGGAAGGTACAAAAAAAAATGGTAATAAAGAACAATTTGACCGCTACAAAAGTGCTTTGAATAATATTATTTTTACTGATTATCTCGATTTTCATATTTATAATGATGGCGTTTTTGTTACAAAAATTGCTATTGCAGAAGTTAAAAATGGTGAAATTTTACCTTTGATGGCTCATTTTTCTACTTTTGAAAATTTGATAAAAGATTTTTGTAGTAATATTGCTCAAACTATCAATAATCCAAAAAAATTGGCGGCAATTATGGCAGGAAAAGCACGTTTGTTGGCTGATGTTATCGAGAGAGTATTGATTGCTGATGAAATAAATGCAGAAAATAGTACATTAAAAGAACAAATTGATGCTTTTAGAGAGATTTTAATCCACGATATTACCCCTAAAAGTTTTGCAGATGTTTATGCACAAACCATTGTCTATGGAATGTTTGCGGCACGTTTGCACGACAATTCCTTAGATAGTTTTAGCCGACAAAAAGCATCAGAATTGATACCCAAATCAAATCCATTTCTTAGAAAATTATTCAGTTATATTGCAGGCATTGACCTCGATGACCGTATTCGATGGATAGTAGATAGTTTGGTAGATGTATTTTTGGCTTGCAATATTGATGAAATTCTAAAAAATTATGGAAAATCAACCAAAACAGAAGAACCGATTATTCATTTTTATGAAACTTTTTTGAGTGAATATGATGTAGAACTTCGCAAAACGCGTGGCGTTTGGTACACTCCAAAACCGATTGTTAATTTTATTGTGCGGGCTGTTGATGAAATGCTTCGAACTGATTTTGAGTTGTCAGAAGGTTTGGCGGATAGCACAAAAATTACAATCAAAACAAATGTAAAAGGTAAAAATATAGCAAAAGAAGTGCATAAAGTTCAAATACTTGACCCTGCGACAGGTACGGGTACATTTTTGGCGGAAGTGGTCAAACATATTTATAGTCAATTTGCGGGGCAAGAAGGCATTTGGAATGATTATGTAGAAAAACATCTTTTTCCTCGTTTGAATGGTTTTGAGTTGTTGATGGCGAGTTATGCGATGGCACATTTGCAAATGGATTTATTGTTAAAAGAAACGGGTTTTAAAAGCAAAGATATTACCCAACGGCTCAAAATTTATCTTACTAATTCTTTGGAAGAAAGCCAACCTGATACGCATACTTTGTTTGCCAATTGGTTGAGCAACGAAGCCAATGAGGCAAATTTTATCAAGCGTGATATACCTGTGATGTGCATCATAGGCAATCCGCCTTATAGTGGCGAAAGTGCTAACAAAGGCGAATGGATAACTAAATTGATGGAAGATTACAAAAAAGAACCGAATACAAAACAAAAATTAAAAGAAAAAAATCCAAAGTGGCTCAATGATGATTATGTAAAATTTTTACGTTTTGGACAATATTTTATTGAAAAAAATGGCTCAGGTATTTTGGCATTTATCAATCCGCATGGTTTTTTGGATAATCCAACTTTTCGGGGTATGCGTTGGAATTTATTAAAAACGTATGATAAAATTTATACAATAGATTTGCATGGCAATAGCAAAAAGAAAGAAATCTCGCCTGATGGTTCTATTGACCAAAATGTTTTTGATATTATGCAAGGTGTGAGTATCAATATTTTTGTAAAAACAGGTAAAAAAAAGGCAGATGAATTAGGCAAAGTTTTTCATTATGATTTGTTTGGCAAGCGAGACAAAAAATATTCATTTTTGTATGAAAATACTTTACAAAGTGTTCCTTATCAAGAGATACCCAATATTGCGCCCAATTATTTCTTTGTTAATAAAGATTTTGATGAGCAAAAAACGTATGATTTTGGTTTTTCTGTTAGTGAATTGTTTGTGGTTAATTCGGTAGGAGTTGTTACGGCAAGAGATAATTTTACTATTCATCATTCAAAAAATACATTAAAAAAAACCATTGAAGATTTTTTAAAATTAGATGATGAAACCGCAAGGAGAACTTTTGATTTGGGAAAAGATGTGAGAGATTGGCAAGTGAATTTTGCAAAAAAAGATTTAAAAAATAATTATCCAAATAACGAAAAAATTGTCAATATCCAATTACAGACCTTTTGATAATAGATGGACATTTTATACAGGAAAATCAAAAGGTTTTCATTGTTATCCACGTGCAGAGGTAATGCAGCATTTTTTGGCGGGCGAAAATTTGGGGTTGATTTTAGAAAAGATAATGATGAATAAAAATATTGCTTATCGTGATATTTTTATTACAAATAAAATTTTTGATGCACATTCTGTTGGTAGTGCTACTTATTCTTTTCCTTTGTATCTCTATCCAAAAAATGAATCTAAAGAAGAAATTTCAGAAAGTCGTAAAAGTATAGAACTACGTTTGGAAGAATGTACTATGATTTTTGAAAACTTTAGAAAAACTTTTTCATCTTTTCAAAAAATGTATAATGCAGTTAAAAATCCAGATAAAGAAATACGTAATTTACTCAAACAACAACAAAAAACATATCAAAAATTAGAAAATGACGTACAAAAATTAAAAAACGAATTACAAAATACTAAAATAGTTCAACTTTTTGGTGAACAAAAAAAAGAACCACGAAAGCCCAATCTAAAACCCGAAATTGTAACCAAAATTGCAGACAATTTAGGTTTGACTTTTGTCAATGAAAAA
>REAB01000184.1 GCA_004293645.1 Cytophagia bacterium | reverse complement strand
TCAAAAAAAACAGCAAATTTATCAATGGATTTGGATTACCCAAAGAAAATTTGGCCTAAAACTTGATATTTAACACAGTTCATGACAAAAGGATTTTTTAGGATCATTGATAGTTTTGAATTCATTACGAGGCCGCCCGTGCGGTAACGATGAGTATTTCGGTTGCGATGACGGGGCCAACGCCCTTGACAGATTCAATAAGTTCGTACAGTGCTTTCAAATCAGGATCACTTTGGATGACATTTTCGATATCTTGATTGACACTTTCAATGTCTTTATTAAGTGCTTTCATCGTAGCTTGGCAAGCTTCTTTTGCTTCATTGAGGTCTTTTTTAGAGACAAAGTCCTGACAATCTGTCAATGGGGATTGCATTATTTTTCGAACTTTGATAAGCCTACTTCGAAGAGCTGTAAGTCTATCCAATTTTTGAATTACATCTCGCTTAGGAGTCCACAAACGGACTTCATCACGATTTTTATAGGCGTAAGTAGCAATTCTTTGGGCATCAACTTTGTCATTTTTTCCACGAATCATACCCAAACTATCTTTAATCTGTAACCTTATTTCTACGGAATAAAAATTATAAAATGTATTCCGTAATATGGATACACAAAAACCATTAAAAATCAATCTCTACAACGATTTTAGCCCAAATTATATTCCGTAAGAAAAAAGTTACAGTTTAATATGAATGGGGTGCTCAAGCCACACTTTAGCCTGTTTTAAGTGTAAAAAATTCAGGAGATGATTGTTGTAAATGCCTCGGGGCCGCCCGTGCGGTATGCTCCATGCAGTACAAGCTATTGGTGAAATTCGCATTGGGGCATTGAGTCTTTAATTGTTTGATAAATGTTTCAATACCAATCTTATCATTGGTGGATTGAAAATGAAACAGTAATTTGTTAGCGACAACAACCGCAAAATCAAGCCGGGGCCGCCCGTGCGGTAGCTTTTGAAATATCAATGCCGATGAAAAATGAAAATGTTTCCATAATTATGAATGGGATTAAATTTTTACTCAAGTCAGCGAGCTGTTTCACACTCAATACCTTGCTCATGGGTCTTACCCGAATTTCTATTTGAGTACTGTGATACACAAGCCAGTGGGGTCTTAAATCGATCCATGAGTCTTACTCAGCCGATGACGGTAAGGCAACCCCACTGGTGCTGGCTTGCTCTCATTTTGAGAGTGTTCCAAGTTACAACTTTCTTGGAATTTTTCTGACACTAACGGATTTGGTGGGGCAAATAATATAGCTACTGACTATTAGGTAGTTACAAAATTAGGGAACTGTTGTTTTGCTACTTGGCGGGCAGGAGCGATTTTTAACATGCTGATAAACAACAAGTTACATATCGTTATTTTATACCCCCACCAAATAAGTTAGTGTCAGGAATTTTTATAGCGCACAAATCTAAAGGCCGATGCGGTCTATAATTTTATCTGGTGTACTACTCATTTCTAAAGTACTACCTTTATGCCCAGGCTGACCACCACTTTTACGGTCGCTGGCAACACGAAGACTCTTAGGCTTAGAAACTATATCGCTTGATGGAGGTAATGACGAATTATGGGAGTCTTTCTTGATAGATTGGCCTTGAAGTTGGGAAAGCAATAGCAATACTTTTTCCTCCAACATATTAATTTGTTGGGCCTGGAGAGCTATTTGCTCCTGCTGGTTTAATATGAGTTCTTTATCTGTCAATGGACAATGGTAAATCTTTTTATTCAATTTAACTAATCTGACTCAGAACCTGAGTCGTAACAAATAATTAATGAAAAAAATAAGTAATATCAAGGTAATTGCCTTTGATGTGGATGATACGCGTTCGGGCCGAAAGCATCGTTACCAAAGGCCAATCGGTTACGATTCAGTCGTTGGTTAATCGCAACTATTGGAATGTTTTGCCCACCATGACGTTGCAATACAAACTCGACGACAACAGCAATTTGGTGTGGGCGAGTTCGCGCAAAATCTCTCGGCCTGGGGTGTGGGAACTCAATCCATTCCCGTTTTTTATAGACCCTATTACGGTAGCAATGGGCGACCCATTTTTGTTTCCACAAATCAGAAATGCCACCGAATTGACCTACACCTACAAAAATCTGATGCTCATTACGGGCTACAATTTGGTTCAAAATACCGTATCGCAGTTGCCGCTTTACAACGCCACCACCAATCTAACTACTTGGCAGCAAGTCAATATCCAAACCCGCCGAACGTTTTTTGATGTGAGCCATTCGGCAGATGTCATTGCCAAAAAATGGAACTACCAGTTGTATTTGAGTACGTCGTATGGCAGCGAATTGTACAAACTCAATGGCCGCGACAACCGCATTGACGGTATATCGGCCTCGGTGTGGCTCACCAATATGTTTAGCTTGAAAAACGGCTATAACCTCGAAGTATCGGGCTGGTATAACATACCCAATTCGGCCAGTTTTTACAACTCAAAAGGGCGAGGAGCAGTAAATTTGGGGCTACAAAAAAGTTTTCAGAACAACCGCTGGAACGTACAACTGAACATCAACGATATTTTTAGAACCAGTATTTTTAGGGCCAATATCAAGGTGGACAACACCGACCTGACCTTCACGAATGTACAAGTAAACCGCACGGCTTCACTGCGATTAACGTATAATTTTGGCAAGTCTAAGTTTCAATCGCAAGGCCGTAAGTCGGGCGTGAGCGAAGATGCCGCGCGGATACAGAAGTAGCTTGAGTTTATCGGGGTCTTTGGCTTCAATTCTCGGCATATTACCGATTTATCTTTGCCAATGCCATTGGCAATTTCGCTCTGTGAAAAATTTTGATTGCGTAATGTCGCAATTTGGTACGGCAGCGACCGACCGTTAAATGGGCCATCTTTTTTGAGTGTCGTAACCCAAAGATAAGACGAAATACTTACGCTGCATCGCCTGATGAGGTTTTTTTACAACAGCAAGCTGTTGCATTTATGAATTGAATCTAAGAAACCCCCATTGCCGATAGCATCAGCAATGGGGGTTTTGATTATTTTATTACACTATGCGCGTGATAGTTTGGGATTGAGTTTGCCTAAAAAACTCGTTACCACACCCGTTGCTATCAAAACCAACCCACTAATAATGAGCGTAGAAAGGTGCGTAAATGAAGCACCTACCGACAAAATACCCAAAATAAGCAAAGTAGAAAAAGGCAGCGAAAAGGCCAGTACCAATACCGACAACTCGGTATCAAACGTGCGATTTTCTTTGGGTACGTCTTTGTTTTCCTCGCGGAGATTGAAGGCCGAAATGTGAGCAAAAGGCCAAAAACTGGCCGAACTCAGCGGCAACACCACCGCCAACAGCACCAATGTAGGCTCTGAAATACCCAAAACGGCAATCATCATGGCGCTAAACAGCATGGTTAGACCTGCCCGAAACAACAAAATAGACATTACCAACCGCTTATTGCCTTCTTTGAGTTGCACCGCCAAACCAATAAAAATAAGCACCAGTGGAGTCATCATGGCACTGGTTTTGTCAAAAACATCGGCAATAACGGGAGGTAACGATTTGTAGTTGATGCCCAAACTCAACAGCAAAATGGCCGCAATAATGATGATATTAATCGGTTCTTTGACCAAATTTACCAACAGGCTTTTGATTTTTTGTCCCATTTTTACTTTCGCGCCGCTGCTGTTTTTGAGAAACATATTCATGGCTACTATGTACAGAAAAATCAGCACAAAAAACTTGTTGCCCACGTCTGCCATGGCGGCCATGGCGAGGCTTTTTTCGCCCAAAAACTCGGCAATAAACGGAAAACACGACAAACCTGGCGCCAGCGAGGGCAGCAACATCATCAAAGTACGACCCGTTGAACTGTCTTTTTCAACTCCAAAAACGGGTAAAATAAAAGGTAAAGTAAAGTACATGAAAAAATTGAAAAACAGGACGGCTACTGGCACAAGCAACAGTGTAATGTCCATCTGGATTTTCAACAGCGCAATAAATATGGTAGCGGGTAAGGCCACCGATAGCACCATTTCTTTGATACCGTCGGTTTGGGCTTTGCTTTTAAACTTAGCCCGTAGCACCAACCCCAAGCCAATCAATAGCAGTAGCGTCAATGTTTTTTGTAAAGCATCGCTCATAGAAATTTGCAAATTTGAAGATGTGTGAATTTGAAGATACCGTGATTTGAAAATTTGAAAACTTGAAGATGTGGCGATTTTAAAACACACCGATAGCGTTGAAAACTTTCATTTTCAAATTCAACAAATTCTCAAATTTTCAAATCAAGAAGAGACTACGAGCTAATTTCTTGGAGTGCGCTCACAAACTGCTTTATCTCGTCCATTGTACCCATACTGACGCGGCACCAAGGCTTACCTTGCAAATCGTACGAACGCACCATGAGACCGCGCTCGGCCATTTTGCTGAGGAGTTCTTTGCCAGGCATCGAAATCGGGAAAATCACGAAATTGGTGTAAGACTTTACGTACTTATAACCCATTTTGTCCAAGTTTTCGCACAAGTACGTTTTTACTTCGTGGTTTAGCTTGCGGGTCATGTCCTGAAAATCGGCATCGTCCATGGCAGCAATGGCCGCTGCAATCGAAGTTTGGGCAATACCCATGCCGCCACGGGTTATTTTTTGCAAACTATCCAGCGTTTCGGGTAGTGCTGCAATGTAGCCTACGCGCAAACCTGCCATACCCATAATTTTAGAGAAAGTACGGGCAATAATTACGTTCTTGTTTTTGGTCAATAGCGACACCATGCTTTGGGTATTGGCTCCCACGGCCAGTTCTAAGTAGGCCTCATCTACAAAAACGGGTACTTTGTCGGACACGCGGCTGCAAAAATCAAGCAACTCGGCGCCCGCTGTAATGCTACCCATCGGATTGTTGGGGTTGCAGATATAAACCATTTTAGTGTCTTTGTCGATGGCAGCTTCCATGGCGGCCAAGTCGTGCGACCAGTCGGCTTTGCACGGAATGGCCTTCCAAGTAGCACCCGTAGCCTTGGCCACTTGCACCAACGACATATAAGTAGGGTCGGCCGAAACCACATTACCCCCGTTTTGGAAAAGTACCAAGGCTGTTTTCTCCAACAAATCTGACGAGCCAGGGCCCATCATGATGTGCTTGGGCGTTAAGCCTTCTTTTTTGGCAATTTTACCAACCAAAGTTTCCAGCTCGCGCCAAGAGTAACGACTGCCCCCCGCCGCCGCATCGGCAATGGCCTTGCGGGCTGTCATGGGTGGGCCGTAAGGGTTTTCGTTGGCATTGATGCGCACCATTGATTTGGGAGCAATTGTAGCAGACTCCAAAAAGTTTTCGCGCAACAACGGGCTGTGGTAAATGCGCTCAGACGCATCCAATTCGAGCGGCACATTGGCAAATGCCCCCGTAGAAAAAAGTGAGATTCCGCCAAAAGTCATCAAACTTGACTTCAACACACTGCGACGATCCATTTTCTGATTCATGATTTTAAGAGTTTTTTTGTGCTAATATAGTTAAATTGGAAATAACAAATACAATGCCAATCATGGAGGTAACTCCAACACTGGAAACCATGTAACAAACTGTGTCGGAAGACCGACCAAAAGAAGAAGTAGCTTTTTGCTTGGGGACTCTAAGGAAGAATACCAATTTCGGGTTCAAAGATAGTACCAAATAAAAATAGAAACAAAAAAATAAGGGAACTATTTACAAAACTCAATTTTGTAAGTTTTACATTATTATTACGTATATTCTACTAAATTGAAACTTAAAATCTGCATTTATTCATTTTTTGAATCTAAAATATGTCTTTTTTAAAGTAAAGAAAAATAGATTTTTTGGTTTAAAAAAGTCTAAAAAAAGATATTTTTATTGCATTTATTTTTTAAAATATAGTATTTGTAAAATAAAATAGAAGTAAATTCAATATTTTTATCTTTTTTATTTGGCATTTGATTTATTGCCTTTTACATTCGTTCTGTATTTAAGGAAAAGTACATAATTTCTTCATAAAAAAACGACTCTCGGCGACCGCACTCTGCGAGAGAAGTTAAAGACAAAGTTTCTGACAAAGAAATGGAGTTTAGTTTTGTTTTTGCTGTTTGAAAGCGGCAAAAATTTGTCCATAACATTAAGTTGTATGCGCTCAAACCGACAACGGTAGCGCGGGCTTGTCAAGGCTGACTTGCTCGTGCCTTTTATTATTCACGTGGTTTTTATGGCTGCGTTTGCTTTGCAAGAGGGGTAGCTCCCTTGCTTGGGCACGCCAGTGCGACTGTAACTTGCTCAAAAGGGGCATTGCGGTCTGCTTTTCTGCGGTGGTTCAGTCCACTGTGCGTGTATTGCTTTGTCTTCACTTTCTTATTTTACACACCCTAAAAAATAGTTTTTGACTTATGAATAGAAAGCTACTTTGCGCCTGGATTTGTTTGTTGGCTACCTGCACGGTATTTGCCCAACAGCGAACCTTGTCGGGCAAGATTACTTCCAAAGAAGAGGGAGGTTTGCCTGGCGTTAATTTATTGGTAAAAGGAACGAACATCGGCGCTACTACCAACGGCGAGGGTGCTTACACGTTGCGTTTGCCCAACGGCAAAGCCACGGTTGTGGTTAGTTTTATTGGCTACATGACCCAAGAGCTCGAAATAACCGACCAAACGGTGTTGAACCTCGAACTCGTGGGCGACACCCGCGCCTTGCAAGAAGTAGTGGTTACGGCTTTTGGTATTGCCAAAGAAAAAAAGTCGCTCGGCTACACGGTGCAAGAAGTGAAAGGCTCGCAGATTGTGGAAGCGCGTTCCAACAACGTGGTCAATAACCTATCAGGCCGCGTGGCGGGCGTGCGGGTGCAAAGCAACGGTGGCCCAGGTAGCGGCTCAACGGTGCAGATTCGCGGGGCAGCGTCGGTGTCGGGCAACAACCAACCGCTTGTAGTAATAGACGGTGTGCCCATTGACCAAAGTACTTCTGGCACCATGACTGGCGGCGAAAAGCAGTTTGGCGGTGGTCTATCGGAGGTGAGCGCCGACAACATCAAGGACATCAGCGTACTGAAAGGCCCCAATGCGGCGGCTTTGTACGGTTCGCGGGCGGCCAATGGTGTTATTTTGATTACAACCAAAAACGGTGCTGGAACAAAAGGCATCGGCGTAGAAATAAACTCCAATGTTACCTTTGAACGCCCGCTGGTGAAACCTAATTTTCAGGATACTTACGGCGGAGGAAACGGCTATCGTACTTGGTATTCTGACGGTTGGAGTGGTGCCATAACGGGTACTGGCATTGGCCAATACCGCGCAGCGTATGGCCCCAACGCCCCGCTGTTTGGCACCGACGGCACTGACGAAAGCTGGGGCGCACCCATGGACGGGCGTTTGATACGCCACTGGTGGTCGGGTACGGAAGTGGCCCCGCTCACGCCGCAGCCCAACAACTGGGAAGGATACTGGGCAACGGGCCAAACCCGCAGCAATAACGTGGCGCTGTCGGGAGGCAACGAAAAAGGCAATTTTCGCCTTTCGATTGGCCGCATGGGGCAAGATGGCATCATGAAAGGCAACGACTTTTACCGCAACAACTTCAAACTCAACACGGGCTATAATTTTACGCCCAAACTGAACGTAACACTTTCGGCGGAGTACATTAAATCGGGGGCAAAAAATCGGGGCTACCAAGAAGGGCAGCAGTTTATTTGGGCGCACCGCCATATTTCGTGGGAGCAGCACCAAGACTACGAGGCTTTGTCGGCTACGCACATTCAACGGGCAGTGGCGGGGCGTTTGCCCGACACCGACCCCCCAAACTGGCAGCACACGTTTTTTACGAACCCTTATTTTGTTCAAGATAAACTGCCGCTCGGCAACGTGAAAGACCGCTTGGTGGGCAACATTGCGCTCAACTACAAGTTTTCGCCCATGTTGAGCTTGATGGCTCGTTCAGGTACTGATTTTTGGTCGGATACGCGCATCAACGTTATCAACTTTGAGCGCATCAGAAACGGCAACCGCACTCCTGGACAATACTCTGAAGAAGTACTACGGGCGCAAGAAACCAACTCAGACATTATCTTGACTTTCAACAAAAGCCTCACTAAAGACCTGAGCATCAGTTCACAAGTGGGCGGTATTTTACGCCAAAATTATTACAAACGCAATTTTACAAGAGTAGGTGAGCTGGTAGTAGATGGTCTTTACAACCTTTCTAACTCTATTCCGAGCTTGAACACGGTAGAAAGTCGCATTGAGCAAAAAGAAACGCAGTCGCTGTTTGGTACGTTGCAATTAGCTTGGAAAAACGCCCTGTTCTTCGATTTTACGGCCCGCAATGACTGGTCGAGTACGCTGCCTGCCGACGCGCGTTCGTACTTCTATCCGTCGGCTTCGGTGAGTGCAGTTTTTACCGATTTACTCAAAATGCAGAGCAATATCTTGACCTTTGGCAAGGTACGGGCAAGCTGGGCGCAAGTAGGAAACGATGCCAATCCGTACCAACTCAACCAAGTGTATCGGTCGGGTGGGGCGTGGAATGGCAATATTCCGCAGTATTTTGAAAACAACACCATTCCAAACTCTGGCCTCAAACCCGAAATCTCAACGGGAATTGAGTTGGGCTTAGACTTGCGGTTTTTGCGCGGCAAACTGGGTTTAGACATTACTTATTATGACCAAACTTCGCGCAACCAGATTTTGGGGGTTGAAATCTCAAAGGCCAGTGGCTACAACAACCGAATTTTGAACGCGGGCGAAATCACAAACAAAGGTTTGGAAGTAGTATTGAGCGGCTCGCCCGTGAAACTCCCCAACGGATTTAGCTGGGACGTTACGGCCAATTTCTCGCGCAATCGCAACAAAGTGGTGGCCCTGGCCGAAGATTTGAAAACGCTTATTTTGCACTCGCAGCGCGGTCTCAACTCCGAAGCCCGCGAGGGTCAGGCGTATGGTACGTTATTTGGCATTGGCTTTGAACGCTCGCCCGATGGCCAGATTGTTTACGCCAACGGCTTGCCCGTGGTTGCTACCACGCCGCGTATTTTGGGCAATGTGCAACCCAACTGGATGGGTGGTTTGAGCAACACATTTACTTACAAAGGCATCTCCCTTTCGGCACTGATTGACGTGCGCATGGGCGGCGATTTCTTCGACGAAGGCACGGGTACTGCCCGCTGGACAGGCCAGTACGAAGAAACTGCCTTGGGCCGCGAAGAGGGCATTATTGGCAAAGGCGTGAAAGTAATAAGCCGCAGTGCCGACGGAACAGCCACCTACGCCCCCAACGACGTGATTGTGGCCGCCAACCAACTCTACGGCTACAACAACCCACGCCGCTACCACGAGGCCGTAATCTATGACGGCAGCTACGTGAAACTCCGCGAAATGACGCTCGGCTACAGCGTTCCAGAAGCCCTGTTGAAGCGCATGTTTATTCGCACGGCGAAGTTTTCGATAGTAGGCCGTAATTTGGCCATTTTGTTCAAAAATACGCCGCACATAGACCCCGAAGTGGACAGATTTGGTGGCAATCGCCAGGGTTTTGCCTACGGCGAGTTACCCAATTCACGCAGCGTAGGTTTTAACTTGACGTTAGGGTTTTAACGAAATGTATGGTGTAAGATATATGATGTAAGGATTTAATTGACAAACTATCATATCAAATTGAATCT
Organism: Cytophagia bacterium; assembly: GCA_004293645.1. Classification (GTDB taxonomy): domain Bacteria; phylum Bacteroidota; class Bacteroidia; order Cytophagales; family Spirosomataceae; genus REAB01. The sequence continues at coordinate 4,543 of REAB01000184.1, read as the reverse complement.
CAATTATTTACTAAAAAAAGTCAAAAAAATGAAAAACATAAGAAGCATAATTATCAAATTTAAGCCCTTACTGGGGGTTTGGGGGCTTTTGCTCTTCACCACCACGGCCTGCACCGAGAAATTTGACGAGATGAACGTGGACCCCAACAACCCCACCAAAATTAGTGCGCAGTTTTTGTTGCCTTATGCTTTGGAGCGTTCGGTGGACCGCTATTGGGGCGGACGCACGCGTTTTGAGCGGCTCAACTTAGACGGGGCCATGCTCTGGATGCAATATTTGACGCGCAACATTTACTCCAACGAAGGCGATAATTACGGCATTTCGCCCGCCATGCAAAACAACAATTGGCAGGGCTTTTTTAACGAAGGACTCGTTAATTACCAACGTATTATCGTCATTTCGGAGCCGAAGGGCGTTACGCCCAACGCCAACTACGAAGGCGTAGCATTGGTAATGCGTTCGTGGATGTTTTCGGTGATGACCGATTTGTGGGGGGCGGTTCCGTACAATGATGCCCTCAAAGGTGCTGCCGACACGCCCAACTACACGCCCAGCTACGATGCGCAAGAGAAAGTCTATGAAGGTATTTTGAACGACTTGAAGATTGCCAACGAAAAACTGAGCGTAACTGGCCCAACTATCACGGGCGACATTTTGTACAGTGGCAATATTTTGCGTTGGAAACGCTTTGCCAACTCGCTACGGCTGCGGTTGGCCAACCGCCAAGCGGCCAAAAAACCCGCCGAGTCACGGGCCATTATGCGTGAAATTTTGAGCGACCCCGCCAAGTTTCCCATCATTACGGCCAACGCCGACAACGCCATTGTGCGCAACACCACCGTACTGCCCAGCAACAATGAGTGGCACCAAGTGTTGATTCAAGAAAGCCGCACCGACTGGAACATCAGCAGCACCTTAGCCGACCGCATGAACGCCCTTAACGATACCCGCATCACGGTGTTTGCCAACCCCGTGGGCGGTAAATATGTAGGCCACGCCAACGGCCTGCCCGATGCCATTGCTACCACGTTTTTGGCCACCAGCTCAACAGTTGGCAACTATTTTACCGCCCCAGCCGCCCCCAGTGTATTGATGACGGCCTCGGAGGTAAACCTAATTTTGGCCGAAGCCTTCTTAGACGGCGACATCACAACGGGCACAGCCAAAGGCTATTTTGAAGCGGGCATTGCAGCTTCTTTTGAGCAATTTGGCCTCACCGTTCCTGCGGGTTATCTTGCCCGCGTGGGCGATGCAACTCGTGCCACAGTGCTGGAACAAAAGTGGTTGGCACTCTACGGTGTGGGCGTTGAGGCTTGGACCGAATACCGCCGCACGGGCTTGCCCGTGTTGCCGCCCAAAGACCCCCGCGCGGTGTTTGAAAACGACGGCGTGCTGCCCACTCGCTTGCCTTATCCAGGTTCGGAATACTCGCTCAACAAAGCCAGTTTGGACAAGGGCATCAGCCTCAACGGTGGCCCCGACAATATGAAAGTAAAACTCTGGTGGGCGGAGTGAGTTGTTGAGTTGTTGAGTGTTGGGTGTTGAGTTAGAAATTATTGAACCATTAAAAATTTTGAACATGAGTAATAACAATCAAAAATTGCAGACCAAAAAAGCCCCCCATCGGGGGGTTGGGGGGCTGATATACTTCTTGGTTTTGACGGCGTTGGCCACTACGGCCTGCCAAAAAGCAGTAGATCCTTTTGTTGATAGGGTGGTAGCCCCCGTTTTGTTGGTGTTTGAAAACGCCATCGGCGACGGTGGGGGCTTCACCACTGAGCCTACTGTTACGTCCAGAGCTGCCACGGCTACGGCCACCGTAAGTTTGCGGGTGTTGGAATTAGACAAGACCAATATTCTAAACAGCAAAGGCATTGACTCGGTGGCGGTGTCGGGGACTATGTTGGTATTGAGCACCCGCGCGGGGGTAAAAGTAGCCGAAGTAACCACCGATGCCAAGGGACGCGCCGTTTTCTCGGCCTCCTGGGCTACGTTTGGCGTGGCCGCACCCAGAGTGGGTACGGTCGTTACGCTCACGCTTTCGGGTACGCACAAAGGCCAGGTATTTAGCAAGTTAGCGCGTTTGCAGGGCAATTAAAATACTGAATTATAGGTCAAAGTAAAACGGTTTAAATCGTCCGTGCAGACACGGACAATGGCACTTGCCGTTACCTGTGCAGACACGGGCAATGGCACTTGCCGTTACCTGTGCAGACACGGATAATGGCACTTGCCGTTACCTGTGCAGACACGGATAATGGCACTTGCCGTTGCCTGTGTCTGCACAGGCAACCTGCGTCCCGTACAAACTGACGAAGAACCAGTAAAACGAAACGCCCGAGGCATTGCTTCGGGCGTTTCGTTGTTTTGTAGCCGCTGTTCAAGTGTTCATTTTTACGATACAACTGTCCGAAAGTGAACACTTTTTGAAGCAGAATATTAATTTAAATGCTGATTATCAAAGGTTTATGATTTTGGCACGGCTATTGAGTATCACAGAGTAAGAAATAAGCCAACAAAACAACCATGCTCCGCAACTACCTCAAAATCGCATTTAGAAGTTTGTTCAAAAACCGAACCTACACTTTTATTAACATTGGCGGGCTGGCCTTGGGCATGGCTGTGGCCGTGCTGATAACACTTTGGGTTCAAAACGAACTGAACTACGATGGCTATCATCGGCAGGCTAAAGATATTTATCGCGTCAATACGCACCTCAAAGTCAACGAAACGGAGGCTTGGCATTGGGCTGCTACGCCGCTCAAATTTGCGGATGCCTTCAAAGAAAATATACCCGAAATCAAAGAAGCCACCCGACTTTACGTGCCATGGAACGAGTTTAGTCTGACTGTCAATAACGAGGCTTTGACCGAAGACAAAATGGGGTTTATTGATAAAAATTGGTTTCAAGTATTTGATTATCAGTTTATAAAGGGCAGCTACAAAGATTTTATTCAAGATAAAAACAATATAGCTATCACCGAATCGCGGGCTACGAAATTTTTTGGAAAGCAAAATCCCATTGGCAAAATTATCAAGCACGACTCACTTAACTTTGTGGTGGTGGCCATTCTCAAAGACCTTCCGTCTAACTCGGTTTTTAGGTTTGAGGTATTGGCCCAAAATGGTGCCCGATTGGCCAATCCCAAAGAATTAGCCAACGATTTGCAATGGAGCAATTTTAATTACCAAACTTTTGTGGTTTGCAACAACGGCATTGATGCCAAAGCCGTTTCAGCGAAATTAACCAACTTATTGATTAAACTACGTGCCGAAGAAGACAGCAAAACCACGCTCGAACTCGAACCGCTGACGGCCATTCATTTGGGCACTTCTATCAAAGCCGAAGGAATGCCACTTGCTGCCGACAAAACAATTTTGTCTATTTTTGGGCTGGTGGCGTTTTTTATTTTGCTCGTTGCCTGTATCAATTACGTCAATCTCAGCACCGCCAAAGCCAGTCAAAGAACGAAGGAAGTAAGCGTCAAAAAAATAATTGGGGCTACCAATGGCAGTTTGTTCAACCAGTTTTTTCTGGAATCTATCATAACGAGCCTAATCGCCGCCGCGCTTGCTATTGTGCTGATTATAAACGGATTAACATTGTTAGAAAACTTAGTTGATAACCGTTTTTCACTGACTGGCAACCCCGTTGTTTGGATTATTTTGAGCGGTACTACCTTATTTTCAATCGTACTGACGGGTATTTATCCGTCAGTTCTGCTGTCGTCGTTGCAGCCACTCAAACTATTGAAAGGTATCAACGTTGGTGGTTCAAAAAATGCTTCGTTTCGCAAGGGTTTGGTGGTTTTTCAATTTACGTTTACCATTGTTTTACTCATTGGTACATTCTTGATTTTCAAGCAATTACAGTTTATTCAAAACAAAAAATTGGGTTACGACAAATCGCACGTTTTTACGTTTGCGATTCCGTGGAATGTAAAAGATGCGAAGGTTGTGCGACAAACCATGATGCAACAATTTGATACCGAAAGTAGCATCAAGGCCGTTACGAGTGCCAACGAAAACATCGTAGATATGCGAAGCACGCACAGCGGTAGCCTCAATTGGAAAGGCAAAGACCCAAAAACCGAACCTCGAGTTGGGCAGTTTTGTGTTTCGGCCAATTTTAAAGACTTTTTCGACCTTAAACTAAGCGATGGCCGCTGGTTTGATAAGGCCAATGCGGGCGACGACAACAACGTGATTTTGAACGAAACGGCCATTAAAGAATTCAACATTCCGAAGCCCGTTGTTGGCCAACAGTTTGAATTTCACGGTAAAAAAGGGCAGATTATTGGCATTGCCAAAGATTTCCATTTTCGGAGTCCCAAAGAAAAAATCATGCCGCTGGTGCTGTACACCAATTCTGGTTGGCAGAGTACGGTTTTCGTGAAAACGTCGCCCAATCAATTGCAGAAATCAATTGCCATTGCCGAAAAAACTGTTAGTGTAAATTATAGACTGGTAATATAGGAGATTTATTAATTTTGAGGAAATATATTAACCCTCAATAAAATGGCACAGATAGAAATAATTATC
>REAB01000183.1 GCA_004293645.1 Cytophagia bacterium | reverse complement strand
CCACGCATTGCTCATTTTGTACAAACAACAAACCCCACGTCAGTGGGGTTTGTTGTTTGTAGGGATTTTGTTATTGACGCAGACGCTGGCAACTTACCAATTTGGGTTTTGAGAAAGATTAGGCGCCAAAATTATTTCATTGGTTGGAATGGGCCATAAATAATCTCGATTGGGATTAAACAATTTAATAAAAGATGGGACAACCACAGTTTTTATGCTGTTATTTTCCACATAATCAATCCCTTCCACGTTTCCTTTTAAAACTTTATCGCCAATTTTCCATCTTCTAACATCAAAAAGTCTTAGCCCCTCGAAGGCTAACTCTATGGTTCTTTCCCGTCGAACAGTTTCTCTTAAATTTGCGGGTGTTTGAGGCAATGCCAAGGCGGGCAATTTTACATCTCCTCTCTGACGAACCGCGTTGATTGCGTCTATTACACTTTGGTCAATCTGATTTTGTTCAATTTTAGCTTCTGCGTACGTCAATAACACTTCTGCGTAGCGTATCTGAATGATATTGATGCCGTTGTTGAAAGGTGTTGCCGCATCCGAATTGTTCACGTATTTGCGCGATGTAAAGCCCGTTGCGGTTGCCAAAAAGGTGTTGCCTGCTGCGTCGGTAGTGGGGCTTGTGGGCAACGAATTGAAAGGTTTACCATTGGGCAGCAAGTCGCCAGGAACATAAAACGAGAAGGCCAATCTTGGGTCGCGGTTTTTGTAGGGATTCCTAGGGTCAAATTTGCTCGAAGCATCGGTAATAAGTGTGCCGTCGGCCATTGGGTACATATTGGCCAATGCTTTGGTTGGTACATACGTATTAGAAGCATTAGAGGCCGTTTGGCCGTAGGGTGCCATGAGGTTAAATACCGAATTTGGTAGAATATCTCTTATGTATTCTCGGTCAAGAATTACTTCGGAGCTTCTTTCGGCGACATAAGAGAACAAATCGGCATATTTGGGATAGATACTGTACACGCCCAAATCTATTACGGCTTTGGCGGCATCGGCAGCTTGCTGAAAACGCCCTGCGTATAGATTGGCGCGCGCTTTTAAGGCCAAGGCTGCGCCTCTGGTTACTCGGCCAGCATCAGCTCCCGTGTATCTGGCAGGCAACAATGCCGCAGCATCTGTGAGTTCTTTATCAATAAAATCCCAAATTTGACTAACAGGTGTGCGAGACAAATCACGGCCTTCTTGAATCGAAATAACTTTTGTGATTAAAGGTACATCTCCAAAAAGTGCCCCCAATTTGATGTACTGATACGCCCTCAATACTTTTGCTTCCCCTTTTACTCGGTTTACAATGGTTTTGTTGGTTACGGGTATTTTGTCAATGTTGTCCAACACAAAATTTGTTTTAGTAACACCTGCCCATAAATTTGCCCATTGTGTGGCAATGGTAGAATTGGAGGCATCGTAGTTGTTTTGTGCTACCAAAGCATTGGCATTAAAGAAAGAATTGACGTGGGCTATGTCTGAAAAAGCGTCTCTCAGAAACAGGTTGCCCCCATCGTCTAATACGGCTGGGTAGGCCGCATTTATGGCCAAAATGGCATCACTTTCTGATTTCCAGAAGAGTTCGGCTGCCAAGCGGTCGTTGGGTGGTTGAATTAACAAATCTTTTTGACAACTCCCCAAAACCAACGCTAAGATTATAAAAAGACCCGTATAAGTGCGATTGCTCGTTTTCATTTTCTTGTATTTTAATGGATTAAAATTGAATATTTGCGCCTAAACTCATCACAGAAACTTGGGGATAGTAGATGCCTCTTCCGCTTCCTGCTTCGGGGTCGAGTCCCCATTCGTTGAGTTTACTAAAAGTTAGAACGTTTGTGGCTGATACATAAATACTTGCGTTTGTCATTTTTACTTTTTCAATGATAGATTTAGGAAGGTTGTAAAGTAACTGGACATTTTTGAGGCGCAGGTAATCTCCATTAATCACGAGCCGGTCGGAAGTGTACATATTAAACAAATCTCTTTTGAGCGGTCTGGGAAAACGAGCATTTGGGTTTTCGGGTGTCCAGTAGTCTTTGCTCACAATGGCTGGCACAAATCCTTCATTGTTTCCATTTTCGGCCAAAGCCCCCGACAAGCGCGCATCAACCCCCGCAGCACCTTGAAAGAATAACGACAATTCAAAGTTTTTGTAACCAATGTTGCCATTGAATGAATAAATAAAATCGGGGAATGAACTACCGATAACAGTCCGATCGTTGGCATCAATTTTTCCGTCTCCGTTTAAATCAAGGTACTTTACGTCTCCTGCGCTTCGATTTGCTGTAATGGTAGGATAGTTCTTGGCTTCTTCTGCTGTTTTGAAAAAGCCGTCTGTTTTGTAGCCCCAAAGCGAATTGATGGAAAGCCCTTCTTTGACAATAAACAGCGGGTCAATGTCGGAACCTGAAATAAAAGGTCCCGTGCCAGCCAAACTCACCACCTTATTTTTATTGTTTGAAAAATTGAAAACGGCACTGTATCTGAGGTTTTTTGACGGGGCATTTCTGTATCCTGCCTGTATTTCTATGCCTGAGTTTTCGACAATACCCGCATTTTGAGGGGGAGCGGCCAAACCTATCGTTGCTGGTATGGGCAAGTTGAGCAATATGCCTTCGGTACGTTTTTTGTAATAGTCTAAACCCAACGTAAAGCCTTTGAAAAGAACCGCATCTAAGCCTAAATTAACTTGGGTGGTTGTTTCCCAAGTAATGTCTTTGTTGGCAAGTTGGGCTGGAGAAAAACTCACCACGGGCGTTCCGTTGAAACCGTACGAAGACGCGGCCAGCGACTGATAGTAACTGTACAGCCCCACCGATTGGCTGCCTGTTTGCCCCCAAGAAGCCCTCACTTTTAATTCATCAACAAATCTAACTTGCTTCATAAAAGACTCTTCGGACAAACGCCACCCCGCCGAAAAGGACGGGAAAAAGCTGTAAACGTTATCACCAGTAAACCTGGAAGAGCCATCGTAGCGTCCGTTTGCCTCAAAAAGATATTTATCGGCGTAAGAATAATTAACTCGACCAAAGTAAGAACGCAACCCGAATTGTGCATCTGAGCCATTGTTATCTTTGGTGCCATCGTTTGCTCCTTGGCTAAGCGACTGAATATCATTGTTATAAAAGTTTTGACGATAGGCCGCCAATCCCCGGTATTGATTGTTGATGGTCGAATAACCCAGCAATGCCTTCAAATAGTGTTTACCCAAGTTTGTTTCATAATTTAAAAAATTATTCCAGGTGTATTCACTATTGGTGTTACTGACTTCAATGAGTGAATTATTGATGATATTGCGCGTAATATTTTTTACTAAATCCACATTTCTGTATGAATTCAGAAAGTCTTTTTGTCGTAAATTTTCTACCCGTAAGGCCAATTGAGACGAAACAGACAGTCCTTTAATAATTTCATATTCTGCTTTTGCGCTGGCAAAAATACTTTCTTCAACACGTTTTGAAGTACCATCTAATTCCGCCAAAACTTTGGGCGAAACCCCCTGTTGGCTAAGCCCGTAAGTTCCTGTAATACCTGGATATTGCCCTTCTAAAGCATCCGTATAGCGCGGTGTTGCAAAGAGCGACCCGTGCAAAAATCGGTTAAATACATCAAATTCACTGTAAGGAGTTAAGGTGTAGTTGCTGCGGTAGTTGATGTCGGAAGAAACATGGAGTTTTTTTGATAATTTGAAATCAGTATTGAGGCGAATATCGCGCAAGTCGGCCCCAAAATCTTGCGGAACAGCAAGAATAGAGGCTTGTTTTTGTTGGCGAATACTCAATCTTGCTCTCATACTTTCATTGCCTCCCGAAATGGAGATGCTGTTGTTGTGTTGGGGAGCTGATTTGAGTAAAGTTTGAAACCAACTGTTTACATCGGGGAATAATTCAGGATTGGATTTATTACCTGCTAAATAATCCTGCATTCCCTGGTCGGTAAATCTGGGCGGCAATGCTATTTTAGCGTTGGTAAATGCCACTTTTTGTAATTGCAAATAACTTTCTAAGTCCATTACGGGGTTGTTTACCGAGCGTTGAGTAGCGTAAAAGCCACTGTAACTAACCGATACCTTCCCTTCTTTGGCTCTTTTGGTCGTAATCATAATTACCCCATTGGCTGCCCTCGAACCGTAAATAGCAGTTGAGGCCGCATCTTTCAAAACCGACACCGACTCCACATCGTCGGGATTGATATTGGTAAGCAATTGTTCAATACCATCAACAATAACCAGTGCTTCGTTGCTGTTGCTCAAAGTAGTAACACCACGAACTCTAAGCGTACTTGCTGTTCGTCCAGGGCTTCCGCCTTGGTCAATTATGGTCAAACCTGCAATTTGACCTTGCAAACCTTGTTGTAAGTTAGAAACGGGTCTTTTAACCAGTTCTCCGCCCTTGAGCGTTCCCACAGAATTGGTCAAACTTACTTTTGATTGCTGGCCGTAGCCTACTACTACCACTTCTTCCAAAGCCGAAATGTCGGGTGCAAGTGATACTGCTATGTTGGTTTGGCTGCCAACGGTTATTTCTTTTGACTTGTAGCCAATAAATCTAAATACCAAAATGCTGTTGGCATCGGGTATATTTAGCGTAAACTTGCCGTTTGCGTCCGTAGTTGTGCCTTGGGTCGTGCCTTTCACGGACACCGTTACCCCAATCATGCCCTCTTCGTTTTCGTTCGTTACTTTGCCGCTCACTTGCTGCTCCAAAACGGCGGTTTTTGGGTTATTTGGGTATACCTCCGTTTTTTGTTTTGAACGCCTCAAAATGATTTGTTTATCAACCAAGTTATATTCTACATTGAGCGGTGTCAGAAGCATCGGAAGTATCTCGCTCAACGGCTTATTGCTGACATTAAGACTCACTTTAAACGCCGTCTTGATGATATTGGAACTGTACAAAAAGCGAATGTCAACTGCTTTTTCAATTTGGGCAAGAACAACCTTAACAGGCTGTTCTTCAACCGTTAGCGTTAAGCGTTTACTCAGAATTTCTTGAGCCGTAATTTTGTTGGCCCAAGAAAAACCCGCAAAAATAACCAGTATTAAAATCTGAGTTAGGGTAATTCTCACAATTGGGAGGAGTGTAGTCTGGAGTTGTAATTTTTTTTTCATAAAATTGAAAATTTTTGGTTAGACTCGAAATTTTTTGACAAAAAAAACTGTATTCCCCGCCTTTGCAGTCGGGAAATAACGTAAACCGAAGTGGGCGCAGGGGCATTGTTGTTGCCGCACTGCTGCCCTTTCATTGGGGCTAAACAAGACGCATTGGAGTTGTACATAGGCGATAAACAGATTAGGTTTTGGTGAAAGAGTCGTTTATTTACATCCCTTGGTTTGAATAACAATCTGCGCATCAACTACTTCATAATGCGCATCTAATGCTTGGCAAATCATTTTGATTTTATCGTAAAGAGGCTCGTCGGTGAGGTGCGCCGTTAGTTTACATTCGCTCAGTAATTCTGCATCATAAACTACTTCTACGCCGTAGGCTTTTTCTATGGCATCAATCACTTCTGATACAAGCACATCGTCAAATTCAAACGACAGGTTTTGGGCGGGCAAGGTCAGCCGTTCAGGTTTTGCAATCAGCGGTGTAGAAAGGCGCAAATTGGTACGATCCAAAACAATTTGCTGGTTGGGCAGCAGCACTACTCCCGACAACGCGCGGTTGGCCAGTTTGTATTTTTTTTCAGGGTCGTTTTGGGTAAACACCGCCACTTTTCCCGTTTTTACAATTACTTCTACTTGTTTTGTATCTTTGAAGGCACGCACCGTAAAACTGGTGCCTAATACTTTGGTAACCAGTTCATTGGCATAAACAAAAAAGGGCTTTTTTGTTTCTTTTTTTACTTCAAAAAAAGCTTCTCCCGACAAATATACCTCCCGTTTTTCTACATTAAATTCATTTGTTGCATAGCTTAGTTTTCCACCTTTTTGTAATAAAACCGAACTGCCATCTGGCAAATTGACAAGCAGTGGCTTGGTATTCTCATTGGTTTGCTCGGCCATTTTCTGAACGCCTACTTGGGACACCAGTTTTTCGTAAGTAACGCCCTGCTGCGACAAATGAGGTTGTTGCCAACTCCACCAACCCACCACCAACAATACCGAAGCTGCAGCAGCCCACCACCAACGCTGCCCGATGCCACGAACGGGTGTGTCTTGGGTCTCCTCTTTTTGGATACGCCACTGAATTTTTTGCCACATGGCCGCCAAGTCATTGTCTTTCAATGATTGAACAGGCAGTTGAGTCGTTGCCAACACAATGCTACGGGCCTGAGTAATGGCCGCTCTTTTTTGCGGGTACTGGGTCAAAATATCTTGCCAAAAGGCATCTTCCGTCCCTTGTTTTACCCAATCAACAAAGCGGTCGTCTAACAAAAAATCTTTGACGGTATAGTTTTCAAATTTCATATTTAATAAAGGTAAAATACTATTTTAGAGCCTTCGGAAGTACCAAAGGTAGATTTTTAGGTTTTAACTCACTTGGCAAGGTTTTTTTTTAAAGAAAAAATAAAAGCGAGAAAATGCACACCGACGAACCAAAAAGTTTACGAAGTTTTAGAATAGCCCGCTGAATCAGGTTACGCACCGATTGTTCGTTCATGTCCATGATAGACGCGATTTCTTCAAACTTAAAATCTTCAAAAAACCGCAAACGAATTGCCTCAAATTGGCGCGGAGGGAGTGTTTTGAGGTGGTTTTGAAGAATTTGGAGCATTTCGGCAGATGCTTCATTGGCCATGAACTCCGTTTCTTGGGCGGGCGTAAAAAGGGGCGTAAGCGTAGGAAATTTTGTAAAAATTTGTTCGGCTTTTACCAACTGGTGTAGTTTACGTCGCAAGGCCCGGAACAGATAAAATTTGATTGAAGTAGTATCAGAGAGATTTTGGCGCATTCGCCACAAGTCCACAAACAAATCTTGAATTGCATCTTGCACCAAAAAAGTATCGGCAACGATGTGGCACCCATAGTTGTATAATATACCGACGTATTGCTCATAAATGGCGGCAAAAGCGTCTTCGTCGCCTTTTTTGAAGCGTTTCCAAAGGTCTATCTCATGGGTTACAGATTCTTTACAGGCCACTTTTTGCAGAAAATTGTTAGTCAAAAGTAGTAAAAAAAGGGTCTTTGCAGAAAAACCAAGATAAATTAGTCAGCTATGACCATTTGGCACAAATGTCCGTTTACAATCTTGCAACGGGACCGTAATTTTCCTGTCAGGTCTTTTTTTACTACATTCGCACTTTGGCAATGTGGTAGTTTTGAGGTTAATTTACACAAACCTAAGTCATTGGTTTTTAATTGCCACGTTTTTTGTGCGAGTTATTTTGTTGATTGATTTTGAATAAATTTGAGCCCCAAAGCCAAAAATAGTTGATTAAATTCCCTTTAAAATAAATGAACCTAAACTTTCAAGGAACGGAACAATACGTGGCCACGCGCGAACTTGCGGTGGCAGTTAATGCGGCGGTGAGCCTCCAAAAACCACTGCTCATCAAAGGCGAACCTGGCACGGGCAAAACCATGCTGGCCTACGAAGTAGCCAAAGCACTCAACAAACGACTCATTACGTGGCATGTCAAATCTACTACCCAAGCACACCAAGGGTTGTACGAATACGATGCCGTGTCGCGCTTACGCGACTCCCAACTGGGCGATAAGCGCGTGTATGAAGTAGAAAATTACATCAAAAAAGGAAAACTCTGGGAGGCGTTTGACTCCGAAGAGCAAGTGGTGCTGTTGATTGACGAAATAGACAAGGCCGACATTGAGTTTCCGAATGACCTGCTGCAAGAACTCGACCGCATGGAGTTTTTTTGTTATGAACTCGACCGCACCATTGCCGCCAAGCAGCGCCCCATCGTTATTATTACGTCCAACAACGAAAAAGAGCTGCCCGATGCTTTTTTGCGGCGGTGCTTTTTTCACTTTATTCGTTTTCCCGACCGCCCTACCATGCAGCAAATTGTGGAGGTGCATTACCCCGATTTGGACAAAGAAATGGTAGAACGCGCCCTCAAAACGTTTTTTGCGGTGCGCGACGTGAAAGCTCTCAAAAAAAAGCCTTCTACCAGCGAACTCATTGACTGGATAAAACTACTGCTGTGGGCCAAAGTAAACGCCGACGACCTCAAAGACCTCGAAACGATGCCCGAAGTGCCGCCCTTTATTGGCTCACTGCTCAAAAACGAACAAGACAACGACCTCTACGCCGCACTCCGCGCCAAAGGTTTTAAAGCTTATTGAGCCATATTCGGCAAAGCAACGGCACTGCGGAATGTGGGTAGGTTACGCCATTTACCGTTTAATCAAAAATGTTTGCCCAATAGAAGGCATCTTATGAATCATCGCTACTTTTGAGCAATAACACAAGCTCAAATGAACCGACTTCGACTCGTTTTATGGGGACTATTGGCGGCCTTCAACACCTGGGCGCAACCCAAAGTAGATTATCACAAAACGGATAAACTACTTGACGTGGCACCGTACGTGGCATATTTGGCCGATACTGCCCAAAACCTCACGTTTGCGCAAGTGCAACGGCTACCCTACGCGGCTTTTGTGGTAAACGGCAAAGAAGGACTGAGTTTGGGCAACCAAGACCTGCCGCACTGGTTTCGCATTGATTTTGCCGAGGCGCCCGCTACCGAAGATTTATACCTCTACACCGACTTCCCGCTTCACTACTTAGATGTCTATCTAATACACCAAAACGACAGCGTAAGCACTTGGCAAACAGGCTTGTTACGGCCTTTGGGTGGGCGGCATTTTTTGACCAATAATTATAGTTTTAACTTGGGCAGAAACCCCAAACAGGTTATTTTTCGGGCGCAATCTCCTACGCTACATTTACCGTTTTTGCTCGGTACTATTCAGCCGTTGGTGGCTTATATTTTCCAGTACGACTTGCTTGTTGGCGCACTTTTGGGGCTGCTTTTGGCGTTGGCACTCTACAACTTGTTTCTGTATTTTTCGCTCAAAGACCTTACTTTTTTGTACTATTCGGGCTATGAACTGACGCTGTTTTACCTCACACTGAAAGGCATGGGTACGCACCAAGTTTTTTTTACCCCAAATGCCCCGTGGTTCAACGCCGACAACATTACGTCGGTTGTTATTTGTGCCACATTTTCGTTTTTGTTCGTCAATAAATTCTTAGATATCAAGGCATTAGCCCCCAAATTATATGCTTGGAATTTAGGAATTTTGGGTGCTTTGATGGTCCTCATGTTCATGGAGTGGCTGCTGCCTTATCAAATTTGGCACAACAATGCCCTTGATGTGCTGGTTATTGTCAATTCGTTCTCTATTATTTTGGGGGGCATTTATATTTGGTATTTGGGCTATGAACCCGCCAAGTATTTTACGTTGGCTTGGGTTTTTTTCTTGGGTGCGGTGGTGGTGCGTTTTTTGGGTTTGTCAAATATACTCCCCAAGCACCTTTTTTGGGTGGACTACGCCGCTCAGTTTGGCATAGCCATTGAGTCGTTGCTGCTTTCGTTTGCGGTGGCTTATCGGTTCAATTTGTTTAGAAAAGAAGCCCGCGATGCCCACGCGCTGGTGTTGCAACGTGCCGAAGAAAACGAAACACTGCTGTTGGCGCACAACCGTATATTGGAAGAAAAAATAAAACTCGAACAAAACCTGCCCATTGTTGCGCCCAACGACCTCCAACGTTTGTTTGAAAAAATGCAAACTGAGCGCGGCAAAAACAAAAAACTGGCGGTTTCGACAATAGAAGGAGTCCTGCTACTGCCCATTGCCGACATCATTCGGCTCGAAGCGCTGGGGAGTTATTGCACCATTTATTTGACCCAGCAAAAAAAGATTGTGGCCTCCAAATCCATGTCCGAGTTTGAGCCATTGCTCGACAAATCAGATTTCATTCGGGTGCATAAGTCGCACATTATCAACATCAATTTTGTGGAACGCTACGTGCGCGGCGAGGGTGGGGCAGTAATAATGCCCGACAGCGCGGAGGTGAGCGTGTCGCGCAGCATGAAAATCGAACTCCTCGAAAGGCTGCAAATAGCTTGATTGCAACGCGCATTTGAAAAACTTGTTTGCCAATTTGAGGAACTTATCTCCGCAGTTCAGAAAACGGGTCTATTTAGTAAGAATCAGAAAGATATGTTTGAGGAAACTTTAACGTTATACTCATGAAAAACTTGATTCTTACCTTTTTTGCTTCTGTGGGCATTAGCATGGCCCAAAACCACTCGTTCAGAGCGCAACTCCAACCCTTTTTTGCCGATTCTGTCGGTGCATTGCCCATTGTACGGCAAAGCCGCCCGCCCCTGTTTTCTGGGGGCGAAGAGGCGTTTCAAGCATTTGTTATTCAAAACGCTCATTTTCCAGAAAGAGCTTACCGTGAGGGACTTGAAGGAACGGTTTACGTGGAAGTGTATGTGTTGCCAACGGGTAGATTACAACTAATCAGCGTAAAAGGGCGAGTGGGAGGCGGCTGCGAAGAGGAGGCTGTGCGGGTAGTAAGTTTGATGCCTTCTTGGCTACCCGCGCTCCGCGAAAGCGAGCCTATGCGTTGCAAAGTACGTATTCCGATTACTTTTAAATGGCACTAAAAAAACATTATCCATGAAAAAATACCCATCGTGGACGACTCAAACCGAACGCTGATTACGTTATTGCACCGTAATTTACGCTATTTTTGCAAGTAGCGTAGTAATCAATAGGAGCATAATGCCGTTGTGGGTTGAGCAAAAAAATAAATGGAAACAAAAAAGACAATTACCTTGCTGTGGCTACTTGGCGTGAGTTTTGGCGGATTTACGCAGCAAATAGAGCGTACCACCCTCCGCGCCATGACCGCCCTGTCGAGTCCTGATGCAAAAAAAATATACCGCGTCAGCGACTCCGACAAGCAAGGCGATTGGCAATACGACCCCAACGACGACACTTCAATACCCAACGTTGGGACGGTTTTGGGCAGCACCAAACGCAACGTCAGCGGGCGTTTCAGACGCATTTACGACCCCGCCGACGGCGTACAATTAGACTGGTTTCTCACTCGTTCGCTGGCTTCGGGTAGCGTAAACGATGCCCTGCTGATGGCCCTGTCGGTGTCCGAACGGGTTAATTTTGGGCGCAAAATTTATCCCATTTCCCCCATCAACATTACCCCAAAGCAACTCCAAAACCCCAAACGGCTGCAACTGCATTTCGACAACAGCACCCTGCAAGCCGCGCGCAAACTGAGCCAAGTGCAAGTGATACGCATCGGCGACGTAGCCACCTTGGCCTTAACTGGCACGCTCACCCTCGACGGAAACGCCGCCCACCAACAAATAAAACAGCCCTTCACGCAGGGCGGACAGGCTTTTTTGGAAATAATGTCGCCCGAGCAGTTGCCAACTGCCACCCTACAAATGGGCAGTATTACCATTCAAAATATGCCCATGTGCGGCCTCAACATTGACACCCCCAACCACTTTCAAAGTCCTGGTTACGACCGCATTACGGCACGGGCTTTTCGAGAAATAAACGGCTTCAATCACCTCAATATTCAGCAAGATGGCTTTGCGGTGTGGGGCATCAACGTGCGCGGTGCACACCGAGCCGTGCTGATTGACTCGCTCTTTGCCCAGCAAGACAACGAGCCGTGGGGCGATGCGCCCATCGAAAAACCTTTTTATACCTTCACGTTCGAGAACCAAATAGACCCCAGCGTACATCGGCGCAAAGACAGCCTGTATATCAAAAATTTGTACGCCAATTATCCCTGCGCCATCGTGCTTTATACGCAAGGAATTAATCATGTTTTGGTAGATAACTACTTGATAGAAAACACCTTGCGCAAACCAAACATTCCCAACGAACGCGCTTACCCCACGCTTTTACGCAACAACATTTCGTGGATAGGCTCCAAACACACTTGGACTTCTTACGGCAGCCCCAAGAGTAGTTTTAGGATAAAAAAAATGAACATCAAAAACACCAACCCCGTTTTTATGAGCCAAGATTGCGCTAACGACATGACGGGCTTGTGGCTCAACAAAGGCATAGCGGGGGCCATGCTGGACGAAGTAGAAACCGACGTGCGCATCAAACTACACGGCGACGGCTACTATTTTGGCTTTGCCAACGTACCCGACGGCAACCACCGCATTGGGAAGTTTACGTGCCGCATTCCTGACAAACGCAATTATGTGCAACCCCTCAACGCCGATTTAACCATTGACCAGCTCCATTTGGCGGCGGGTACGGGCGTAATTTTTGCCATGGGAAACGCCAAAATTGGGGCCATTACGCAAGAAAACGGCACCTACGCTACTTTTGAAAGCCGTGAAAACAGGTTTAAAAATACCCCCACGCGGCACAATGGTTTTATTGTGCAATCGTGCCAAGCTACCCATATTTTGTGGCGATTTAATTGGACCATCAACGCCAAAAACCTGCTCAACGACAACGCCCAAACGGCGGGCGAGCGCTATGAATTTAGCAATTTTTCGGGCAATAATCTCCTCCAAACCCACACCAACGTAGCCCTCCAAAACGCTAAATCGGTGTATGTGAGTGCTTACAAATACGACTCCGATGCCAAGATTCAGGCTGCTGTACAGCATTTTTTACAGTGGGTGGAGTTCAATTGGAGCAATGTTAAAATGAAATTGGCCGACCAAACGCCCAGCGACTTAACCCGCCGCTACGCCCCCACCAACGCCAGCGGTTTATTCAACTTGAGCCGTCGCAGTCGTTTGGCTGGCTGGAAAAACCAGTGGCAACCCAACCGCTTTGAACGCTGCTCCATAACGCCCTAAAATGAACGCACAAAAAAACGCGGAGAAACAGACGACAACTTAATGCCTCCATTCCTCCACGTTCCATTAAAACTTCCAAAAACTACCGCTGAATATCAGAATTGATAACCAGCGTTTTCTCAAAAATAGCTTCGTTACTTTTCAAAAACGCTTGGTGCTTGGGATGATTCTGAAAAGTTTCGATGTCTTCGCCCGTCCGAAACGTAACGTAGTGCATCACGTCGTAGTCTGGTTTACCGTTGATGGCCAGCGTTTTACCCGCCGAGTAAGCCACCATTTGTGGTATTGCGCTGCGCAACTGTGCAAATTCCTGCATGTAACGCTCAATTTCACTGGCCGAAGTGTTGGCTTTAAATTTGACGCACACTATTTGCTGCCGCTCGGCTTTTTGGCTGGGCGTGTAAGCCCCGTAAATGATGAGCATAAACAAACACAGCGCAAAAACTGGTTTGGTGTAGCCGATTATTTTTTTCTTATTCATGACTTTTTCCTTATTAAACAATAAAATAAATTCTGACTTTTGGAATACGATACAAAGGTAAAGCATTATTTTGAATAATTGCACATTTTTTATAAAAAGTTTAATTAATTTTATAAAATGGCTTTTTTGCCTAATTCTATTTGGCAAAATAAAGGTATAACAAAATGAAAAAATAGGGTGTTTTGCATCATTAACAGCTAAAAATCAAGCATTTGAAAGATTTTTAGTAAAATCGCGCTATTATTGAAAGTATTTTTGGCATCCTTCACGGAAATAAAAAATAGGCATTTTAAATCATTGACATTCAATTGTTTACAAGTCAAAGTGTCAACTACTTTTTAATGGTTATGA
>REAB01000060.1 GCA_004293645.1 Cytophagia bacterium | reverse complement strand
CGAGCCTCTGGCTCGTGCCGCTTATTAGGAGGCTTCCAGCCACTGCGACTGGAAGTCGCAAAATAGTAAGCACGAGCGAGGACGCTCGCGCTATCGGGTGCGCCCGCGCGGTGGGTAAAGGCGTATATGTAAAGTGCTAATAATCAAAGTTTTAAAAAAGATTCAACCTGATGGCGCGAGCCTCTGGCTCGTGCCGCTTATTAGGAGGCTTCCAGCCACTGCGACTGGAAGTCGCAAAATAGTAAGCACGAGCGAGAACGCTATCGGGAGGAGTTAAGCCCAATCGAAACAATCGGGACCAGCATAGCCCGCACGAACTAACATTTATCAGTTTTTGGGCAGATTTTGCTCATCTGTGCTTTGCCGCAATACCCCGACTTTTGGGGCAGCTAATCAAGCATTGCGCTGTTATGACTACCGCCGCCCCCTCCCTCAAATGCTACCACTGTGGCAACGACTGTGCCACCGACAGCATCACCACCAACGACAAGCATTTTTGCTGCCACGGCTGCCAGACCGTTTATACGCTCTTGGCCGACAACAACCTCTGCGCGTATTATGACCTCGAAAAACAAGCTGGAGTAACCCCTACTACCAAACGCTTTGAGTGGTTGGGCACGCCCGAAATAACCCACAATATACTTGATTTTCAGAGCGATAACGTCGCAAAAGTTACTTTTTTTGTACCCGCCATTCATTGCATTTCGTGCTTGTACTTGCTCGAAAACCTGCACCAAATCAACGCGGGTATTGGTCAAACACGGGTAGATTTTTTAAAAAAACAGGTAGCCGTTACGTTCAATCCAACGGTGGTGTCGCTCAGGCAAGTAGCCGAACTGATGACCTCGGTGGGCTACGAGCCCCTCATTGACCAAAACCACGCGGCGCACCAAGACCAAACCCCCACCGACCGCAAACTGCTCACCCAACTGGGGGTGGCGGGGTTTTGTGCGGGCAACATCATGCTGTTTAGTTTCCCCGAATACCTCGGCCTGTCCGATTCCGTTTATCAGCATTTGTTTGGTTATCTCAATTTGGTATTGGCCACCCCCGTGGTTTTTTACGCAGGGTCGGGCTATTTTGAGTCGGTATATCGCAGCCTCAAACGCGGCAAACTCAACCTCGACGTACCCATTTTGTTGAGCGTGTTGGTGGCTTTTTTTCGGGGTGTTTATGAGGTGGTAGCACTGGGCGGCGCGGGCTATTTTGATTCGGTGGCGGGCCTCATTTTCTTTTTGCTCATTGGCAAGTGGTTTCAGCAGCGCACCTACGCTTTCTTGTCGTTTGAGCGCGACTACAAGTCGTATTTCCCGATGGCGGCAACGCGCCTCACTCCTACCCTCGAAGAAGAAATAATTCCAATTGAACACCTCAAAAAAGGCGACCGCATTGTGCTAAAAGATGGCGACATTGTGCCTGCCGACGCACTGCTTTACCGTGGCGAGGCCCAGATAGATTACAGTTTTGTAACGGGCGAGTCGGCCTTAGAAGCCAAACGAGTGGGCGACTTGCTCTACGCGGGTGGGCGGCAGGTAGGCCAGCGCATGGAAGCCGAAGTGGTTAAAGATGTGTCGCAGAGCTACTTAACCCAGCTTTGGAACAACGATATTTTTCAAAAAAACCAAACCAGCCGCCTCAACACGTTTTCGGAGGCAGTGGGGCGGTATTTTACGGTGGGCGTGCTGACGCTGGCTTTTGGCGTAGCCTTTTATTGGTACACGGTGGACACTTCAAAAGCACTCAATGCCTTTACGTCGGTTTTGATTATTGCGTGTCCCTGTACACTGGCCTTGAGCTATCCGTTTGCGCTGGGCAACGGGCTACGAATACTGGGTAAGCAACAATTTTATCTCAAAAATACCGAACTCATCGAAGCGTTGGCCCAGTGCGATACGCTGGTTTTTGACAAAACGGGGACGCTCACCAACACCAAAGGCACACTGCCTCAGTTTGTGGGAGCAGTTGCCCTAACAGCTTACCAAACGCAATTGGTGGCGGCGTTGGTGCAGTCGTCGTCGCACCCTATTTCGCGGCAAATTGGGCGGCTGTACGCCCACGTTTCGCGGCTCGGCATCAATAATTTTAAGCGCACCGACGGCCAGGGCATTGCTGCTTGCTGCGACGGACAAACCGTGCGACTCGGCGCGGGTACGTGGTTGGGGGCAAGTTACGTGCCGCCGTTGCCACGGGGAGGCAGTGGGGCTTTTTTGGAAATAAACGGGCAGTTGCTTGGTTATTTTGAAGTACCCAACTCTTACCGTACCAACGTAGAAAAGATGTTTCAAACGCTCGGAAAAGAGTACCAAATGTACGTGCTTTCGGGCGATAACGATGCCGAAAAATTGCACCTCAGCCAATGGTTTGACCCAAGGGCCATGCGCTTTGGGTGTTCGCCCCACGACAAGCTGGACTTTGTGCAGCAACTCCAAAACCAGGGCCACAAGGTGGTGATGCTGGGCGACGGCCTCAACGACGCGGGCGCGCTCAAACAAGCCGATGTGGGCATCGCCATTGCCGAAGATACCCTTCAATTTACGCCTTCGAGCGATGCCATTTTGGCGGCTTCGCAGTTGGTTCAACTACCCAAATTCTTGAAATACAGCCGTTTCGCGTTGCGTCTTATTCGGTTTAGTTACGCTTTTTCGCTTTTCTACAACTGCGTGGGGCTTACGTTTGCCCTGCAAGGCACGCTCTCGCCCGTGGTGGCGGCGGTGCTGATGCCCCTCAATTCGATCACGCTCGTGGCCATTGCATCGTTGGGCATGGTGTGGCGGGGCAAATACTGATTTTTGTCAGTTTTTGGACAAATATTCTTCTCATTTTGAGGTGAGTACCCTCATATTTTGAACTGCGAATTAGCCCGAATTTTGGGGTGTAATCCACGAGCTATTTACTTAAAACCCAAAACACCTATTACCATGTACGTTATCTTTTTCATGATTGGAGTTAGTTTATTCATGGCTTTGGGTTTTTTGGGGGCTTTTTTGTGGGCCATGCGCAGCGGCCAAAACGACGACCTCCACACGCCTTCTATCCGCATTTTGATTGACGAAAAACCAAAACAATAATACCCATGCACCTTACCAGTTCTTCCGTTCCGCTTATTGCTCCGCCCAATCTCGAACAGTTTGAGTACGACAACCGAATTGTGCGAAATTTTGCCTTTGCTACCATCATTTGGGCCGTCATTGGACTGCTGGTAGGGGTTATCATTGCCGTCCAAATGTTTTGGCCAGCGGCCAACGTTACGCAATATGGCACTTTTGGGCGGCTGCGCCCGCTTCATACCAACGGTGTTATTTTTGCGTTTGTGGGCAATGCCATTTTTGCGGGCATTTATTACTCGTTGCAACGGCTTTGCAAAGCCCGCATGTTCAACGATTTACTTTCTAAAATTCACTTTTGGGGCTGGCAACTCATCATTTTGAGTGCGGTGTTTACGCTGCCGCTGGGCATTACTACTTCCAAAGAATACGCCGAGCTCGAGTGGCCCATCGACATTGCCATTGCGCTGATTTGGGTGGTGTTTGGTATCAACATGATGGGCACTATTATCAAACGCCGTGAGCGGCATTTGTACGTGGCCATTTGGTTTTACATTGCCACGTTTGTTACGGTGGCCATGTTGCACATTGTCAATTCGTTGGCCATACCCGTTAGTTTCTTAAAAAGTTACTCGCTTTATGCGGGCGTGCAAGATGCACTGGTGCAGTGGTGGTATGGCCACAACGCGGTGGCGTTTTTCTTGACTACTCCCTTTTTGGGCTTGATGTACTACTTTTTGCCAAAAATGGCCAACCGCCCCGTGTATTCGTATCGGTTGTCGGTGTTGCACTTCTGGACGCTCATTTTTATTTACATCTGGGCGGGGCCACACCACCTGCTCTACACCAGCCTACCCGACTGGGCGCAGTCGTTGGGTACGGTGTTCTCGATTATGCTCATTGCGCCTTCTTGGGGTGGCATGATAAACGGCCTGCTTACGCTGCGCGGTGCCTGGGACAAGGTGCGCGAAGACGGTACGCTCAAAATGATGGTGGTGGGCATTACGGCCTACGGCATGGCTACTTTTGAAGGGCCGCTGTTGTCGCTCAAAAACGTAAATGCCATCGCCCACTTTACCGACTGGATTCCCGCGCACGTACACGTGGGCGCACTGGGCTGGAACGGATTTTTGTCGTTTGCCATCATGTACTACATGATTCCTAAAATATACAACACCACTATTTTCTCAAAACGCCTCATCAACCTGCATTTTTGGCTCGGTACGCTGGGCATCTTGTTTTGGGCAGTACCGATGTACATTGCGGGTTTTACGCAGGGCATGATGTGGAAAGAATTTACGGCAGAAGGTACGCTCAAATACGGCAATTTCTTAGAAATAGTAGTGCAAATTGTTCCCATGTACATGATGCGGGCATTGGGTGGATTTCTCTACTTGACGGGAGCTATTTTGGGGGCGTACAATATCTTCAAAACGGTGGCACAGGGCCGCTTGATAGCCAACGAAAAAGCCGAAGCAGTAGCCTTAACCAAGACGTTTGTAATTGAGCATCAAGAAGATACCTACTGGCACAGTTGGGTAGAACGCAAACCCATGCCGCTACTGGTGCTGTCGTTGGTGGCAGTTTTGATAGGCTCGCTCATTGAGCTTGTGCCAACGTTTATGGTGCAATCTAACGTGCCAACCATTGCCGCTGTGCAACCCTACACCGCCCTCGAAATCGAAGGCCGTGACCTCTACATTCGGGAAGGCTGCGTGGGCTGCCACTCACAAATGGTGCGGCCGTTTAGGTCCGAAACCGAGCGTTATGGCGAGTACTCAAAAGCGGGCGAGTTTGTATATGACCACCCCTTCTTGTGGGGCAGCAAGCGCACTGGCCCTGACTTGCACCGCCAAGGTGGAAAATACCTCGACTCGTGGCAGTATCTCCACTTGGTAGAACCTACCAGCATGAGTCCTGGCTCAATAATGCCCAAATACGACTGGCTCAAAGACCAAAAACTTGACCTCAGCCAAACCACCGACAAGCTCCGTGCCATGCAAACATTGGGCGTGCCTTATACCTCTTATGAGGTGGACGACGCAGCGGCAAATGCCCGAGCCCAAGCGCAAAAAATAGCCGATAACTTAGCTAAAGAAGGCATCAAAATAACCGCCGACAAAGAAATGATTGCACTCATTGCCTATCTACAACGGCTCGGTACAGACATCAAGAAGTAGGCGTTTTGAGGTATTGCCTATTGACTAAAATTCTTATCTGGACATCCCCACCATACACCATACACCATACACTTATGTTCAAGCAATTCATTCAAAACGTGGTGGGAGCCGACATACCCATGATGGCCTCGCTCCTTATTTTCTTTCTCTTTTTTGTGGCCGTAATCCTCTATTTGGTTTGGGCCGACAAAGCCTATCTCAAACGCATGAGTGAGTTGCCGCTCGAGTCGGACGGAACCATTGACTGCTCTAATCAATCTTAACAAAACATGACAAAGCCCATTGAATCCCAAGAACTGATGCTGTTGCTGTTGCTCATTACAGTGATATTAGGTAGCCTGACGTTGTTGTTTATTACCCTACAACTCTACGGCACGCTCCAAAAGTTAATCAACCCCGCCCAAGAGTCAAAACCAACGCGCTCGCGGTGGGAGCGTTTTACCGACCTCAAACCGCTGGCCCTCGAAAAAGACCTGCAAATGGCCCACGCCTACGACAACATTATCGAACTCAACAACGCTACTCCGCCCTGGTTTATGTTTTTGTTTTACGGCACCATTGGCTTTGGAATAATATATGGTGTGGTGTATCACGTGGCGGGCAACGGCCAAATCATGCTCAACGAATACACGCAAGAAGCAGCCGTAGCCGATAAAGTACGCGAAGAATACCTCACAAAAGCGGCCAACGCCATCAATGAAAACAACGTGTTGGCACTCAACGACGTAGCTGCGCTGACCGAAGGCCAGAAGGTTTTTACTCAAAATTGCGCGGCTTGCCACGGCCAAAAAGGCGAAGGCGGCGTGGGGCCTAACCTCACCGACAATTACTGGTTGCACGGTGGCGGTATCAAAAATGTGTTTCACATTGTTTCGGAAGGCGTTGCCGAAAAAGGCATGATTTCGTGGAAAAAATCACTTAATCCAATGCAAATCCAAAAAGTGAGCAGCTTTATTTTAACCCTCAAAGGCACCAACCCGCCCAACGCCAAAGCGCCGCAGGGTACGCTCGAAAACACTTTGGCTGTTAAATAAAAATGAGCGGTGGCACAACTTGTACACCGCTTAAACACCCGTACTCATGTGCCACGCTTAAACACAAAAAAAACCGATGAAAACGCCCCAAATCCATACCAACGACTACCGCGATACGCTCTCGAACGTAACCCAAACGGGCAAACGCATTTGGATTTATCCGCGCATCGAAATCGGGCAGTTTTACAAACTACGCACGGTGGTAGCGTGGGTATTGTTGGCACTTTTGTTTGGGTTGCCGTGGCTCAATATCAACGGGCAGCCTGCGTTTTTGTTCAATGTGTTGGAACGTAAATTTATCTTTTTTGGGGTCGTATTTTTCCCGCAAGATTTCCACTTGGTAGCCATTGGGCTCATCACGTTCATGGTGTTTGTGATGCTCTTTACGGTGGTTTTTGGGCGCATTTGGTGCGGTTGGGCGTGTCCACAAACTATTTTTATGGAAATGCTTTTTCGTAAAATAGAAGTACTCATCGAGGGCGACCACAACGCCCAACGCCGCCTCGATGCTGCGCCACTCAATTGGGAGAAAATTGGAAAGAAAACCCTCAAACACAGCCTGTTCTTTGCGCTGTCGTTCTTGATTGCCAACACTTTTTTGGCTTACCTCATTGGCAAAAACGAATTGTTGCGCCTCATTGGCGAGCCATTGGCACTGCACTGGGGCAAGTTGGCGAGTTTGCTCATTTTTACGTCGGTATTTTATTTTGTTTTTGCCCGTTTTCGGGAGCTGGTTTGTATTGTAGTTTGTCCGTATGGCCGTTTGCAGGGCGTGTTGCTGGACAAAAAATCTATTGTGGTGGCTTACGACTGGCTGCGCGGTGAGCCTCGTGGCAAAAAAAGTAACGCAGTTGAAGCACCCACCAAAGGCTCGTGCATTGATTGCCATATTTGCGTGCAAGTTTGCCCCACGGGCATTGACATTCGCAACGGCACGCAGTTGGAATGCATAGGCTGCACGGCCTGCATTGATGCCTGCGACCACGTGATGGACAAAATAAACGAGCCGCGCGGCCTCATTCGATATGCTTCGCTGGAGGGTATTACCAAACAAGAAAAAGGCCTTCTGTCGGTGCGGGTGCTGGCTTATTCTGCCGTTTTGGTGGGTTTGTTGGGTGTTTTGGGCTATTTGCTCACCACGCGCAGCGCCTTCGAGCTAACACTCATGCGCACGCCAGGGCTTACCTATCAACGCCAACCCAATGGGCAAGTGTCCAACCTGTACAGTTTACAGCTGGTCAATAAAAGCACCGCTGCGGCCACCGTAACGCTCAAAATAAAAGACAACGCTGGCGTGATACGCCTCATTGGCAATGCCTCCGTTGTTGCGGCCTCGGAAGTGGCCAATTTGTCGTTTTTTATCGACAAAACTCCCGCCCAACTCCGCTCAGGAAACCAAACGGTTGAAGTCGAAATTTGGATGAATAATGCGCTTTCCGAAACGTTATCCACCTCTTTTTTAGCACCATAAAGTAGTATTAAAAATTACCAAAAATGAACTGGGGAAAATCAATTGTACTGGCGTTTGTGCTTTTTGCGGGTTTTGTGGCCACAATGGCCTACCGCATGATGACCACAAAAATAGACCTTGTGAGCGACGACTACTACCAACGCGGCGCAAAATACGACAAGCATTTAGACAATCTTCGCAATAGTACTGGCTTTAATATTCAAAAAACGATGTTTTACGACACCCTCCAAGAACAGTTACGTATCTCATTGCCGACGGTTGTTCGCTCGGGCCAAATCAATTTTTTTCGCCCCGCCGACCGCTCCCTTGATTTCAACGTCCCGCTGGCCAAAACAACCCATTCCGTTTTTCGTTTTTCGACCCGCGCCATGGTCAAAGGTCGCTGGAAAATACAAGCCACGTGGCACGATGGCCTCCACGAGTACTTTTTAGAACAAGAATTTGATTTGTAAAACTTTTACGCTGCCTTTCTTATGTTTTCAATTGCGTTTCTGACGGGCTTGGTGGGGAGTTTGCACTGCGTTGGTATGTGCGGACCGCTGGCTTTGGCCTTGCCCGTGGGGCGCGGCAGCGCGGGGCAAGCCTTACTCAAGCGGCTCATCTACACGCTCGGTCGTTTGCTGGCCTACGGGCTGCTTGGAGTGGCATTTGGACTGTTGGGAGAACGGCTTTTTTGGGCAGGTTTACAACAAAAACTCTCCGTTTTGTCGGGCGTGGCTTTGCTTTTGGTACTGTTTTTGGCGCGTTTTTCAATTTTTAATGGCCCGGCTATCAATCAATTTTTCAGCAAGCAAACCCAGTTCTTTTTTCGCCAACCTACTTTTTTGGGTTTTTTGGGGGCGGGAATTCTCAATGGATTTTTGCCCTGCGGCATGGTGTATGTAGCAATAGCAGGAGCAACGGCCACCGCATCGCTGTTTGATGGGGCAGTATTTATGCTGTTTTTTGGGCTGGGCACCGCTCCTATCTTACTGGTAGTGAGCTGGTTATTTCGTGCCATCAACCACAAAATACGCCACGCCCTTACCCGTTTTATTCCTGCTTACAAAATTGCCCTTGCGGCTTTTTTGATTGTACGCGGCCTCAACTTGGGCGTGCCTTACCTCAGCCCCCAAGTCTCCCCCACGCACTTGGGGACAGTAACGGTTTGCCACGGCAAATAAAAAGGTTTGATTTTTGGCCTTTGCTCAATACATTTGAAGTCAATTGCTACTCCATTTTTTTTGCTGTATGCCCTATTCTGATGCCTCATTTCCAGTTCAACCCCAGCAAAACGACCAACCCTTTGAGGCGTTGTTTAGGTATGCCGCCATGGGCATCGTGCTGGTCAATAAGGCGGGGGTTATTTTACGGACCAATCTTTTTGCCAACCAACTTTTTGGCTACCCAGAATACCAACTGGAAGGACAAATGATGGAAGTGCTGATACCCGTTTCGCTGCGCCATAAGCACCAACAGCAGCGGCAACACTACGCTGAACACCCCCAAGTTAGGCCCATGGGCGTAGGCCTTGACCTCAAAGCGCAGCACAAAGACGGGTCGTTGTTTTCGGTCGAAATCAGTTTGAGTTTTTTTGTGCAAGACAACGAGCCGTATTTTATTGCGTTTGTGAACGACACCACGCTTCAAAAAGAAGCCGAAACCGCAGTAATTCAACAAAAAAATGAAATAGAAAAACTCAACCAAAACCTCGAAAAAGAGGTTGTAAATCGCACCAAAGCACTGGTCGAAACCCTCGAACGCCTCGAAACCTCCAAAAAAGCCCTCGAACAAGCCCTCGAACGCGAAAAAGAACTCGGCGAATTGAAATCGCGGTTTGTGTCTATGGCCTCACACGAGTTCAGAACACCCCTCACGAGCATCTTGTCGGCAGCCAATCTGGTCGAAAAATACGTGGCCGAGCTTGACCAAGACAAACGCGAACGCCATTTGAGGCGCATCAAAACGGCAGTGAGCAACCTCACCGATATTTTGGAGGAGTTTTTGTCGGTGGGCAAGCTCGAAGAAGGCAAAATAGAGCCTCGCTTGCTCGAATTTGACCTAACAACCCTTATTGCCGAGGTGCAATTGGACCTGCAAGCCATCTTGCGCCCCCGTCAGCAGTTTATTTGCAAACACACTGGCCCAGAATTGTGCTGCACCGACCCATCGTTGCTTCGTAAAATTATCATTAATTTAGTGTCTAACGCCTGCAAGTTCTCGCCCGAAGGCAGTCTTATTCAGCTCCAAACCTGCGTCAGTAAGGCGCAACTTACGCTGCAAGTGTCAGACACGGGCATTGGCATTTCGGACGAAGACCAAAAGTACTTGTTCGACCGTTTTTTTAGAGGAAGCAATGTTACCAATGTTCAAGGTACGGGCTTGGGCTTGCACATTGTGGCGCGTTATGCCCAACTGCTCAACGGGTCTGTGCGCATTGATAGCCAACTGGGAAAAGGTACTACTGTAACCATTATTTTTAAAACCAAATGAAAAAAATACTGCTCATTGAAGACTCCGACGACATCCGCGAAACCACCGCTGAACTCCTGGAATTGGCTGGATATACCCTAACTACCGCCGAAAATGGCAAAATAGGCGTAGAAAAAGCCCTCGAAACCAAACCCGATTTGGTGATTTGCGACATCATGATGCCCGTTTTAGATGGCTTCGGCGTGTTGCACATTTTTAGTCAAAACCCAGATTTACAGGCTATTCCGTTTATTTTTTTAACCGCCAAAACCGAAAGAGGCGATTTTAGAAAAGGAATGGAAATGGGTGCGGACGACTACCTCACCAAGCCATTTCAAGAAATAGAACTGCTCAATGCCGTGGAGCGTCGTTTTCAGAAAATAGAAACCTTAACCAAATCGTTGCAAACGCCCACCGAAGTACTGGAAAAACTCTACGACGAAGCCCGCCAACAACCCGATTTGGCCACGCTGCTTTCGCACCAACGAAAACCCCAAATTTTTAAGAAGAAACAGCTTATTTTTCACGAAGGCGATGAACCAACCAAGTGCTTTTTTCTAAAATCAGGGCGGGTGCGTACCTTTCAACTCAACCGCGACGGCAAAGCCTTTACCACAGGATTGTACAGCACAGGCGACTCTTTTGGGTACGTGGCGCTCATCGAAAACACCGACTACCAAGAGTCGGCAGAAGCACTTGAAGATGCCGAAATAGTGAGTATTCCCAAGCAAGAATTTTTGGATTTGTTAATAAAAAACCAACAAATAGCCCAAAAATTCATTAAACTGTTGGCCAACGATGTGCAAGAACGCGAGCGGCAGTTGGCCAAATTGGCCTACGACTCCATTCGCAAACGCACTGCCGATGCGCTGATAACACTCTCCAAAAAATACAAAAAAGAAGCGCAAGAATCGTTCACCATTCGCATCTCACGCGAAGACTTGGCCTCTATTGTGGGCACGGCCACCGAGTCGCTCATCAGAACACTGAGCGACTTCAAAGCTGAACATCTTATTGAAGTAAAAGGTGGTGAAATTGTACTGCTCGACGAGAAAAAACTGGCCAATTTAAGGGGATAAAACCCCGCTTCAAGCGTACATCATATCTTGGCCATGAAAACCCGCCAAGTGTTGAATCATGTCGTTGGTTTCAAACGCCCCCATGTGCCGCCAGGTTTCTTTTCCGTTGTTTATCTCAACAATAGTGGGCAGGGTGGCCGTGTTTATCTCAAAGCTGTTGGCCACCTCTGGATTATGCCCCACTTCAACCATAATAAACTTGGCCTGATTTGAAAACTGCGCTTTAAGTTGCTCAAAAACAGCACATTGCTCGATTCCTACCGTTTGGTAAAACAAAATGAGAACCGTTGAAGGAGTAGTGTTGATGGGGGTCATAATCTCGTTATTTATTGGTTTGTTGGCTCAAAAATAGGCCACTTTTCCCCGTGTTCAGATGCGTTTGGTAAGTTACAAAACTGATATTTATCAGCCATTTTTTATTTGATATATCGCAGTTTTTTTATTGATTTTAATCATGTTTTTGGGGGTGTTTATGCACTTGTTTTGCATAAATCTTATCGCAATCATAACATGGCACCTACTCAGCTCATCGAAAAATACAACGTAGCCGCCCCGCGCTACACCAGCTACCCAACCGTTCCGTTTTGGAACACGGCTTCTTTTTCAGAGAAAGCATGGCGGGAAAGCATTGTGCAAGCCCAAATCGAAGACCCCACAGGCGGGGTAAGTTTGTACGTGCATTTGCCCTACTGCGAAAGTATGTGCACCTTTTGTGCCTGCCACAAGCGCATTACCCACAACCACGCCGTAGAAGAACCCTATATTGAGGCCGTTTTGAGCGAATGGCGTATTTATAAGCAACAATTCAAAAAAACACCACGCATTGTTGAACTGCATCTGGGCGGCGGTACTCCTACTTTTTTTTCGCCCCAAAACCTTCAAAAATTAGTAGAAGGATTACTTGTTGGTACTACTACCGACCCAAATGCCGAGTTTAGTTTTGAAGGCCATCCTGGAAGCACCACCAAAGCACACTTGCAAACTTTGCACGCGTTGGGTTTTAGGCGGGTAAGTTTTGGCGTACAAGACTACGACCCAATCGTACAATTGGCCATTAAACGCATCCAAATGCCTGACCAAATAGCCAAAGTTACGGCACAGGCACGGGAGGTAGGTTACACTTCGGTGAGTCACGATTTGGTAGTAGGCTTACCTTTTCAAACGCTGAAAGGTTTTACCAAAACCATTCAGCAAACGCTCCAAATGCGCCCCGACCGACTGTCGCTCTACAGCTACGCCCACGTGCCCTGGCTCAAAGGAAACGGGCAGCGCGGTTTTGACGAAAATAACTTGCCCACTGCGGTTCAAAAACAAGAAATATACGCCTTGGCCCGCCAGCAGTTTGAGGCCGCTGGCTACGTCGAAATAGGAATGGACCATTTTGCCTTGACCAACGACCGCCTCTTTGAAGCCTTGGAAAACAAACAGTTACACCGCAATTTTATGGGATATACCACGACACCTGCCCGCTTGCTGGTGGGTCTGGGGGTCTCGGCTATCAGCGACTCTTGGCGGGTTTTTACCCAAAATACCAAAGACGTAGAAGAATACATCTATTTGGCCAAACAAGGCATCTTACCACTCCTCAAAGGCCACGTTTTGAGCGATACTGACCTGAAAATCAGGCAACTGATACTCAACCTCATGTGCTTGTTTGAAACCAACTGGGACAACAGTATTTTTAGTGAGTCGCAGCGCGCTACGCTCTACGTCCAGCTCGAACGCTTTGCCGCCGACGGCCTGCTGGCTTTCGACGATACCAGCCTCCGCATCTCATCGCAAGGGCGGCCTTTTGTGCGGAATATCAGCATGATTTTTGACGAATATTTGAACGAAAAACCCACACCAGCGGCACGTTTTTCTAATGCTATATGAATCTTACTAACTCATAATCAGCTACTTACTAAAACCGCCTAAACAATATTTCCAAGTGTGGTAGCAACTTTGGGATGTTTTTTAAGTCTGATTAAAATGTTCGTAGATATCGTTGAGCAGCATTGAAACCTCTTGGTCTATATCGCTTATATCGCAATAATCTACCAGCTTATAATACTTTGATTTGTCCATGGTACCTCTTGGAAAACCAATTTCCTTAAAAAACTGCTCAAAAATTGGAGTCAGATAATCATCACTTATTTTAGTATTTTTCCAAAACGAGTGGTCTATATCGTTGAGTGCGGCGGGTATCGTGTTAGCAGTTATTATTTTTTGGAATGGTGGCAAGTATTTACCGTTAGAAAGCGGCCCGTTCCCTGAGATTAAATCAACATAATTCTGAATTGAAAGAGGCAATGGTAGATAGTTTTCAACTTCATTTCTCGACCATTGGCAAAAAGAAAGCCCCTTTATTTCGTTGGCAATTTCTTTGCGTAAGTTATCAAATACGGCAAAACCCGTAAGAAAAGGAATAAACTCTTTTAGGGTTGTAAAGTGTTGCCTTACCGCATTTATATCGTTGGCAACAGGGTGTACACAGACTTCATTTTCCAAAAAATCGGCGATGTCTATTCTGTTTATTTTTTTTGCAAATGCTTTCAAAAAATCAAAATCTGTTGTCCCTTCTACGTATAAAATTCGTGGTTTTTGTTTAGAAATCAACAATTGTTCATAGCCAATGGTAGTAAGGGTAGATTTGAGATATTTTTTATTGTTGATGACCTCAAACTCTCCAAAAACTGCCGAAATGACCGTGTCTCTCGAAAATGCCCGTTCTAAAACACTTTCAGAATGGCTGGCAATAATAATTTGGGTGTCGTTACTTTTGGCAATATCGCTAATTTTATCGTAAATATTCGATTGGCGTATTACTTCGAGGTGAGCGTCGGGTTCGTCCAATAAATGAACAGAATTGGGAAATGCCATGAGATAGGAAAAAAGAAGCACGGTTTGTTTAGCTCCACTCCCCAACGAAGCAATATCCATTGATTTCTTACCCAACTCATTGTAAGTCATGCTCAAAGTGCCGTTCACAATGTTATGTTGAGGCGCGTTGAGCGTAATTTTAAAAATTTGCTCAATTTGTTCAACAAATTTTTTCCACCTGCTTTTGTCTTCGTCTTCGTACAGAAACAAGCACACATTTCGCAACACGTCGGCAGTTTTACCTTGCCCGATGAGTCTAAATATAGAGCCTTTCCCCAATTTATCTTCTACTGATGAAAGCCCTGATATAGAAGGCAAATATCCAATTCGTTCTTGAATTAAGATTTCTGGAAAATCATACAACTTGTTCGTCTGCGGGTCGGTTGTTAAGCGGGCATAAATAAGTGTATCGCGTCCATAGTCAAACTCAAACCCCACGCGCCAAGGTATATTTTTGGTAAGTCCCTCCGCGTGAATTTCTATTCTAATATTTTTGGCCGTAGGCTTTCCTTCCTCATTTTTAATACCTTCGCGCACAGCCATTCCTCGCCAAATCTGATTAACTTCCGTAACTGGAATATTGAGCAGATCTTCAATACTAATGGCAACTCCCGTTCGTTTAGAAGCGCGGCTATTGGTTCTTTCAGTAGCCCAATTAGTAACTGCAATTGCAAATAAAGAAATAGCTTGCAAAACCGTAGTTTTACCACCATTATTTGGGCCCACAATAACCACTGCCGAAGTAAACTCAATGGTTTGATCTTCTATTTGTCGAAAATTTTTTATTCTAATTTTAGAAATCATTTTCGTCTTGATTTACAATCGCCGAAACAATTCTTCCATGTCGGCCAGCGTTACTTTTTCTTGCCAATCGTAGCCCACTGCGTGGTTCCACATGTGAGGCAGGTTGTAAGTTACTTTGGCCATGTCGGTTATTTGCTGGTCGGTCCAATTTTTGGCTAAATTTTGGGGAAGCGTAATTTGATGCTGCGCCACCATTTGCTTAAACTCGGCCACGCCTTCGGGATAATAGTCAGCTAAGTGATTGAAAGCCAAACAATTGGCGTAGCAGTGGCGCATTCCCAAAATCTTGGAAAGGCCGTAGCTAATGGCATGACAAACGCCCACTTCGGAGTAGGTCAGGCTTAGGCCACCCATCAACGATGCCACCATCAGTTTGTCATCGTTTTCGGGGGTTTGTCCGCTGGTTTCGCCCAAGTAAATTTCGCGGCAAAGTTTCATAGATTGCTCCGCAAAAGCGTGCGAATAAGCGTTGTTAAATTGCCCTTTTTCTGACTCCACGCAGTGAATGTACGTGTCCATGCCCACATAAAACCACCAGTCGCGCGGCACGGTGGCAATGAGGTCGGGGTCGAGCACAATTTGGTTAAAAACCGTCCACTCGCATTTCAGGCCCAGCTTTTTTTCGGGGCCAGTTAGCACGGCTGTCATCGAAACCTCCGCACCCGTGCCAGAAATAGTAGGCACGCCCACGTGGTAAATACCCGGCACTTTGATGAGGTTTAGGCCCTGATAGAGCGTTGAAGAGCCTTCGCTGGTAACCATCAACGACACGCACTTGGCAATGTCCATGATGGCCCCACCACCAATGCCAATGATGCCCGATGGCAATCCTTTGGCGGCCAGTATCTCGTCGCGCAGTTGGTCTATTTGTTCGGTAGTAGGCTCGTGGGGGTCCACGTCAATAAAGTAAACAGTGTCTTCGGGTTGAAGGGGCAGTCGGCTTTCTAACTCCTTGCCTTTGAAGTAGTTGTCCACAACAAAAACCATGTAGCCATTGTTTTCGGTGCGTTGCGGGGCAATGATTTCACCCAATTGATTAAAACTCCCCCGTCCAAAAACGGTTTTTTCGATTCCTTTAAAATTTTTGTGCATTCGGGCTGATTAAATATCTAAATGGTTGAATAGTTGGGGCTTTTGCGGCCTATTTTGGTTGGTTGTATTCAAGAAAAGTATAGGGACCATCTGGCTTTTCGATTCGTGCAATCACCAACTCATAAACATGGTTAGCAATGGCTGGGTCGGCATCAAGCACATAAAAACTTGGCTTGAAACGAACTCTGTAAGCTACATCATACCGAGTAGTGAAAAGGTAAGTATTATCAATATCGCCAACAGACCTATATTGATACGGAGTGATGTTTTCCATTTTTTTGTTTTAGTTCTGCCACAATAGCCTGTAAATCAAGATTGTTTTGATATTCCTCAATCATCTCTTTTTGAGCTTGGCGTTTGCTTTCCATCAAATAACGGCCCAAACTTTTGGGTGGCTCGGTGAGTTTTTGTTCTTTGGTTTCCATCGTTTTGGCTATTTTTTGGGGATTTATAATCTGTCTATTGGTAATAACTTTTTTGCCTTTGTATTGGTTCTGCCAACAATCCGAATCAGCTCAAACGTGGCGGGTATTTGGGTGCGCAGCTTTTGGTTATGTGCTTTTCCGCAATAATACAAATTATTGCCCAAACGCCCGTAAAACAGCCCCGCTTTCACACTTTTACCAGTGTCTGATAATCAGGCTTTCTTTTTGTACCTCGCCCTAAATTCGTTAGAATTAGTATTTTTTACAAAAATAAGGCCTCCATTCTCCACAGCACCGTATTTAAAAATCGTTTTTGTGGGTTATTCCACCAATTCCCACGCGCTTAGGTAGCCGCCAATCTGCTGGGCGTAGTCAATAAAATCGGCATAAAAAGGGTGTTGAGCCAGCGTGGCGGAGTCGCCCACCACTACCAGTTTTTTACGGGCGCGGGTCATGGCTACGTTCATGCGCCTGATGTCGGACAGAAACCCAATCTCGCCCTTGTCGTTGCTCCGTACCAAGCTGATATACACCACGTCGCGCTCTTGCCCCTGAAAACTGTCAATGGTATTCACCGTTATTTTGTCAGTCCAATCTTTGAGTTGCGGCGCGTGGGCGAGTTGTTCTTTTAATAAACCAATTTGCTGTTTATAAGGCGAAATCACGGCCACCGTCGGCAGGTTTTCGGGGTTTAATTGGGGTTTAAACTCGACCAAAAACTGCGTTAAGTGTTTAAAAAGTAAGGCGGCTTCTTCGGGATTGGTGCTACTCGTGCCTTCAAGTTTTTCTTCAAAACCACAGCCCGCCGTGTCCACAAAAAGCAGCGGTAAGTCGCCCGAAAAAAGCCTGTTTTGAGCCACCGAGGCGTGGGCTTTGAGTTTGTTGTGGTAAAAAACCTGCGACGAATACCCCATTATTTCGGTATTCATGCGGTATTGTTCGTTGAGCAGCACCACGGCTTCGGGCTGATTTTCAACGCATTTTTCGAGCAGCGTTTTGGCCAAACCTCCCCGCGCAGCCTCCTCCGACTTAATGGTGGGCGAAAGTTGGCAATGGTCGCCCGCTAATACTACTTTTTGGGCTTTCAAAATCGGAATCCAACAGGCAGGTTCGAGCGCTTGCCCCGCTTCGTCAATCACCACGGTTTGGTAAGTAAGTTTCCCCACCGTGTAGTGATTAGCTCCTACCAAAGTAGCCGTAATTACCTGTGCCTTAGCCACTACGTCGTCAATAATATACTGCTCGGTGTTGCCCACTTCTTTCATAATTTTGTGGGCTTCGTTAAACAAGGCTTTGCGTTGTTCGCCCTCAGCCCGCCCAAAACTACGCTTGTATTTGTGGGCCATGGTCTTGTATTCTTGAGCCTGTTTTTTGAGCCGTTTGGTTTCTTTGAGCAGGTCGTGGTTGGCCATTTTAGCGTCCAAAGTCAGCGCAAATAAGTCTTCCGAAACCCGCGCTGGGTTTCCTATTCGCAGCACATTTAGCCCTTCTTGGTGGAGTTTTTCGCTCAACAAATCTACGGACGTATTGCTCGGTGCTACCACCAAAACCCGCTCATTATTTTGCCGCACCAGCGCCTTGATGGCCTGCACCAACGTAGTGGTTTTGCCCGTACCAGGCGGGCCATGCACCACAGCCAACTCATTGGCAGTCAATATTTTATTAACTGCTGCATTCTGAGAATCGTTGAGCAATGCGTTGGTAAAAACAAAAGGAAGAACCTTAGCGTTCGCTTCTTTGCTACCCGCCAAAACCTGCATCAGCGCGTTGCCTTTTTCAATTTGTTCGGTGGCGGCTTTGAGTGCATTTTGCATTTCATCGTAACTATTGTCGTCAAAAAGCAGTTCAACGCCCAGCTTCCCGTCGCGGCTCCATTCGGGGAGTTCGTCAGTTTTGAGCGTAATTTTGAGTCGGTTGCCGTTTTGGTGGTTAATTGTGCCTTCTACACGGTCTTTTTGGGGGTCGTGGTTGGTAAAAAACACGGCGGGCATTCCTGTTCTAAACTGGTGGCTAACGTCCTGATGCGTAGTGCGTTCCAGCTCCACAGTCAGGTAGTCGCCACGGCTAATTTCTGACCCGCGAATGGCCACGGGATACCACGCCAAGCCACTGGCACGACGCTCGGCTACGGAAGCATTTTCGGTCTGTTTTTGATATTGAAGGCGGTCTTCGGCTCGTTCTATTTTTAGTAATTCAAGCAGTTTTTTGAAATAATCCATGCACAAAGGTAAGGCCAATTGCGCTTAAGTAGTTGAGTAAAATTAGGCAGTTCATATTATTATTGGTGGCACGACTGATTTAATACGCTGAATAAAAGCGTCTTAAGTAATAGTCGTGCCACCAATTAAATAGGCGCAACTACTTATTGCTTCAAACTCTTCAAATAAGCAATGCTGCGGGGAAGTTGGTAGGCCACTTGGCTGCTTTCGTCTTCAATAAAATAGTGCTTGATGCCCAGTTTTTTAGCAGCTTTCAAAATAGCGGGAATATCGAGTTGGCCAGTGCCGAGTGTTACGTCATTGCCTTGGGGTGTACCGCCCGTCAAATCGCCCTTTACGCCTTTTTTCAAATCTTTGAGGTGCAGTAATTTCCAGCGTTTGCTGTGTTTTTTGAGCAATTGCGCAGGGTCGGCCCCACCGTGGAACGCCCACATGATGTCCATCTCAAACGACACGTACTTGGGATTGGTATTTTGCACCATATAATCGAACAGCGTGCCGTTTTGATAAGGCTGAAACTCAAAACCGTGGTTGTGATAACAAAACGTAATGCCATTTTCGGCGAGTACTTTGCCAATCTGGTTAAAATCGGCGGCGGCTTTTTTGGCTTCTTCAAACGTAAAGCCACCCCGCACTTTATGCGGAATCCAAGGGCACATCAAGTATTTAGCCCCCAACAATTTGGCTTGGTCAACTGCCTTTTGGGGGTCTTTGAGCAAGTCTTCGTAGTCGCCGCTCGTACCCACTATTTTGATTCCCCGTGCTTCGCAGAGTCCCTTAAATACCTCGGCGGTCATGCCTTTGGGGTTGCCGCCTTCCAGTTCAGTAATGCCCAACATTTGAATGGTATCAAGGGTATTTTCAATACTTTTAGGAAAACTATTGCGGTAGGTATATGCCTGTAAACCAACAGGAAAGCTATAAAGCGGCTTTGATTGTTGCGCCCAAACGCTGGCTACTTCTAACCCAAAAGTAGCAAAAAACAGTAGCAAGAAAGTTGTCTTTTTCATGTTGTCAAAGTTGAGAGGGTTTGATTTATTACTCCTGCCCATTACGGCAAATAAAAAAAAAGGCAACCTCGGTGATGAGTAGTTATTGGTCAATAGTCATTGGTCAATAGTATATTAAATTGCTGACGGGCCTCGCAGCGGCAGACCGTGCCCGTGCGGACCAATGACCAATGACTATTGACCAATGACTATTGACTATTGACCAATGACTATTGACTATTGACCAATGACTATTGACTATTGACCAATGACTATTGACATCGTAGATTGCCTTTTGCCCAATATTGGTTAAAAAACAGGGGTCAGATTGAGGGCTTCTACCTTTTTAATTTCGGGAACGGCTTTCAAAATGGCCTCTTCCAGACCCGCCTTGAACGTCATCGAAGACATGGGGCAAGAACTGCACGAACCCACCAATTCCAGCCGCACGGTCATGTCGTCCGTAATTTCGTGAATGGTTACGTTTCCGCCGTCGGCCTCCAAATAAGGTCGAATGGTGTCGAGGGCGGCTTCTACTCTTTGTTTTAGGTTGTTTTCCATTGTTTTCAAAAATGTGTCCCAATTTGCACTTTTTTAACAAAAAATCAAACTTTACAGTTTCATTTCTACGGCTTTTGTCTTTTCCTGCGAGGCATTTCTGATAGCCACCTGCTGGGCCAGTGCCTCGGCAGTCTGGCGAAAGGCTTCGGAAGTGAGCGTGTCTTCGCTCAAAAAAGCGGGACGGCCTTCATCTCCACCTTCTCTGATGCCTTGCACCAACGGTATTTGCCCCAAAACGGGTACGTCAAACTGCGCGGCGAGGGCTGTGCCACCGTCTTTGCCAAACAAATAATACTTGTTGTTGGGCAGTTCGGCGGGCGTAAAATAGGCCATGTTTTCTACTACGCCCAAAATGGGTACGTTTATCTGCGCCTGCCGAAACATGGCTGCTCCCCGCACGGCATCGGCAAGGGCTACTTTTTGGGGGGTGGTTACAATCACTACGCCCGTTACGGGCACGGCTTGTACCAACGTGAGGTGCACATCGCCCGTACCAGGAGGGAGGTCAATGAGTAAGTAATCCAAGTCGCCCCAGTCCACGTCGCTAAACAACTGCCGCAACGCTTGACTGGCCATAGGGCCGCGCCATACGGTGGCACTGTCGGGCGGAATTAAAAAGCCCATCGAAATAATTTTAATGCCCCACTGCTGAATGGGTTTCATCAAATTACGGCCATCTTTTTTGGAAATAAGCGGTTGCATGTCTTCTACGCCAAACATAACGGGCATCGAAGGCCCGTAAATATCGGCATCAAGAATACCCACTTTGGCTCCCGAGCGGTAAAGTGCCACGGCTAAGTTGGCCGTTACGGTGGACTTGCCCACGCCGCCTTTGCCCGATGCAACGGCAATGATATTTTTTACGCCAGGCACCATCGGCCCACCCAGCCGAGTAGAGGTTACGTCGGCAGTTAGGTTGATATTAACCCGAATATGCGCCCCAAAATGCGCGTGAATGGCATCGGTGCAGTTTTTACGAATCAGCTCTTTGAGCGGGCAAGCAGGCGTGGTCAAAACCACGGTAAAACTTACTTGGTCTAAACCTGCCTCCACGTCGCGTATCATGTTGAGCGTTACGAGGTCTTTTTTCAAGTCAGGTTCTTGAACCGTACTAAGGGCTTGGAGAATTTTTTCGCGGTTGATGGTCAGTTCGCCCATAATTTGTTTTCTAATAAAAAGGGGTATTTGGCTTAAAACACAAAGGTAGCTTGACGATTGAATGTCAAGCTACCTTTGGCCACATTTTCTAAAAAATTAATTCTTTTGTTTGGGTTCGCGGGCTGCTTTGCCTGGCTCAGTTTCTTTCTTTTTACCAGTGCGGAAACCTGCGGGATATGAAGAGCGCAAATCGTTCATAGGCATTATTTTAACTTCCACACGGCGGTTGCGGTTCATTCCTTCTACCGATTTATTGTCGGACACGGGGCGAAGCTCACCGTAATATTCAATTGTAATGCGGCTTGGGTCTTGCAGTCCGTTGCGAATCAAGAAACGCTTGGCGGTTTCAACCCGCCGCTTTGAGAGCTGCATGTTGTAATTGTCTGAGGCGCGCGCGTCGGTGTGGCCAACAATAATAATGCGGCAATTGGGGCGCAAGTTGAGCAAATCTATAATCTGTTTCATGGTTTGCTGCGAGTTGGCCGTAACGATGGCCTTGTCGGTGTCAAACTCTATGTTACCAAACATAGCCTCACATTCTTCTTTCGGAAGATTTTGCGCGATGATGTCTTTGATGTATTTGTTCAGGTCAAGGGCTACACCACCACCCGACACGATGCTGTTGGCAGGAGTGCCTGGCTCTTTGTCGAACAAGTCGGCCACGCCGTCGCCGTCAGAGTCAGTAAAGAGGCGTGGGTCGAGTGGTTTAGGCTGATTGGCCTTAAAGATAGAATCGGCATCTTTGGCAGTGGGGTTGTAAGGCGGTACTATCAAGTCAAGTGGATTGGTGTAGCGCAAGTGGTAACGGCCTGCTTTGGCGTCGGTTACGTATTTGCCATCTTTCCCTTTTTTTGCCATAACGGCGTTTTTGCCCAGCTTATAAGTCAAAGACAAACCAATGCTGCCCCACTTGTCTAAACTGGAATCGCCTTTTCTAAACAACCATATATTTTGCCTGGGATATTGCTCTTTTCCACCATCGCCGTAGGTCATGTCTAATTTTTCAGAATTGACGTTGTTGAGGGTAAAATCTAAACCAACGTCAATGCGCGAAGATACTTCATAATGAAAAGCCATTCCTACTGGAAACACCAGTTCGCGGGTATAAGTAGAACCGTCGCGCTCCCATTCGCCCGCCGTTTTAGAACTGAATTCGGTGTTACTACGTATCAATACGGTGTTGCGAGAACCCAGCTCATACACGGTGGTATTGAACCACATATAACCATAGCCGCCGTAAATGTCCCATTTCCAACGTTTCAACTTGTTGTAACCAAACAACAGGGGCTTCAAGTTCATGTGGGCGTTGATGCTACCCTGCAAAAATCCTTTCGATTCAAAATGCGCATTGTAGATGCGTTGCTTAGAGCCGTTCAAGTTGCCCGTCCAAAAATTGGCACTGAGGCCAAAAATGGGCGAAAGCTGCTTGTGGACAGAAATACCCAAGCCACCCGTAAGGTGTTCTTCTGGACCTCTTTTGAAGTCATACTGGCGTAAATCGCCATAAAATTGCGTAATACCTGGGGTAATAGATACCGACCAAGTGTTGAGCCGATTGGGGCCTTCGTAACCCGCACTTTTGGGGGCTGGTACTTGGGCTTGGGCTTGAAAAGCCATCGAAATCAACAAAAGCAAGGAGAAACCGTAGCTTATTTTTTTCATGGGCAATGCAGTTTTGTTCATTCTTAGGGGTGCAAAATTAAGTTATCTTCTAAAATATAAAAATTAAATAGCAAATCGAAACCGATAAGCCGGATTCTGTACCTCAACTTGCGTCAAGGTTCTTATCATTTCTCTGGGACGGCGGTTGCCCGCTGCCTCTATCAACCTACCCACGTTGCTTTTTTTTGGATTGCTCCAAATACTGGGAACGAGCCGCTCCACGCGCAACGCCTA
The DNA here is from genome assembly GCA_004293645.1 of Cytophagia bacterium. Taxonomy (GTDB): domain Bacteria; phylum Bacteroidota; class Bacteroidia; order Cytophagales; family Spirosomataceae; genus REAB01. The sequence goes on along the minus strand of REAB01000060.1, from coordinate 30,287 downwards.
TTTGGTCTTTCAGCCCGTAAGGTTTACCGTGCCTCAACTGTCGCCAGCTGAGCGGTAGGCTCTTACTCTACCGTTTCACCCTTACCTTTCAACGCCACACTGGTTGGTGTTTTGTTGAAGGGCGGTTTATTTTCTGTGGCCCTGTCTGTCAGCCAGTAGTCGCCCACTTGCTGCCTTCCCGTTAGGAAGTACGGTACTCTATGCTGTCCGGACTTTCCTCCCTGTTGATTAGATTTTACTCTTTTCAACCGAGCGATAAGATGGTTTCGATTCGCTATCGGCCACAAATTTACGAAGAGTTATTGCTCTTCCAAAGTCAAATAAACATAAAAAATTGCAAAATTTAAAATTAGTGGCCTTTTTTTATGTTTTACAGCAACCCATCTATCTTTATTTCGACCCGCCCTTTGGCCATTACCAGTGCCACCAACGAAGTGGGCGTAAGGTAAACTTGGTCGGGGGTAAGTGCTTCTAACTGGCCCACCATCACGACACCTTTGGCCACGTTTCTGTTCGCAAGTTGCTGTTTGATTGCCTTTTGCACCTCGTCCATTTGGGGGCCAATCGGAAACGTAAATTGCTGTTCTATTTGTCTGGCAAAACGTCCCTGTAAAAACCAACTGGCGGTTTTGAGTAATAGGCTGCGGGTGTGCAAATCATAATCTACGTTTTTTAACGACAACATTCGGGTGGCAGGGTCATAATAAGGTACGCCTTTCAAATACACCGTACCATCAAGGCTGCCCGTTAGCCCTGCTTTAATTACTAATTTATCGTTTTGACCGTAAATGTCCACGCTGGTTACTTTTATTTTATACTTTCCGTTCTGAAACTCATAATTTTGACCCACAAACTGCTGCGAGGCCAAGCGGGCTGCTTCTTCGTGGGGCATTACGCCAATCAATCCTACTTGAAATCCCTGCGGTACGTTGCTGGTTATTTGGAGGTTCGGAATTTCGGTAGCGGGCTTTACTGTTGGCTTTATGCCAATCACGGTTTGCGTAAAACCACCCACGCCAAGGCTGGCTTTGATGTGGCCGCCGCCCATACTAAAAGGGGTCATGCTGATTTGAGTGGGCGTAATAACGAGCCAAGTGCGGTACGTTTCTGAAAGCAAACGCGGCTCGCGGATGATGTTCCAGGCTTGTAAAACGTACTTTTTGAGGTCGAAACTGGCGCGGGCGTTTTGGTCAATAGACTGCGACACTTTGTCTAAATTTTCGGAAATGGTTCGGCTCACGAGGCCAGTTATCGGAATCTCAATGCCCGCTACTCTGATGCTGGGTTTGGTTACCCAGTCAAATCCCGCCGATGCCGTTTTGGTATTGACTTGCCAGTCGGGATTGATGGAAAATTGGGTAAAAAAATGCAGATTGATGGCAAACTCAGTGGCCTGTGCGCCCGCCAACTTGAGCCCCAACGGGCTGACATTGTACGATTTTTCGGCCCATATTTTGAGCGGTACGGTGTAAAAAAGCAGGGAATCGCGCACTTCGACGGTGATGTTGGCCCGTTTCCAAACCTTGGTTTTAAAGCCGTCGTTGTTGTTGTCTTCAAAACTATTGTCTTCGTAGATAAGTCCTTGAATTTGGGCGTTGAGTTGCTTGGCTACGTCGGTCAAGGCCAGTTCAACGGGAATATTAACCACCGAGCGGTGCTTTTCGTCTTGAATCTCCATGTTGGTGTGGTTGTACAATTCGGCGGGGGCTTTGGGCTGGGTGCTGCCAAGGGGTGTCTTTTGACAACTCATTGATAAACAAACCAATAAAGCGGCAGAAATAATTTGTTTTTTTAGAAACATACTGAAAATATTTTTTGGCACGTTTATTGACAAGGAGTTTTATTAAAATTGCTTTTCTCAGTATTTACGTTCAATTCATTATAAAATGCACAAATTCTTAACGCTATTTTCACTTTCAATGTTGTTGTTCTGGGCCACAACAAGTTGTGTTTCTACCCGCAAATTTCAAGCGTTAGAACAAGAAAAAGCAACTTTGAAAAGCCAAGTTGGTCGTTTGAAAGCACAAAATGAAGAACTTATCAATGAACGGTTTTCCTACAATAGCATTATTGAAAGTAAAAACGACCAAGTGAACAAGGTAGCGCAAAAGTACCAAGCCGAAGCGGTCATTGTACAACAAAAGTACGACCAATTACAGCAAGATTACGCAAGTATGAATGAAGAATTGCGCCAAAAAACCAAAGAAACCGAAATATTACAGCAGAAAATGCTTGCCACGCAGCAGGTTGGCACAAAGCAAGCCGAGGAGTTACAAACCAAGCTCAAATGGGCTTACGGCAAATTATACGGAGGCCGAAGAAAGTAAATCGGTCGTTGCGGGTACATTTGGCGGCCTTTGCGGGCAAAATAAAAAATAGCTCAATCGGTTGATTGGACGTAACAACAAGCAACTTCCCACTTTACGTTTTCGGTTTTTGTGGCATTGGCAATCTCGACGGGCATTCGTTTCAAAAGTGCGTTGAGGCCATTGCGAAAACCAGCGGTTTGTTCGGCCGTAATGGTGATTTGTTGCGTTGTTACCTCCAAAAAATAACCTTCCTTTCCCAGTTTCGGGTCTTTGCTCACCACCAAATTAATGCCGTTTTTTACGCGAAAATTTCCCGCAAAAACCCGCGTGTTTCGCCCCGTTGCGCTGCCCAATTGTTTGGCAAACTGCTCGGCCATTTGGCGCAGTTCGGGGTTTGTACCTGCTACGGCAATGAGCGGTTTTTGGGGCAAAACAAACGGCTGTGCCGATTGAAAAAAGTAGAAAGTATAAAGGAGAAAGTGTAAAGGCATAAAGGCGAAAGTGTAAAGGCGAAAGTGTAAAGGCGAAAGTGTAAAGGCGAAAGTGTAAAGGCGAAAGTGTAAAGGCGAAAGTGTAAAGGTAAAAGTGTAAAGGCGAAGTTAAAATTCTACTTTGTAACGTGTAAATAATAACGTGGTAAAATTGGAACGCAGATGACGCGGATTTTTAAATCGCAACGGCGGATCGTGCGGATTTATTTTTTTGTTTATCCGCGAAAATCCGCGTTACTCCGTATCCGCGTCATTCGCGTTCAATAAACTGATTCGACCACTTATTATTTACCTGTTACTTTGGCACAAAATGCCAAACTCAACCCAGTCGTGTGCCGTTTGGGACGGGGCGGTCGGGTTGGACCAAAATGACCTCGCCGTCGGGCAGCACAAATCCTGTAATGAGTAGTTCGGACATGAATCCTGCTATCTGCTTGGGCGGAAAATTGGTAACGCACTGCACCTGCCTCCCCACCAATTCTTCTTTGGTATATAGTTTGGTCAGTTGTGCTGAACTGCGTTTTATGCCTAATTCTGGGCCCATGTCCACCCACAACTGATAGGCAGGTTTGCGGGCTTTGGCAAAATCTTCGACCCGCACGATGGTACCCGCGCGTAGTTCTACTTTTTCAAAATCAGGCCAAGAGAGAGGTGAATGGTCAGTGGTCATAAGTCAATCTATTATGTAGGTGTAAGGTATTATGGTGTAAAGGTGTAAGTATCAATAACTGATAGCGCGAGGCTCTGCCTTGTGCTTTTTATTAACAGGCTTCCAGCCTGACTTCTGCCAGAGGCAGACAAATAGCAATCACGAGGCAGAGCCTCGCGCTATCGGCGGTGGTACAACTCCCCACTACTCCCGCGTGAGACCTGCCGAAAACCAGCGCATATTGATGCCAATCATGCGCGCATCCGACGATGCCCAGCTGTAATCAATGGCGCGGTCTTTTCCGTCTTCGTAGAGGGCCATTTTGAGTACTTCTTGGTCTTTGCCATAAATTACTTTGGAAAGTTCGACGGTATATTTCATGGGTTTGCCTTCGTTGGTGAGCAAGCGTACGCGCCCGCCTTGGTCGTGCACAAGCAGCGTTCTCGACGACTCGTAGGCATCTAAACCTGCTTTTTCGAGCGCAAACCAGCCTTTGTAGTAGCTGCACCGTTTGAGCTTGTGGTGAATCTTGGCTTTGTGGCCAAACACGTATTTGCCGTCTTCGTCGAAGGCTTCGTCCCTAATCCAGATTTCGTTTTTGGTGAGGCGCAGGCTATCGGTTACAAAAATCTTTTTGCCCGAGCGTTTCGATACAAAGCTGCACGCTTTATCTTTCATGTAGCCCCAAAACTGCTCACCGTCTTTTTTCCAATATACGCCACAGCCAGCGGTGTTGGTGAGTTGGGCGGGGGTGAGTGCGCTGAGTTTTTCGGGGGCTTTGTCGGCACCGTAATAGAGGCTGTCGGTGGCAAACGAATAAATGTCAAGCCGAATGGCCTTTTCGGTGGCATCTTCGGTAAAAGTATAAAGCCGCTGCCGGTATATTTTTTTAGGGTTGCCGTCCATGTATTGCATCACATAAAAAACATTTGGCCCAAAAGCGGGCAGCGATACGGGCTTAAATATAGAATGAATGTGTTCGTGTACTTCGGCCACTTTATCTTCCTTTTCTTTATGCACTTGTTGAAAATTATTAAACTCACCTTCAAACCACGAAAGCATCAGTGTGAGGTCGTCTTTGAGCGACGGAGCGGGCAACACGCTTTTTTTCTTAGTTTGGGAAAAACCAATATTTACCAAACAAATAAAGAGTAAAAAAGGGGCAGAGGCATTGAAAAATGGGTGTTTCATTGTTTTTATAAAAATTAAATTTGAACGCAAATAAAAGAATTTAATGGGATTTTGATTTGTAAAACTTAAAAATTGTTTAACTTAACAGGGCAAAACCATTCAAAAAGTTAAACAATTTTTATTACTATTAAACAAAACTAATTTTTATGAGAAAAAAAATGTACCTCCTAATTGTGCTTTTGGGGAGTAGTTTTGGTGCGGCTTGGGCGCAGACAGCCACCGTATCGGGCAAAATAACCAGTAAAGGCGACCCCTTGCCAGGGGCTTCTATTCAAGAAGCTGGCACTACCAACGGCACCTCTTCAACGGGCGATGGTAGCTATAAATTTAGCGTGGCGGCTGGCAAAGCCGTTACCATCAAAGTAAGCAGCATTGGTTTTAAAGATGCCCAGAGCGTCATAACCCTCAACGCGGGCGAGAGCCGTACCGTCAATTTTGAACTCGAAGAAGGCTCTAAGTTTTTGGAAGAAGTGGTGGTTACGGGGCTTTCTATCAATGCCAAACAAAAAGAATTGGGTACATCAAGGGCCACTATTGGCTCCGAAACCATCAATAGCTTGCCCGCACCCAGTGCCGAAGCGGCATTGGTAGGGCGGCTTCCAGGCGTGGAAGTGTTCAGTACCGACGGCGCGCCAGGCGGCGGTTTTCGTTTCCGAATTCGGGGCGGCAACTCCATTTCTGGCTCGTCCGAACCACTCTTGATTGTCGATGGCATTTTTATGGACAACGCCAACCGCAACACCACTTCGGGCGCGGCGGGAGGCAACAGTGCCACGGGCGCGGCCACGTTTGGCATGCAAAACGGAACGCGCGGCTTGGGCGCACTCAACCCCGAAGACATCGAATCTATGGAGATTTTGAAAGGCGCGGCGGCAGCTTCGCTTTACGGCTCGCGGGCGGCATCGGGTGTAATTGTGGTAAAAACCAAAAGCGGCGGCCAAGGCAAACTCAAACTCGATTACTCGCTCGATATTGGCTCAATGGAACTGGCGCGGGGCGTGAGCAAATACAAAATGAACTGGAACGCCACCGAAATAGGGCAATGGGCTAACTTGATAAACCCCACCAAAACCATTTATACCGATGCCAACATTGCGCAATATGGCAACAATCCCCTTACCGATTACACAACAGAAAGTTTTAGAAAAGGGTCTTTTTCTCGAAATACGGTGCGTTTGCAGGGCGGTACACGCAAGTTTGGCTATTACTTTTCGGGCAATATCCAAAATACGATTGGCCAAATAAAGGGTACTGATTTTAAGACCAAAGGCGGTTTGTTGAGTTTGAGCAGCGAGCCACTGCGGGGCTTGTCGGTAAAAGTAAACCTCAACTACCAAGATGCCGACCGCAACCAAGTAGCGGCGGGGTCGCCTGGTTTTTTTGTGCCAAACCGCTGGGCCAACGACGCACTCGCCATGCCGTTTATGCGCTACACAGACGTGAAAAACACGGTACAGGGCATCAAAAGTTTGGACGACTACGCCACCATTCAACGCGAAAACGTGTCGACTCGACTTACGGTTTCAGGAAATATCAACTACAAAATAACGGGCAATTTGAGCGCGGACGTAAACGCGGGCATTGACCGCTCCAAAGTAAAAGGCCAGATGATTTATCCGTCGGGCTTAGTGGCTATTTTCCCAGCGGGCCGCTTGGACCAAGATTACGAAGAACTGACCCAAAAAACGCTCACTTTGGGCTTGAACCACGCTTGGCAAATTAGCCCCAAGTTGTACGTCAAATCGGCGGTGGGTACGCAATATGACGACAACGAGCGTTTTTATGATTACACCCGTTTTCAAAACTTAACTGCTGGCAAAGACCCCCGCGACACCTCCAACTATACCGGACCGCAGAAAGCCCAGTTTTTTCAGGTGTTGCCCATTGTGCGCACAATCGGTATTTACTTTAACGAAACCATTGGCATTGGCGAAAAACTGTTCTTAAACATCGGGGGGCGCTTCGACCGTTCCACGTCGTTTATTCCACAGTTTTTCTTTTATCCACGCGCCTCGGCCAGTTATCAAGCTACGCCCAATGTCCGCTTTCGGGCGGCTTATGGCGTATCGGGTACGCAGCCCGCACCCTACCTTTCTACGCTGACGTTTCGCTCGGTGGGCGGAGGCTACAACGGTAGCGGCACCAACTACGTACCCAACAACCCGCCCAACTCCGACCTAAAACCCGAAGAACAATCAGAAATAGAATTTGGGTTTGATGCCAGCCTGCTGAAAGGTCGTTTGAACGTAGAAGTAACGTATTACAACAAAAGCTTTAGCAACCTGTTGCTCAATGCCCCCATCAATCCAGCCATTAATTTTGGCCTCACAAACGGCATCAGAAACGTAGGCGGAATGTATAACCGAGGCTTAGAATTGAGTGTCAATGCCACCGTAGTACAAACCCCCAGCGTAACCTGGAACGTAGGTTTTACGGGCGCGACGCTGCAAAACGAAATGACTACTATGCCCCAGCCACCCAACCCAATTCCAGGTGGTATTGACAATATTGTGCAGATTCGAGAAGGCTACCCGTTGAGCGGTATTTGGGCGGGCATACCTTTCAACGCCGCTCCCGATGCCCCCACGGTAGCAACGGGAGCCAGTCCAAACGTGCGGGTTTTTATGGGCAATACCCAGCCCCGTTACGAGGGCAATATCAACTCCACTTTGAATATCAAAGGCTTCACCATCAGTACGTTGATAGGAGGAAAATTTGACTTTTTGAAATACAACCAAACCGCCCGCGACATGGCCAACCCTGTCAAACGCCAGCACGCCGATTTTTGGGATATGCCAACGGCCCAGCTAACACCTATTTACAACGACCAAACGCAGTGGGTGCAGCGCGGTGACTTTGTGAAACTACGCCAATTGAGCATTGCCTACGCGGTGCCAAAAGCAGCTTTGGCTCAAACTAAGTTTATCAAACGGCTCGACGTAGCACTGGTGGGGGCCAACTTGGCGCAGTGGACCAAATACGAAGGCGGCTACGACGTAGAAGCCGAAACCAGCGGTGCAGGGCTAACCTCTGCTTGGGCGCGGGGTATTGACTCGTGGGACGGTGGAATTCCAAAAACCTATACTTTGTCGATCAATATTGGATTTTAAAGGTGCGATGCTTGCCGAAACCAACAATCAATATTTTAACGTATCAATCTGAAATTTAATTTTAGACAAAAAATGAAAAATATACCCAATCAAATAACAAAACAATTGCCCAAAGCCATGGCTTTGGCACTAATAGGAGTCCTTACAAGTTGCGATTTGGCTGTTTTAGAAGACCCCAAAGCATTTACGCAAGAAAAAGCGCAAGATGTGAACGGGGCTTACCAAAGCACCACGGGAGCCATCAAAAACGTGTTTGATGCCCACCAGCGCATCGCTTGGGCAGCAGGAATGGTAGGCAACGAAGAAATAGAGTCGGTGCTCGATAATGCCCTTACGCAATATGGACTCCGCATTGAGCGCGAAAACACCGTGGCCAAAGACAACACCCAAAACCGCTCTATTGTAAGCGTGGGTTATCAGGGTTTGGCCCTTGCCGACAATGCCCGGCAGGCCGTAAACAAAAATACACTTAGTGCCAAAGGCAAAGCACTACTACTGGCCAACATCAACTTGGCAGAAGGCATTGCCTATGCCGATATGGCCAAGTTTTACGTGCAAGTTGTTGAATTTGGCACGGGTACGAGCCTTTCGCCCGAGCAAGCCAAAACCAAAGCCATTGGCGCATTGACCGAGGCCATCAACCAGTATAAAACTGTCGCAGGAATTGCCGAACCCGCCACCGAGCGACTCACAGGTCTGTTAATGGACCCCGTTATTGGCCAAAAATTGTGCAATTCGTACATTGGTATGCTGCATTTTGATACGGGAACAAAAGCCCAAGCCGCCCCTTTCTTAGACCTCGGCTACGTGGCCGCCGACGCGGGCAGAGAAATTGGCATCATCAATATCAACACGATTTCAGGACCTGGTTTGTATCCTGAATGGCGCAACGGGGTAGAGTTTCAGCTCAGTGGCTATTCGCAAAAATTTATTGATGCACGCATCACCGCCGATACCTTGCGGCGCGCGCCCGCACGCTGGTTTGTACGGGGCAAAAATATTACTATACCTACCAACCGCGTCGTAACCAATTACTTTTTCCCGCAGTCGCCGATCACACCTACTACGCCCGTGGGTGGTGCTACGTTGGCCTCCTTTCCGCTCATTACTTGGCAAGAAGTAGCGCTCATGCAAGCCGACCCCGCCATCAATAAGGCCAAAGCTACCGACGTAATTACGAGCGTTTTAACTTCGTGGCGCATTCCTGCGGCTCGGGCAGCAGCCTTGGCCGCCGACCCTACCGTTACACTTGAACGCGTAGCGCGTTTTGAGTACATGGGGCGTGGCCGCCGCTGGTCGGCGGTGGGTACGTACCCAAAGTGGGAAGTAGCCAACGAGTTTAATTTCAAGTAATAAACCAATTACTAAAAAGCGGTGTAGGCGGCTCTTAGGGCTACCTGCACCGCTTTTTTTGTGCCTACTGTCAAATTTTGGGTATCTTCGCCCGTATGATTCACTACGAGCACTTTACGCTTTCAAACGGACTGCAAGTGTATGTCCACCAAGACCATTCTACGCCCATGCGGCGGTCAATACTCTCTACAACGTCGGCTCGACGAACTAATTTCGCCCATTTGTTTGAACACCTAATATTTGGCAGCTCAAAACACGTACCCGTTTACGACGAACCCCTCCAGGAGGTTAATGTTTCTATTTTTTGGAAAAGCCAGTAGCATTACCGCAATGTTAAATGAGCTGAGTAACGTTTCCCTGCTATTTCATATTCCAACAAAAAGATTTTTTCTTGTTCATTTTCAACCGTTTTCGTAATACGCCACTGCCGTATTTCCGAAGGTGAATCTGTAAATCTACGCCAATGTAGGCTACCGTCGGGCTGATTAAAAAATGCCTCCAACGTGGGCATTGCTTCGTCAAAAGAATTAGAAGGTGAAACCACTGCCGACGTGGCCAGCACAGGCATTTGTTTTTTGGCAGGGAACTGCACCGAAGCAGGTTGCGACGAACCGCAGCCGTCTATCTTGGCAGTAAAAATCGTTCCTGTGTTGGCACTAAACCCTGGCAAAAGCTCTATCTGTTTTCCAGCGTCATAGGTTACATTGGCCATTGGTACAATTTTATTATTTGCCGTAATGTTGTTGCTGCTTTCATAGTTGAGGGTATTGCGGCTGATGTTCGATGGCCCACCCACAAAATTATAAAACTGAGGACAATGATCTACTATCCATGGCTCACGCCCGTACTGCGACGTATAGGCTGAAAAATATACCTTGCCATTGATAAGTGTCATGCCACTCGGCGATGAGTCGGCCGAGCCAGGGTTTATATCAGCTACCATGACTGTACCTACTGCCGTACCGTCCGACCGCCAGAGTTCTTCACCAGTGGCGGTAGTTTTGCCTAAAAAGTAAAGTGTACCGTTGATGTTAGTTAGGTTATTAATTCCAATAAACAGTGCAGCTACTTCGCTCGTACCAGCTACTGTTCCGTCTGACTTCCAAAGACTGCCGTTTTTGGAAAAATAAATAACATTTTCTACCACTGCAGGATCGACACTACCAACATTGCTGGTCAGAGTTGTTGTACCTGCGTCTGTACCATCGCTGACGTAAAGTGCTGAATTGTACCTAAAAATAGCTTTGTTCCCAAATGAAGCCAGTCCAAATATATTAGAGCCATTTGTACCGACCGTCAAGTCTTTTACCATGGTTGTACCCCCGCTTGTGCCGTCAGATTTCCACAGTTCGCGCCCATGTGCAGAAGTGGTAGCAGTAAAGTACAAAGTGCCATTGACGTTGGTTAGATTCATGGGGGAGCTACCCGATGTCCCCGTTACAATATCGCTAACCAGTATTGTACCCGCGTCAGTGCCGTCAGATTTCCAAAGTTCATTACCTGATGTTGGTGTGTTAGCAGCAAAATAAACCATATTGCCAATAGCGGTCAAATATTGCGGAAAAGAGCCTCCAGATGGATTAATATCTTTGACCAAAGAGGTAGTTGTGCCATCGGTTTTCCATAATTCAAACGAAGTAGTACCTCCATAATCACCAGATAGAAAAATATCGTTATTTACTACAGCATAAAATTTATTGGATAAATCACCCGTAGATACACCTTGCCCTGGCCCTACTAAAATACTGGGAGGGGGAGTAGTTCCTTTTGTTTGCCAGATTTGGTTGAGCAACTGTTGAAAGTACACTGCTCCGTTTGTCGCAGTAAGACCCATAATATTGGTATTATTAGTATAAAGACCAAAGCTGCCCGGAGTGTTAATACTTCCAAGGTCTCCTAATTTTATGGTGCTGTAGCTTATACCACTTGATTTGAACAAATTAGGCCCCGATTCTACATCATTGGCAATGAAATAGGCTTCGCCGTTGAGTTCAAGAAAATTAAGTGGTTTTGAAGAAGCAGGTGCAGTATTGATGTCTTTTACCAGTACTGTACCTGCGCCAGTCCCATTGGTTTTGAAAAGCTCGTACCCGCGAGTGTCGTCAAATGCAGAAAAATACAACTCATTATTGAAAGTAATCAACGGTCGTCCTTTGATAAAATCATTGGCAGGAGTGGTAGTTCTCAGCAACTGAGCACTATTGGGAGTACCATCAGAAGTCCATATATCATAATCTCCACTAATATCTCCTGCTGCATAATAGACTTTAGTAGGTGTAACAAATAATTTTTCGTACAGTCCACTGGATAGCAACCGACTTGTAGTGGTCAAGTCGGAAATTTTTACTGTGTTGGTTTCTGTTCCATCAGTTTTCCAAAGTTGCCGCATTGTACGACTACCATTGGAAGTGAAAAAATAAAGTGTGCCGTTCACATCTTGTAATGGATTTTTGGCCTCCCCCGTGGAACTATTTGTACTCCAAGAATCGAAACTATTTCCCACACGAATGTCTTTCACCAAAGCTGTTTCCGCAGCAGTCCCATCTGTTTTCCAAAGTTCATTGCCGCTTGCCTCGTTATTGGCAATAAAGTAAATCAACGAGCCAGAGAGCGTAAATCTTTGGGGAGAAGAGGAGGCAGCTCCTACATTGATATCTTTGAAAAGAATCGTTGTTGCCTCTGTACCCGCTGATGTCCACATCTCAGTACCGTTTACGCCGTTACTGGCACTAAAATATAGTACATTATTAATAACAGTGAGGTTATTAGGGCTTGATGAAGCGCTACCTGCATTGATATTTTTGAGCATCACCGTCCCTGCCTCTGTCCCGTTGGTCTTCCAAAGCTCCGTACCATTACTACCATCATTGGCCGTAAAATACACCTCGTTATTCATTACGGTAAGCTGTGAGGGGTTACTACTTGCCACACCAGCATTAATGTCTTTAACAATAAAAGTCCCTGCCTCTGTGCCATCACTCCGCCAAAGTTCGCTGCCGTTGGCACTGGTAGAAGTTACAAAATAATAGAGATTGGACGTAGCAATAAAAGAACTTGGGAAGGTATAACCTGTTCCTGGTACAATATCTTTTACGAGTATTGTTCCTGCAAGCGTACCGTTAGTTTTGAAAAGTTCCAAGCCATAACCGCTGTAATCGCCAAAAAACATGACCGTTCCTCCCACATCGGCCAACATTTGGGCGTGAGAAAATGAAGTATTTGTAACGGTTTGGTTAGATACCACATCTGTGATGTAAAAAGGAGAAGAACTCGTACTTCTTGCAGTGTAATAAAGTTTTGTGCCTACTCCTAAAATATTGAAAGGATTACTAGGCCCTGAACCAAAAGGATTCTGGGTTACAAGACGGCTTGTGCCAGCACTGCTACCATCGCTACTCCAAAGTTCATTATATCGACTGTCATTGTTATATGAAACAGCACTGGAAGTAGCAGAATTGGTCTGGTCAGAGAAAGCCACGAAATACAGCTTGTTATTGAAAACACGAGGGCTGGTTACTTCCGAACTGCTATTGAATGGAGTGATATCTTTGAGGAGTTGTTGGGCAAGAATGAAAGAAGTAGATAGAAATACAGCGGTAATAGCAAAATATAATCTCATGTTAATTGATAGATTTGAAGACAAATATAATACATTTTGAGTAAATTAAAGCCTTTTTTGAGTTTATAAAACATTTACCATAGACTTTTGAAATAGGTTTCCTTACTTTGTGCTAACAATTTGCCACTTACCTTGTTCCTACACAAGCGGCGTTATTGAGCATGAATAACACTGTGTGGTGGAAAATGCGCGTAGGCAAGGCTACTCGGGAGGAAGCCTCGGGCAAGCACAATGCCAATACTGCCAACGTTAAAACGTACATAGATTTTGCGGCGGCCAATGGCGTTGGTAGAAGGCTGGGAAGATTGGTTTGGCAACTGGAAAGAAAACGTGCTTGATTTTGTAATGCCCTAATCCGATTACGACCTATCCGTCATTACCACCTACGCCCAGCAAAAAAGCGTAAGAATAATCGTGTACCACGAAACTTCTGACGCAACATTGGTCGAAACTTGTAATTTCGGCCTAAATAGCATCAATTTTTCAACCCAAAAACAGACTTATCTAATACTTTAAGTCTTTGTTTTGTAAACAGATACATTTCAATTTAGAAAAAACTATACTGAAAATGACCTGATTCCAGTGGGAATTTTTCCTCACTTTTTTATTAATTGCAACACTATTTTTTAGCTTTTTACTCCCATGAATCGTCGTATTTTTCTTCAAAACTTAGGGCTTACGGCGGGCGCAATGCTCACGCATCGTTTCTCGTTTGCCGCCGCCGAAACCACCGATGTCATTGTGATTGGCGCGGGCATGGCGGGCATGTACGCGGCTTATCAGTTGCAACAAAAAGGGCTTTCGGTGCGGGTATTGGAAGCCTCGCAGCGCGTGGGTGGCCGAATGTACACCCTCGACGAACTGCCCTGGAAACCCAACACGGGCGGCACCGAAGTAGGCGACGGCTACCAACGCCTCATTGGCATGGCCCAGCAAGTAGGCGTGCCAATCGTAGAGCCTCCCGCTGGCGAAGGGCGCGGCGCACCAACGCTTTATGTAATTGGTAACGAGAAGGTGATGGACAAAGACTGGGCAACGTCGCCTTTTAATAAACTGGCCGATGCCGAAAAAAAAATAGTGCCGCCGCTGTTAGAATCTATGCTCATGAACGGTAAAAATACCTTCCAAACCTTAGACGACTGGTACAACCCAAAGTTTGCCGAATTTGACGTGCCATTGAGCAATTTTTTGAAAAAGAACGGTGCGTCAGGCGAGGCCATCAGGCTCATTAATGCCAACGCCAATACCAACGATATTGCCAGCACCTCAACCCTCAATGTGTTCAAATCAATGACTTTTAGAACCAAAGGCGGGAGCAAAAAAACGCTGCGAATAGAAGGTGGAAGCCAGCGTTTGCCCGAAACGATGGCCAAACAACTGCGGCGACCCGTGGAATTGGACAAAAAAGTAACCGAAATAAACGACCGTGGCGGCCGCGTAACCGTGCAATGCACCGACGGCAGCACCTACACCGCCAGCCAAGTGGTGGTAACGGTGCCTTTTGCGGTGCTGAAAAATGTAAAATTTACCAAAGGCTTGACCAAACTGCACTACGAGGCCATTCGGAAGTTGCCTTACACCAAAATTACGCAACTGCACGTAGCCGCCAAAGAACCGTTTTGGGAAACCGACGGTCTGCCCATGAATATGTGGACCGACGGTGCGTTTGGAAGGGTATTTTTGAACAAAGGCCACAACGGACAGCAGGGATTGCTGAGTTGGGTGAATGGTTTGGAGGCCATCGAACTCGATAAAATGACCGAAAAACAGGCCGCAGCGGCGTTTTTGCAAACCATGAAAACGCTACGCCCTGCCTCCGAAGGTAAATTGGAAGTGCTGAAAATCAACTCGTGGGGCAACAATCCGTTGGCGGGCGGCGCGTATTATCACTTAGCCTCTGGCCAAGCTGCGCAGTTTTATCCAGCCCTGCTCGAACCCGTAGGCCGCGTACATTTTGCGGGCGAACACCTGGGGCTGCAAAATAACGGCATGGAGGGGGCTTGCGAAAGTGCCGAGTACGTAGTTGGAAAATTGATGGCAAAAGGTTGATTCAAAAGAGCTAAAAAAACCAGTATCTTCGCGCATTGTTCAAATTTTTCATTACCGTATGCTCCTCATTTCATTTGACACTTCGCCCAAACTTTATTTTTTGGTGGGGGTGTTGGCAGCTTTTATGATGTTGGCGTGGGAAGCGTGGCAGCACAAAAAACAGGCAAAACCAGCGTATGAGGCTGTATTTTTGCTATCTGCCGCTTTTTTATTGGTATTCATGCGCTTGCCAACCGTTTTATACAACCAAGAAATCAACATTGATGAAAGCCAAGTGATAAGCCACGCGCTTACGCTCAAACAATATCCCACTTACTGGGAGTCGGTAGATGGCACCACCATTGGGCCGCTCAATATTTACCTGCTCATTGTGCCCACTTGGTTTGGACTGGCTTTTGATTATACCGCCGCTCACTTGCTCAATATTTGCTGCCAATTGGGCTTTTTGCTTTTTTTCTTTTTGAGTATTCGCAATTTTTATGGCGTTCAAATAGCTCGTTTGGCGTTGCTACCTACATTGTTCTTTTTTGCTTTTACCCAAGAATCCGACTTTGTGCATTATTCAAGCGAACAACTGCCTATTTTGATGCTGGGCGCGTGTTTGTGGTTGTTTTCAAAAATTTACAATGCTCCCCAAAACAACCAGTTTGGCGTTTGGTACGCCCTTGGACTCGTGGCGGGGGCAGTGCCGTTTGCCAAACTTCAAGCTGTACCGCTGGCAGGGTTGATGGTGCTGTTTGCGGTCATTTGGCTGGTTGTTTTTTCAAAGAAATACCTCCGCGAAAAATTAACAATTGGTGCTGTTTTATTAATGGCTGGACTCACCTTTCCGTTGCTGGTATTCGGGTGGGCGTTGGCAAACAACCTGTTCGACGATATGCTTGACTTTTATATTCGGGGCAATTTAGTCTATGCAGGCGGACGTTCGTTTTGGCAAAGTATGGCGGCTATTCCCGCTTTCTTTTCTAAAATCAAGGGTTTTCAATATTACTGGTTAGCCACCTTGGGGCTGGCGGTTTTGGCGGTTGTTGTTTCAAAGAAAAAATGGAGTAAAGAGAATGGCTTTCTGTTGATTTTTGCTTGTTGTCAGCTTTTTATCAGTGTGTATGCCGCTACCAAAACTGGCAACGATTTTGGGCATTATCTGTTGCTGTGCGTGGTGCCGTTGGCCTTCTTAAATGCTTGGCTGCTGCACCAAATTGGCAGCTTTAACCTATTTACGTACCTTTCTATTGGGGCTTTGGTTGTATTTGGCGCGTTCAATTTACTTAAATTCAATGCCAACAACTACCCCACTACCAGACAATTGCCACAAACTGAGGTAACGAAAGCCATTCAAAAATACGGCAAAGTAGGCGAATATTTGACCGTTTGGGGCTGGGCGTGTCGGTATTATGTAGAAACCCAAATGCCCGAAGGTACCGCCGAAAACCACTCCGAGCGGTGCATTTTTGACCACCCCATGCGGCACGATTATCGAAAACGCTACTTGGCCGATTTGCGCCGAACCCGTCCCGTGGTTTTTGCCGATGCAGTGGGCAAAAACAGCACGTGGGTGCAAAATAAAGCCACGCAAGGCCACGAAAGCTTCCCCGAACTAAAAACTTTTATTGCCCAACATTACACCTACGCAGGTACCACCGACGACGTGCGCATTTACGTACGAAACGACCGTTTTGCCCAACCCATAAACACCAACAAATGATTACCATTCGCCCTGCTACCAACGCTGAATTGCGCATTGTTCGGCAAATTGCGTACGCCACTTGGCCCAGCACGTACGGCGAAATTTTATCAATGGCGCAGATTGAGTATATGCTCGAATTGATGTACAATCTGGACACGTTGCAAAAACAATTGGAAGAAAAATCGCAGGTGTTTTTGTTGGCCTTTTCAAGCAATGAAATACTGGGATTTGCTTCCTACGAATTGAATTACAAGGATGCGGCCAGCACAAAAATTCATAAAATTTATATGCTTCCGCAAGCCCAAGGCAAGGGCATCGGTAAAGCCTTGATAGAAGCCATCGAAACAACCGCGCGTCAAAATGGCAATGATGCCTTGATTTTGAACGTTAATCAATTTAACAAAGCGGTTTCTTTTTATGAGCGAATTGGCTTTAAAAAGGCTGGAAATGAGGTGATTGATATTGGAAACGGCTACGTAATGGACGATTTTATCATGCAAAAGACATTTTAAAATGCACATTCGCCCAGCCCTACTTACTGACGCGCCCGCCCTGCGCAATTTGAGCGAAACCACTTTTGTGGACACGTACGCGGCCTTCAACACGCCCGAAAACCTCCAACTGCACGTGGCGCAGCACTTTAATTTATCTCAAATTGAACGCGAATTGCAACAAGAAAATTTTGCCTATTTTGTGGTTGAGTCAGAAAACGGCCTCGTTGCTTTTGCCAAATTGGTGCTAAACCACGCCGCCAAAGGCTTAGAAAATGAGCGGGTGGTAGAAATGGAACGGTTTTATGTGCTGCGGGCTTTTCATGGCCAACAAGTAGCGCAGCAACTCATGGATTTTTGCTGTGTTTGGGCAACTGAACGGCAATTTGGCACCATTTGGCTGGGCGTTTGGGAGCATAATCCGCGCGGCATTCGATTTTACGAAAAAATGAATTTTACGCCATTTGGCACGCATATTTTTCAGCTTGGCCTCGACCCACAGACCGATATATTGGTAAAAAGAAGGTTGAATCACTCACTTAATCCTTACATCTAAGGCGACCAAATAAGCCAGCTCACGAACGACAAAAGTACCATCAAGGCAAACAACCAACGACCCAAATAAATGGAAAAGGCCAATTGTTTCATGTCTTGCTCTAAAGGCTTAATTTCGGGAATTTCGTGAACCGTAGATTGAATACGCCGCCAAATAGAACGAACTTCGGGGCTTTCTATGCCAGTGTATGTTTGCGTAATGGCATAAACAAGGTGGCGGGCATTGTCTATTTCCAATTTTTTGTAAGGATGCTTACTAAGCCAAACGTTCCAAAAGTTGCAAATTTCTCGGTCGTCGGGCTGCTGCACCCACCTAATGAAGAGGGGTTCGGTTGCAAAATCTTCGGCCGTGTAATTTGAAAATTCTTTCATCTAAAACTATTCCAATACTTACTGTCATTTTTATTAGAATAAGCGACAATCTGTCTGATTCTACTGCTTAAAAAGGAGAATTTGGAGATGAAAATTTATTCGTAGCGAACGCGCCCCACAATGCTACGCCCCAGCGTAATTTCGTCGGCATATTCCAAATCGCCGCCAATAGGAATCCCACGGGCAATGGTGGAGACTTTGAGGTTGTAGGGTTTTAATTTTTTTTGCAAATAAAAAGCCGTGGTGTCGCCCTCCATGGTAGGGCTAAGGGCCAAAATAATTTCTTTGATTTCACTTTCTGAATGAGCCACCCGTTCGAGCAGGGTATCAATGCGCAAATCGGACGGGCCAATGCCTTCTAATGGCGAAATAATGCCCCCCAGCACGTGGTAAAGGCCGTTGTATTGAGCGGTGTTTTCGATGGCCAGCACGTCGCGGGTGTCTTCTACCAAGCACAGCAGCGACTGGTCGCGGCGGGTGTTGGTGCAAATGCTACACAGCGGCCCGTCCGATATGTTGTGGCATTTTTGGCAATATTGTATTTGAGTGCGCAGCGTTACGAGGGCATTGGCCAACGAACGCGTGTGAAGTTCATCTTTTTTGAGCAGGTGTAAGACCAACCTCAAAGCTGTTTTTTTGCCGATGCCAGGCAGTTTGGACACTTCGCTTACGGCTTCTTCGATGAGTTTGGAGGGAAAATTCAAACCAGTAGTTGAGATTTGTTGATGGCCAAAATTAGGCAGTACGAAAATACGGAAAAAGGGCTGGTTTTTGAAATAAATCTCATTTTTTTTGATATCGACAACAACGCCACGCTTGGCGTTGCTACAAAAAAATCGCGTTTTGCGCGGCACGGTGGCTGGCAAAACGCGATTTGTCTTAGCAAAATAAAACAGATGGCTGAATTAAACGATGATTTGTTTGGTGAATAAGTTCATTTTAAAATTTACTTGAATACGTTTATGGTTTCGGTAAACTGCTTACCTTCTACAATGAAGCTAAACGTATAGCGACCGCTTCCCAACAAGTTGAGGTCAAAATGCCGCCCTTGGGCAATGCTACTTCGGTAAACTTCTTCGTTGTTGTTGTCGTTGATAATGACGCTCATGTTGGCTATGTCGCTCATTACTTCTACGCGGTTTTGGCCGTATGCCTTCAACTGAGGCTTTACTATTTCTTGGTAAGAACCCGCTTCGATAACCAAGTTGCCATTCTGAATCTGAACGCGCTGCGTCGAAAAAAACGAAGCGTTGCTAAAATTCATGGTGTAGTTGCCGTCTGGAAGGGCGGTGAGGTTAAACTCGCGGCTCGCGTTTTCTACGCCCGACACCCTGCCGTTGTACAATACTTCGCCTGCTTCGTTTTCTATGGTTACTTCTACGTTCTTCTGCGTGTTTTCGGTGGTCAATACGCGCAACTTCTTGCCCTGCGTTTTTACCAATTTTACTTTTACGTCCAAATGACTTTTGGCAACTGCACTCCCCGAGTGGGCCAAAATGACGGCTGCGAGCAGCGTAGTCGAAAGGATTGTGTTTTTGTTCATAATTTTGTGTTGTTTGGGAGCCATCTCCGTGTGTCTTGCTTTGACGATGCAAAGGTGGGGGGCTAAAAAACAAAAAAAAAGGGGGTGTTTCGACCCTCTTTTTTTAGTGATATACTGAATGCCAATAAGTTATGGTAATTGTACAATTTCAGTCCAAACCAAACGGAATGTTGTTAAGCGTTCTTCAAACAATACAATTATATTTTTGCCCAAAAATGAAAGTTCTTTAAATAGTACAACGAAAATAGAAAAAGTGCTGTTTTTAAAGTTCAAACCCGTGGGGGTTTAGTGCAATTTTTTGGTCAAAAAAGTTTGCGTTCCAAATCGAAGCCCTCCAAATAGTCCGAAACACGCTTCACAAATAGCCCTCCCAAGGCCCCATCTACCACGCGGTGGTCGTACGAGTGCGAGAGGTACATCATTTGCCGCACTCCAAACACATCGCCCTGCGGTGTTTCAATGACAACGGGCTTTTTTTGGATAACCCCAAACGCCATAATGGCTACTTGCGGCTGCACAATAATGGGCGTACCCATGATGTTGCCAAACGCACCAATGTTGGAAATGGTATAAGTGCCGCCCGCCAAGTCGTCGGCGGTGAGTTTGTTGGCGCGGGCGCGGTTGGCAAGTTCGTTTACTTTTTTGGCCAGGCCAATCAAACTATACTGGTCGGCGTTGTGAATAACGGGCACAATCAAGTTGCCGTTGGGCAAAGCCACGGCCATGCCCACGTTGATGTCGCGCTTTTGCAAAATATTGTCGCCTTCTACCGACACATTGATGAGCGGAAAATCTTTGATGGCTTTCACCACGGCTTCAATCAAAATGGGCGTAAACGTAATAGATTCGCCCGTTTGTTCCTTAAATTCTTCTTTTGTGCGGTTGCGCCACAAGGCTACGTTGGTCATGTCGGCTTCCACAAACGACGTAACGTGCGCCGAAATGCGCTTCGACTCCACCATGCGCCCGGCAATGACGCGCCGCATCCGGTCCATTGGAATGAGGTTTGTAGTTTGTGCGGGGCCGACCGTCGGTTTGTTATCTGCTATTTGTAATTTGTTTGGGACCGACCGTCGGTCTGCTATTTGTAATTTGTTATTTGTTATTTGTTTAAGGTAATTTAAAATATCGTTTTTGGTAAGGCGGTTCTCGGCCCCGCTCCCCGCAATGCTTTCCAATTCGGCCAGCGATATGCCCTCGGCTTTGGCAATGGTAAGTACCAACGGCGAATAAAAACGGCCTTCGCCTTGCACTGACTTGGCAACGGGAGCTGCGGCAACTGGGGCGAGTTCAGCCATTTTTTGTTCCAACACCACCAATTCAGCGGGGGGGACTTCTACGGTAGGTGCAGCAACTGGCGCGGCGGCAGTTTGGCCCGCAACAGCGGCCTGAATCCGCATCACAACGCTTCCAATGGCCACCACGTCGCCTTGATTTACCAAAATTTCTTCAATAATACCCTCAAACGGACTGGGTACTTCGGTATCTACTTTGTCGGTAGCCACCTCAAACACCGACTCGTCGGCTTCGACGCGCTCGCCTACTTTTTTTAAAATGCTAATAATGGTACATTCCATTACGCTTTCGCCCATTTTGGGCATCGTCATGTCTTTTGTCATTGGTGTTTTAGTCTTGGGTCTTTAGTCGTGAGTCTTGGCGGAGCTGTCCGTGCGGTCGTTAGTCTTGAGTATTGGATATTCGACATTGAATGTTGGATATTCGATATTGAATGTTAGATATTCGATATTGAGTGTTGGATATTCGATATTGAGTATTGGATATTCGACATTGAATGTTGGATATTCGATATTGAATGTTAGATATTCGACATTGAATGTTGGATATTCGATATTGAATGTTGGATATTCGACATTGAGTGTTGAATCCTTGCGCTGGTAGCCTCGTTCATTATTCAATTTCATTACGCAGCCAATATCGTTCTACGCAGCAAGTCAAGGGCGTAAGTGGCCGTGAGTTGAATATTGGTTTCGCGCAAGTTGGTGAGCATGAGTTTGCGGGCGGTGGTGCCGTTTGGGCCAGCGCAGCCAATCCAAACCGTGCCTACGGGTTTGTCGGGCGTGCCGCCGTCGGGGCCGGCAATACCGCTCGTGGCAATGGCGTAGGTGCTACCCAAGCGCAGGCGTGCGCCCTCGGCCATTTCGCAGATGGTTTGCTCGCTTACGGCACCAAAGTCGTTGAGGGTTTGTTGTTTTACGCCCAATTCGGCCATTTTCATCTCGTAACTATACGCCACCACGCCACCCAAAAAATAGGCCGATGAGCCTGGTACTTTGGTAATGAGATGCGACACGTACCCGCCCGTGCAGCTTTCGGCGGTAACGACACTCGCTTCTTGCGATTTAAGAAGGCTACCCACCACAGTTTCGAGTTCGTCGGTATCAAAACCAAAAACATTGTTTTTGATGAGCGGCAATACTTGTTCTACTTGGGCCTGGGCTTCGGCTTGGAGCGTGGCCAAGTTGCTGCCCGTGGCCGTGAGGCGCAGGCGCACCTGCCCAAAATGCGGCAAGTAGGCCAATTTGATGTGCGGCGGCAGGGCATCTTCCCATGCTTCAATTTTTTCGGCCAAAAACGATTCTCCAATGCCCACCGTTTTAATCATTTTGTGATAAATAACGGGCGTTTCAAAGTGCGCTTGCAATTTGGGCAACAGCCGCTTTGACATCAGGTTTTTCATCTCAAACGGCACACCTGGCATCGCAATAAAAACTTTGCCATTGCGCTCAATCCACATTCCAGGGGCAGTTCCCCACGAGTTTTTAACATACTCTGCATTTTTGGGAATAGCCGCTTGCTGGCGGTTGAGGTCGGTCATTTCTCGGCCTCGTTTTACAAAAAAATCGGTAATGAGTGCCAGCGCATCTTCATTGATAATAAGCTCTGTATCAAAATATTGGCAGAAAGTTTTCTTGGTAATATCGTCTTTTGTTGGCCCCAAACCGCCCGTTATCAATATCAAATCGGCGCGGGTTTCGGCTTCGGCGAGAGCGGCCAAAATGTCGGCCTCGTTGTCGCCTACGGAGGTTTTTCTGATTACTCTAATGCCTATTTGGGTCAATTCGGTGCCAATCCACTGGGTGTTGGTATCGGTAATTTGCCCAAACAAAATCTCGTCTCCAATCGTAATTACTTCGGCTTTTACCATTTTTTGGGTGCGTGGTTTAAAAATTTTTTCAAAGGTAGGCAAATTTCTTTATTGGCATGAACGTTGTCAAATTACAAATATTAAATCACAAATATCAAATCACAAATGTATCTCAAATCAAAACTTTATGTAACCGTTTTTATTACGGCTTCATTTTTTTTAAATGCCTGTGTGCAGGGGCAAGCCCCCAAAAAATCAACCTTGGGGGGATTTTTAGATAAAGTAGGGCAAGCCGCTGGCCAAGCAAAAGGCGGGCCACTCTCGAACGACGAAATAGTGCGGGGTTTAAAAGAAGCCCTGCGAGTGGGTATTTCAAACGGCTCGGCGCAAGCCTCAGCACTCGACGGTTATTTCAAAAACGATGCCATTAAACTGCTCTTCCCGCCCGATGTCCAGCGCGTAGAAAGCACATTGCGTCAAGTAGGGTTGGGCAAAGAAGTTGATAGGTTTGTGCTGTCGCTCAACCGCGCCGCCGAAAATGCCGCCAAACGCGCCCAGCCCATTTTTGTCAATGCCATCACTTCGATGAGTATTCAAGATGCGGTCGGCATTTTGAAAGGCGAGAAGACCGCCGCTACCCAATACCTGCGCCGCACCACTTACCAAGGTCTGTACGGCGAGTTTTTCCCAGTGATAGATAGCGCCCTCAATGCCACCTTAGCCACTAAGTATTACGCCGATTTGGTCAGTACCTACAACAAAATACCGTTGGTGCAGCGCGTCAATCCTGACCTCAAAAAATACGCCACCGAGCGAGCCGTTGATGGGTTGTTTTTGTTGGTACAAGAAGAAGAGCGTAAAATCCGCGAAAACCCCGCCGCGCGGGTCAATGACATTTTAAAGCGCGTTTTTGGGCAGTAATTTTGGGTTGTTGAGTTTTGAGGTGTTGGGTTGTTGTAGCATTTTGCACTCAATTGACATCAAAACAAAAATGCCATTAGTTATCTCTAATTTTGCGCTGCTATTATGTGGCTTCCAGCCGCTTCGTTTGTAGCACAACTGAGGCTGGAAGCCTTTTGATAATAGGCACGAGCCAGAGGCTCGCGCTATCGCGGGTTATCTCTAATTTTGCAAAAAAAGCACAAGCAACTCAAAACTCAACAACTTTTGATGGCGTGAGCCTCTGGCTCGTGCTGCTATTATGTGGCTTCCAGCCGCTTCGTTTGTAGCACAATTGAGGCTGGAAGCCTTTTGATAATAGGCACGAGCCAGAGGCTCGCGCTATCACGGTTTATACGAATTTTAATGCAGTCAGACCCCGAAATCTTAGGCTTTTTGCAGAAAAATATCCACATAAAAGACTCATAATTAAATAGTTATATGATTTTAAATAGTTACAAGTTAAGAGGAAGGAGGCAATGCCTCTTTCTTTTTAAAAACTATTGCTGATGGCTAAATCCGTCAAGTTGCATTTATTACTTGAATCTTAGTACACATCTCTTGATGAAATTAAAAAATAAATTAAATGACCAAAATCGCTTGACTGAGAAATAATTTTGTTTAGTTTTGTTCACTCAACTCGAACAGGCAATAATTAATTTTAGCTCAGGTTATGAAAAAATCTTGCTTCACACTGTTTTTATTTGTGTTGTTCACGCTTCGTTTGCAAGCCCAACTTAGTTATTCTTTTGTGGCTCAATCGGGCAGTTTTAGCCCGCTTACCGCAGCAACCGTAGCAACACTCACAGAATCTTACCCAGGTACCCGCACCAATTTGGACGAATCGTTTGCCAATAATATTTCACTCGGCTTTAAGTTTCAGTACAATGGCCTCAATTACAGCCAAATTCACCTCAATTCAAACGGTTTTGCGTCGTTGGGAGCGGCTTTTGTGGCCAATAGCACCGCAGATATGCAGTACGACCAAAACGAGCTTAGGTCGGCGGCGGGTTTTAAAGGGGTAATTCGACCCGTTTTGGCACCTTTTTGGGACAATTTGGCCCTGACAAGCAGCAGCGGAATTTCGTATAAAACCGAAGGCACTTCTCCCAATCGGATTTTTACCGCGCAATGGCTCAACATGGCTTGGCAAACGGGCAGTGCCGCCATTAGTTTTCAACTCAAACTCTACGAAACTTCCAACTTCATTGAGTTTGTTTACCGCCAAGAAAATGGAGCGCCGTCAGGGCCATCTGCTTCGATTGGATTGACAACGGCCAGCGTTAATCCACTTCATTTTGAGGTAGAGACAACCACTTTTATCTCGCTCACCAGCACTGCTACTACGCCAACCGCCAACACAACCACCGAAACCGAAACGCTTAATGTCAAACCAGCCACGGGGCAGATTTATCGATTTACGCCCGTTGCCTGCGCCGCGCCTGCTGGGCTGCACAGCACGGGCTACACCAGCACCACCGCTCGGCTGCATTGGACTGCACTGAGTGGGGCAACTGGATACCAATACGCCGTTAGCAACTTGGAAGTGCCACCCAACACTTGGACAGCTACTGCCGACACCAGCGTCAATTTGTCAAGTTTGACGGCCAGTACCAACTACTTTTTTTACGTTAGAAATCAGTGTGGAACTGACGCACGGATGTTCAAATTCAAAACTCCTAATTTGGCTTCGTTGCCTTATTCTGAGGGATTTGAAGCGGCCTTAGACAATGCGTTGCCCAGAAATATTCGCCAAGAAAACCTCAGTAGCCAGTTTGCTGACGTGTTTTGGCAAACTACCGACTTGCTCCCAGCCGCAACGGGTGGTAGTAAGTCGGCTGTTAATAGTTCGCCTTTTGTTGCCGCCCAAACGTGGCTTTATACGCCTGGCTTGGCTCTCACGGCGGGCAAATCGTACCGAATTGGCTTTAAATACGCAACTACGGGCGGGACGCAGGGTTTTGAAGTAAAATATGGCCAACAAATTGGCGCGGCCTTTATGACAAACTCCGTTTTTAATCGAAATGACCTCAGCAATACGTCTTACCGCGACACGACGTTGATGTTTAGCCCGCCCAGTACGGGGACGTATTTTGTGGGTTTTTTGTACAAGTCAGCCCCAAACAATCACGTGTTCTTACTCGACGACTTGAGCATTTCGGTTGTGGTATTTCCGTGCAATGACAACCCACCTTTGGCCAATTATGGTGCGGGGACGAGCCTCCACGTGAAAGCCACTAACATTATTACGGCCACCAATAAAATAAGTGGCGGCACTGACATTTTGTATCAAGCAGGCAAAGCAGTGGTACTAAACCCAGGCTTTGAAGCCCGAAGCGGGGCAGTATTTAAGGCTCAAATAGGTGGCTGTAACTAAACTCAAATTGATTTATGAAAAATAAACTACTCATTATCAGTGCATTGTGCTGGTTTTTTGGCCTTCACTTTGCTTGTGCGCAGTCGGTGGCTACACCCGTAGCAGACGTAATTTCTATTTCGGCACTCAACGACACCATCAACGAAAATTGGCCACAACCCGCCTATATTGCCATCAGGCGCAGCGGTGGTGTGAGAGCAGTTACGGTTCCTATCTTGATGAGTGGCACCGCCACCCGCAACACCGACTACCGCAGCTCAGTAGGTTTGAGTGTAACAATTCCGATGGGGTCGCGGGAGGTTTGGGTACAAATCAATGCCCTTCCCGACGCGCTCAACGAAAGTACCGAAACGGTACAGATTCAACTACAAAGTTCCTCCGCTTACACCATCTCTGGTTCTAACACAGCTATCGTTCAAATTCGTGATGCCGCAGCAGGTTTAAGCAACCAAGAAGCCTCTCGTTTTTTAATTCAAGCGGGTTTTGGGGCCGACCCCGACGAGCTGTCAGAATTAAAAACGCTGGGATTTGAAAGCTGGATAAATCAGCAACAGACTCGTCCCAAAGGTTATTTGCAACCCATCATTCAAGCGCGCCAAGCGGCGGGTCTTCAAACTTTTCATCCTTCTACCAAAATTGCCCTTTGGACGCAAGCCATGCGCCGACGCAACCCCGCCAGTGGCCTTGTACAAACCGACGTACTCAGGCAGCGGGTAGCGTATTCGTTGCTACAAATTTTTGTAATTTCTCAAAACGTAGATGCCCTGTTGCTCAATTCGGAAGGCGTTACCAATTATTACGACCGCTTGTTGGACGGTGCTTTTGGCAATTTTAGGCAACTGCTGTTTGACGTAACCATGCACCCGTGCATGGGCATTTATCTGAGCCACGTGGGCAACCGAAAACCCAACCCAGCCATCAACTTGTTTCCCGACGAAAACTACGCCCGCGAAATCATGCAACTTTTTAGCATTGGATTGTGGGAGCTTAATCAAGACGGCACCAGAAAACTCAACGTGGCGGGGCAGCCCATTCCTACTTACACCAACGCCGATATTACGCAGTTTGCGCGCGTTTTTACGGGGTTTCAGTACGGTGGGCCCAGCAATACGCAGTTCAATTGGTCGGCAGAAGAATTCAAACACCCCATGAAAGTATGGGACGAACAGCACGATATGAGGCCCAAAACACTGCTGAGAGGCCTTGTCTTGCCCGACCGAGCGGTCGATTCAAGTGCTGCTCAAGTAGCCAGTATGCTTGATGTAAACGCGGCCATCGACAACCTGTTTAATCATCCTAATACGGGCCCGTTTATTAGTAGATTGCTCATTCAGCGGCTCATAACCTCCAATCCCACACCAGCTTACATTGGCCGAGTGGCCGCTAAATTTGCCAACAATGGCTCTAACGTGCGGGGAGACATGGGGGCAGTAGTAAAAGCCATTTTGTTGGACCCCGAAGCCCGCTCGTACAGCAAAACTACCGAAATTGATTTTGGAAAAATGCGCGAACCTTACATCACGCTCATGAACATGGCCAAGACTTTTAATGCCATTCCACCCAGCGGTAATTACGAAAGTGCCACTTACATGTACGACTTTTACTTGCAAGAACCTTTTCAGTCGCCGAGTGTATTCAATTTTTATTTGCCCAATTACCGCCCTCCTGGCGAGCTTACCAAAATGGGGTTGTTTGGGCCAGAATTTCAGATTTTGACCGCCGTTACGGCCATCGAAACCCAAAATAACTTGCTCAACTCCGTCGAAAATCAAATATCGCGTTGGGGAGCAAGCCCAGGCGACGAATTAATTCTGGATTTTTCACGAGAAATTCTGCTGGCCAGTAACCCCGATGCGCTCATCCGACAACTCTCTACCCGCATGACGGGCGGAACTTTGCAACCCCGTAGTTTTCAGAACATTCGGGAGGCCGTGCTGAAAATACCCGCAAGCGGCAGCAATTGGCAAAAAGACCGCGTAAAAATAGCAGCTTACTTGATTGGCGCCAGTACCGAGTTTAACATTCAAAAGTAATTTACAGGCATGAATCACATCAATCGTCGTCAGTTTTTGGGGCAAGCCAGTTGTGCCGCCGTGGGTGGCACCTCGCTTCTTAGCACCCTCACCAATTTACTTTTAACGGGGTCGGCTGCTGCCCAAAACGCCCATTCATTCAACGATTATAAGGCGTTGATTTGCTTGTTTTTGCCCGGCGGAAACGATTCTTTCAACACCCTCGTTTCTACGGGGGCATCGGCTACGAGCCCCGCTTACTTAGAATACCAAACCGTGCGCCAAGACTTGGCGCTGCCTCACGCGTCGTTGTTGCCCATTAGCCCGCTCAACAATCCTGGTCGCCCGTTGGCTTTACACCCTGGCATGACACAAGCCAAATCCCTGTTCGATTCGGGGAAAATGGCTTTTTTGGCAAATGTAGGCAGTTTAGTAAGACCCACCACCATCGCCGATTACAACAACAGCGCATCGCTACCCTACGGTTTGTTTTCTCATTCAGACCAACAAGAACAGTGGCAAAGCTCCATTCCAGACGTGCGTAGCGGCGTGGGCTGGGCAGGCCGAGCTGCCGATATTTTGACCGCTGCCAACGATAATTCGAGCGTTTCGATGAATATTTCTATTTCTGGCAATAACCTTTTTCAAGTCGGCAACCAGATCGTTCCTTACACCGTTAATGCCGACGGCGCATCACAATTGAACGGATACCAGAACAATTTTGGTTATGACCCCATCAGAAAAATAGCCATCGACAACCAATTGGCGCAAGAATACCGCAATGTACTCGACAAAACCTACACCCGCATGAAACGCAATGCCATGGAGGCTTACGAGCAATACAGCGAAGCTACCAGCACGCCACTACCAGCCGATACCCTCGGCAATGGGCCACTCGGTAAGTCGCTCAGGCAAGTGGCCAAAGTGATAGCAGGTCGGAACGTACTGGGCGTAAAAAGACAAATATTTTATGTACAGTGGGGCGGTTGGGATTTTCACGATGACGTGGTGAGCAACATGGCTGACATGATTCCGGTAGTGAGCCAAGCCGTCAAAGCATTTTATGACCTAACGGTAGCGATGGGTATCGAAAATAACGTAACGCTGTTTTCGGCTTCGGAGTTTGGACGTAGCCTTACCTCCAACGCCAAAGGCTCCGACCACGCTTGGGGTGGGCATCAGTTTGTGGTAGGTGGTGCCGTGCGCGGCCAACGTGTTTATGGCCAATACCCCGACTTGTACCAAGGTAACCCGCTCGACACGGGGCGCGGTCGCATTATTCCTACCACGTCGGTAGATGAGTTAGCCGCCGAACTGGCCCTTTGGATGGGTGTTTCTAAAAGCGATTTGCCGTTGGTATTGCCCAACATTTCTCGTTTTTACAACCTCAGTAGCACTAATCCTCCAATTGGGTTTATTGCTTAAAAAGCTCTTCTGTAGGCTTTTAAAGCCTTTTCTACATAATACTCCCCCAATTTATTAGCTTCTGTCAGACCTTCGGTACGGACAGAAGCTAATTTGCCTCAAAACATATTTTGAGGCGTGCCAAAATATGTTTTGAGGCACAGATAGTTTTTTGAGGCTCCACCTTTGTTGCACCAATCGCAACGAAGCGGCGGGACTAAAAAAACAAAAACCATGAAAACATCATTTGTAATGCTCGGCTTGGTGGCCTTTATTTGTACGTTTGCCCAAGCGCAATCTGGCCCGCTGCGTGGTTCGGGCAAAGTGCTAACAAAATCGTTTAATTTTCAAGATTTCGATAAACTCAATTTTGAAGATTTTGACGGCAACATCGAAGTAGAAGTGGGCAAGCCGTTTTCGATAAAAATCGAAATTGATGAAAATCTCGCCCCTCGGTTGAAAGTAGAAAAAGACGCAAAAGAATATACCTTAACCGTCAAGTTAGAAGGTAATTACAACGGCAAATTGTATTTGGAAGATACCCGCATTAAAATCAAAGTAACGCTCCCCGAAGCGTCGGTAATTCAGCACCGTGGCAATACAAATTTGCACGTTTCGGGTATTTTGGGGCGGTATTTTAGGTTAGAAAACAATGGCAACGGCACAGCTACGCTGCAAGGAAACATTGACGAGCTCGACCTCAAAAAGAACGGAAACAGCGAAGTGAGAGCCAGGAACTTAGTAGCAAAGACGGCCAAAGTAAAAAGCTACGGCAATGGCAACGTGAGCGTGAACGCCCAAATATCGCTCACTGCCCACGGCGCAGGCAATTGCAGCGTGATGCAGTTTGGGCCAGGAAGAATCGAACCCATGTCGGGTATTGTAGGCAACGGCAGCGTTAAAACCGCCTTTTAGAGAATGATTGGATGTTAGAATGAATGAATGAATGAATGAATGAATGAATGAATGAATGAATGAATGAATGAATGAATGAATGAATGAATGAATGAATGAATGAATGAATGAATGA
>REAB01000182.1 GCA_004293645.1 Cytophagia bacterium | reverse complement strand
TCCGTCATGGTAGATGAGGCCACCCACATAATCTACCACAAAATCGGCTTTGCCCGTTTCTTTGATGGTTTTGCGGAGCTTTTGGCCGTCGGCGGTAAAGACATATTCAATGCTGCGGCCATTGGTGAGTTCGAGTTTTTCGACAAGCCCCAAATAATTGTAAACGATGTTATCAATGCCCCGATTGGCATCAGATTTTAACGAACCTTCAGGGTAGTAAGTGAATGGCCCTAAAATTCCGCCAATGGTTTTAAAACCTTTGGTAATGTCAGAAACATCGGTAATGCCTACCAATTGATTGATTTTATTGGAGTAATCGTAACTGAGGTTATCAATTTGTCCCCAAGTTTCTGCACCCGTTTGTCCGTATCGTCGCAGGGTTTGGATATTACCGTTTAGGTCATAACTACCAATTGCGGTGTTGTAATTCTCGCTGCTTTGCCCCGTATAATTAGCCGCTTTGAAGCGGTCGGCTTGGTCGTAGGTGTAGGTGAATGAGCGAACCCCACCCCCTGCCCCCTGCCCCTGTTGGGAGGGGGTGAGCCAGTTTTGCTTGCTGATTAGGCCATTGTAGTAACGGCCATCTTCCTCCCGCACCAAGTTCATGGCGAACAGGTCGTTTTCTGCCACATTTAAACCTCCTTCGGGGGTTTGGGGGCTGTTTATTGCCCTTATTCCCCCTCTGATGTGGTAGGCGTAATCCACGGTTTGAATTGGCCCGATGATAAGGCCGTTACTGATGCAGGCCGCGTAGGTTTGGGTGGGGGTGGTAGTGAAACCAGGCAACAGCGTTACGGCTTTAGCGGCTATGTCGGTGGTGCTGTTGGGCGTGGCGGCTTGCCGCGTGATGTAGGCGGGAAAAGCAAAGCCGAGCGGCAGGATTTTCTTTTGTTTGAGGCGGCCAATGTCGTCAAAATTGTAATCGGCTAAGACGTTGCTTTTGCCGTTGAGCGTGTGGGTGAGGCGCGTTACGCGCCCCGCGTGGTCGCGGGTGTAAGCGTTCTTTACTTCTAAATTAGCTTGGTTGGGCTTTCGGTAAATGCTTCGTTCTTCCAGCACTTCGCCCACAAAGTTATACACCACATCGGTTTGGTTGAGCCTGCCAAAACGGTTTTGGCTAATGGCCTGAATGACACGGTTTTTGTCATCATAATACGCCACCGATTGCAGCCACTCACCTGTATCTAAGCGTCTTACACGGCTGCCCGTGGCCAGCCCTCGGGCGTTGGCGTAGCGGGGCGTTTGGTACAACTGAAAATCATAATTGGCATCATTGACCCACTCATAGTCATCATAAAAATACTCAGCCTTGAGGTCATCGCCCGTTACAGTAATCTCCGTAGGAAAAGCCCCCCCCGCCCCCGATGGGGGAGCTACTTGATGGAATTGCCTATCTTCTGAGTAGATATCGAAGAAATATTGCAGGGTTTGGCGGCTTTGGGTGCTGGTCCACGTGCCTGTTTGGGCGGTGCGCCCGTGGCCGTCGTATTTGGTCCACTGCCACAGGTTTTGCTGGCGTTGCCGTGCGTCTTGGGTCAGCACCGCTTGGCCCAAGTAGTTGTACACCACGTAAGTCCAGCCCGCGTTGGGCGTGTGTTTTTCTACCAATCGCCCGCGCGGGTCGTAGCGGAAGCCATAGACACCGTTGGCAAAAATGGCATCGGCTTCGGTAAAATTGGCCGTGGCCTCGTGTACTGCAGGTGGCACTACGTAGCGCAGCCTGCTCGCCTCGTCATAGACGTAGGCCGTTTTGAGGTAGTGGGGCTGGCCGTTTGCATCGGTGGTGTCTTGCACCCATTTGGCTACCGTGCGGCCTTCTATGTCGGCAAACACCCGCCCCCGCAGCCCCCGCTCGTCTTGGGTTTGTTCTTCAAAGAGTGTTCCCACGGCATGCTCGCCGTTGCCCACTACGCTGCTGCCTTGGTAGCTCACGCTGTATTTTCTGACGGGCTGGCTGTTGGTCAAGTAGTCCATGCTTTGGGCTTTGTTGGCCTGCCGCCAAGCAAAGCCCGCCCCAAACCCGCGCTTGGGTCGGCTCAGGGGGCTGGCTTCGTACTCTACCGTTTGGGCGGGGGCGGCATCGCCGTAGAGCGCGTACTCGTCAGCTCCCACGGCAGGGTCGTCGTTGGGAAAGGGTAAGTCCACGGCCACAGGCCGCTGAAACGCATCAAACCTTGTCCAGTTGGTTACAATGTCGGTATTGGCCGCAGGCGATTGTCGGTAGAGCCGTTGGTGCTGCAACGAACCCAACGCCGTTTGGTAGCTAATGCCTGTTGTTACTTGGTCGGGGTTTTGAAAAGGGTTGGTGGTGGCTACGCGCGGCTGGCGGCTCAGGTTTCTAAAAAAGAAAATGAAATCTTCGCTGACCGTGCCGCTGGGGTCGGTTTGACCAGGGTACAGGTATTGCTGGTAGCTTAGTAGGTGGCCGTTGTGGTCTTTGGTGGCTTGCAGTCGCCCGTCGGGGTAATAGGCGTAGCGGAGTTCTAAGCCGTTGGGCGCGGTGGTTTTGGACAACCCGAAAACCTTGCTTTGGTAAGTGTAGGCGGTGGTTTGGGCATCGGCCACGCCTACGTTGCTAGTGGTGCTGCTCATTGATACCCCGCTGGCATCATAGACCACGCGTTGCGCAGGGCCATAAACGCTCCGTGCCTCGGTGGGCAAGCCCAGCCCGTTGTAGGCCAATGCCTCACCAACGGCGTAGTAGCTCGTGTCGGCACGCATAATACCCAAAACAGCATCAAAATAGACCGACTCAAAACTAATCAGGGGTAGATGGCGCAACGCAAAAGTGTAGTGAGGAAAGTAGGGTACCCCCGTGCTTACGTTGGCAGCACTAAATTCCCCGTAGCTTTGGTAGCTGCCGCCCACCACCAGGCCGTTGCGGGTTTGGGTACTTTCTAACACTGCCCCCAACACGTGCGCTTGTTTCAAATAGAAAATAGCCCGCGCTTCGGGGGCAGCAGGCGCGTAGTCGCTCACATTCCAGTAGCTGCAATCCACGATATTGCCATTGTCGTCTGAACACGTGGCTTCCACAAAGGTCGAGTCTGACCCAAATTCAAAATCGGCCACGTAGCGCGTAGTAACCGTGTTGGTTTGACCGTCGGCATTGTCGGTAGTAGTTTGCACCCCAAACTGATGCTGTCCGAGATACTTGACATCGGGCAGGTCTTCTTTGTATTGATAGGTAGTGGTTTGTAGCACGGGGTTTTGCCCTGTTTGGTCATAAGTGTAGCTGCGGGTGCTGTCCAATCTAAACTGGCTCAATACCAAATAATACTTCTGGTTGTTTTCGCTGCCCAGGTTTTGGCCGTTAATTCTAAAAAGTTTTTTGGCCAGCAGACTATCGGTTTTGAAGGCCGAGTAGCGCATTTGCTGCTTTTCCAATAGCTGGCCCGCCGCGTTGTAGGTCTGGGTTTCGAGCAGGTTGCCCGTGCGGTAGTCGTGGGCGGGGTGGAAATCTTGCGGACGGCTCAACAAAACAGCCCCACAGTTGCCCGCCAAATCACAAACCGTGAACGTGGCTTTAATGGTCAGCTCACTACTGGGCTGCTCAAAATGATAGCGCGTATGGCCTAAACTCGTCGGGTTGGCCGCGTTCAAGCCCCCCGAAAAGAGCCGTTCCTGCACAAATCGGTAGCCCACCAAGGGCCGATTGGTCTCAGACAAAACCCGTTCGTACAAACCAGAATTGAGGTTATACTCCAAATTTAACCGATGAAATCCGTAGAGGGGGCGCATCACCAACTGACCCGATGACCAGTTGTCGCTCTCTGGCAGATGGTAAGTGTAGCGTTTGGTGGTGCTGATGCCCGTCAAAATATCGGTGGTGGCAATGGCCTTGATGCGCGCCCCACCAATGTCTAAATAATTGAATGGGCTGGTTTGATAGTTGTCGGCTTGGTGGGATTCGTAGTCAAACTCGGTGCGGCTGCGTGGAATTTTGTCGGTCTGCATTTCCAACTCTTTGAGCAAACCGTAGCGGGCGTAGGCGGCGTTGCTGCTGCGGTTGGGCAAACTGGCGCAACTGCTGGCATCTTCTTTGCCCAACAGCCCATAGGTTGGCACGCCAGTACTGCCGTTGAGGCTGCCCCAATGGTCCACGCCGTAGCTCAGGCGGCTGTAAAAAGTGGTCGGCGCGTCTTCAAAATGGTAGTTGAACTGGTATTTGACCGCCTGCGGTAGCGTTACGCTGCGCAGCCGCAGCCGAAACAGGTGGGTTCTACCCACCTGCGTGCCGCCACCGCCCATCGAATAGCCCGTCGGCAAGAGGTTATGCACAGCCGAGGGGTCGCTGCTAAAATGGTCGTAGTTGAAACTGTATTTGAGCGTGTCGGTGTTGCCCCCAGTTTTGTCAAAAACCCGCATTTCGTTCAGCTTTTTGGCCGTTGAACTATTCTGAGGAAACTTCGTCCACTGGTCTATGTCTATGCGCGGAGCCGTGCAGTCGTCGAGTAAATAGCACACCTGTTCGCTGCCTTCTTGGCCCGTTTCGGGGTCAACGGGGTAGTAGCAAGCCGTGCAGCTTTTGTTGAACTCCACCACCACGTTTTGGCTGCTGATGCGCCGTGGCACTTGCCCACGCACGTACACTTTGTTGATTAACTTGTCGGGGGCGGAGGTAGGACAAGGGCCGCTGCTCTCGGTGTCGGCCAGTTTAAAAAAACTGTATTGTGCCGTATTGTACTCCAAATCAATGGATTGGCCGTAGGGCGATTGGATTTTGGTCAAGTACCAGGCTGAAGGCACGGCTTCGGCTTTCCAGTAACGTGAAAAACGGACATTGCTGGGGTCAATGTCGTTGTCTTTGGCAAAAGTGGCCTCTATTTCTACGCTGCGCTCGGTGGCGTTGTTTTGACCAAAAAAATAGACTGTGCCGTCGGGCAGGGTAATGCGCCAACTCTCAAAGTTGCCCACGCCAAAATTGCTTGGTATGGATTGAAAGATGGGCTGTACTTTGATGTCGGCTTCGGGAAAAAACACAAATTGCTTGCCCAACTCCCGAAACGGGTGGTAGGTCATTTTGTAGCTTTGCCCGCCAATGTTCAAGTAATACAGGTCGGGTTCTTTGTCGTTTTCGTTGCTGCCGTTGCCGTAGGCGTTGTAGTATTGGGTGTAGTAGCCCGCGTGGGGCGTGTAGTTGTCGGAAGTGAAAGAATTGAGTTCGAGTTTGCCTTCATCGGGCAATCCGCGTACCACGCGCGTTATCATGCCGCCCGCTTGCAGTTGCCAGCCCAGTCCTGTCCACGGAGCTACTTCGCCCGCTTTCATGCCTACTGCCGTGTAAGTCAAGCCAATGGGTAGCGACAAACTGCCCTCTTGGAGTGTGTAAAGTGGCAGCGGCACGCTGGCTGTACCCGTGTGCAGATTGACCGCCGCGTCTTTGAATTGATTGATTTTGGCAGCCTCTGGCGAGGGGGTGGCCACCTGCCCAAAAGGTAGCCCCAACGACAGGACGGACACTGGAATGGGGGAGTCGGATGGCTTGCCAGCAGGCGCGGGGATTGAGGGAGACGGCAGAGTAGGGTAGTTGGGCTTGGGTACGCGGCGCGACTGTTGAGATTGACCTACCACACTACCACCAAATACCAACAAATACACGGCAAGCAAAAAAGATTTCATGCGCAGAAAGGGAGGTTAAATAAAAATACGGATGTCCACTTGTACTTCGTTTCTGAGGCCCTGAGAAGTCGTGCGGACAAAGCAAAGCAGAACACCCGCATTTTTATTACGGGTGTCTGCCTAACTTCCTGCTTGCTCTAAAATTTACCAGGTTTCAGAAACAGGTTTGTTAAGCTAACTGTTATTTTACGCTATATCATGTCAGCATTGAGAATCTTTATTTTTTATTTTCAAACATATAGAGTCTTTCCAGATTACCCAAATCTTTCTAAAAGTTTTTGCACATCAAAACAAGTAAATCAGTACAGCACCCAAGTATCTTTGCCGCCACCGCCCTGCGACGAATTGACGACCAGCGACCCTTTGCGCAAAGCCACGCGGGTAAGCCCACCTGGAATCACGTTGATGCCGTCGCCGTACAAAACGTACGGGCGCAGGTCCACGTGTCGGCCTTCGGGGTTGTCTTCGATGAGGCACGGCACGCGCGAGAGCGAAATAACGGGCTGAGCAATGTAGTTGCGGGGATTTTCTTTTACTTTTTCTCTAAACAGTGCGTGGTCTTCTTTGGTAGCTTTGGGGCCAATGAGCATGCCATATCCGCCTGCTTCGTTGGCCTCTTTTACCACCAAGTTTTCGATGTTTTCGAGCACATATTTGAGGTCATTTTCTTCGCGGCACACGTAGGTTTCTACGTTTGGAATAATGGCCTCTTCGCCCAAGTAGTATTTGATGATGCGCGGCACGTAGGCATAAATCACCTTGTCGTCGGCTACGCCCGTGCCTGGGGCATTGGCCAACGCCACGCGGCCTTTTTTGTAAACCTCAAAAATACCTGGAATGCCAATGAGCGAGTGCGGGTTGAAGGCGTGTGGGTCCATGAAAGTGTCGTCAATGCGGCGGTAAATGACATCTACAACCTCAAAACCACGGGTAGTGCGCATTTTGACATAACCACCCGACACCACCAAGTCGCGGGCATCTACCAACTCCACACCCATTTGTTGGGCCAAATAAGAATGTTCAAAGTAGGCCGAATTGTAAATACCTGGCGTGAGTACGACGATGTTTGGATTGGGGCGGTCGGCAATAAATTGCAGCATTTCAAAAAGCCGCGTGGGGTAGTCAGATACGGGGCGCACGCCCGTACGAGCCAGTACTTCGGGAAAAATTTGTTTGGAAGACTCCCGATTTTCGAGCATATACGATACCCCCGACGGGCAGCGCAGGTTGTCTTCGAGCACCATAAACTCGCCGTTGTCGCCCTTAATGAGGTCGGTTCCTGTAATGTGGCACCAGATGCCTTTGGGTGGTTTTAGACCCATGCAAGGTTCTAAGAAGCACTTGGAAGTCTCTATTAAATCGCGGGGTATGATGCCATCTTTCAAGATTTTTTGGTCGTTATAAATGTCGTCCAAAAACAAGTTGAGTGCCAAAATGCGCTGGGCCAATCCTTTTTCGAGGCGGTCCCATTCGCGGCCATTCACAATGCGCGGAATAATATCAATGGGCATAATGCGCTCAGTGCCTTCGCCTTCCGAATACACATTAAAGGTAATTCCCATAGACATCAACGCCCGCTCGGCAGAGTGCTGCCGATTGAGGAGTTCGGCTTGCGTAAGTTGCTCTACGCGCTGCCGAAAGGCTTCGTAGCCCGTTCTTACTTTGCCATCGGGCGTAAACATTTCGTCGTGAAAACCTTCGGTATTGTAATTTTTAAAAGAAAACTGCATCGTAGTTGGTGGGCTAAAAGGTTCTTTTTGACGAACAATATAGGGACAAATCAGCATATTGCCGTACTTTGTGGTTCGTTTTCTTGTTTCAAGGTTGCGCCTCTATTTATTGTTACATGATTTACCGTTTTTTGCTCGTCATTTTTTCCTACTTTGTTCTATCAATAGGTTGCGTAAAAGCCCAACATTGGCTGGGGCTGTCGTCCAGCAATTATGCTGGCACCAACGCGCTTTACCTCAACCCTGCCCACGCCGCCGACTCGCGCTTCAAAACTTACATCAATGTGGTGGGCAACGATTTTTTTATCATCAACAATTACCTCGGCTATACCGCTCCCTATTCGTTTTTTGGGCTGATTACCAATACTGTTTCCAACAAATACCGCAGTGAGCGCGGCCTCATCATTTGGAAAGACAGTTATTATGACGAAAAACTCAATGGAAAGCCAAAAAATTTGTACATGGGTGGCGATTTACGCGGGCCGTCGTTTCAGTATGCGTTCAACCAAAACCGCATGGCACTGGCGCTCACTACCCGTGGCCGCTACTTGGGGAGCTTCACTGACGTAACCGAGCCATTGGCGCGTCTCGTTCGGTACGGAACCGATTTGAAAGAACTCCAAAAAACGCCATTTACCGCCCAGCAAGGCACTTTAAATACCAACGGTTTTGTAGAATTGGGGCTAACTTTTGGGGCTGTACTCATAGACAACGAAGAAGATTTTTGGAAAGTAGGCGTTACGGCCAAACGGCTGGTGGGACTTTACAATATGCACGCCCAAATCCAGAATGCCGACTATATTGTTGATATAGAGTCGTTTAACCCCGAACGAGAATTTATTTTAGTGTCGCAACTTCAAGGCACTTATGGCTACACCACCGAAGAAGCCTACACCAATTTTAAGCCTACGCCGCAGTGGCTATTTGGCAAGCAGTCGGCGGGAAGTGGCTGGGGTTTTGACGTGGGCGTGGTATATGAGTACCGCCCCGACGCGCACAAATTTAAGCGCACCATGCCCCGAGGTGGCCGCCAACCCGACCCCAACCAAAACAAATACAAATTTCGTATTTCGGCAGCCCTAACCGACGTTGGGGCTATCAATTACCGCAACACCAACTACGTGCGCGAACTTGACGTAAATCAAAACCAATTGACTACTTTTAGTTATCTTAATTTTGATAAAGTAGGGCTTGCTGGTGGGCCAGGTGCAGTAAACAAAACCTTTAACGTGAGCACCGCTAACATTGCGCGGCCATTTAGGGTGGGTTTGCCTACGTCGGTCAATGTGAGCTTTGATTATCAGCACCAAAAAAACTGGTACATCAACGCGCTTTGGGTGCAGGGTGTGCGGGGTAGTCGCGCTTTCGACATCAAGCCGCAGTCGGTGCTGGCTGTTACGCCGCGCTACGAAAAACGCTGGCTCGAAGTAGCCACGCCCGTGGCTTTGCTCGATAATTACAGTAAATTGAGCATTGGCTTGGCAGCGCGTGTGGGCCCCGTAATTGTGGGAACAGACCACCTCGGCGGTCTTATCAACATTGGCACGCCGCGCGGCTTAAATTTTTATTTCGCGCTTTACGCTCCTTTTTTTCACCGCAAACCCACCGACCCCAACAAGTGCTGGGAGCAGCCCTACGAAAAAAAAGCGCGCCGCAGGAAGTAGGAGCAATTATCTGAGCCAAAAATCAAAGTGGCGCACACCAAATCTACTTTGTAATGTTGTTCACTAAAAAAGTTACAAAGCACAATTTGAGCTCACTTACAGCCGTTTTAGCGTATTTGTTTTCAAGTTAATGCAAATCTCTGCGTCAATTAAAAAATCTAAGCCAATTACTCCCCGATATTCACCTTGTGGGTCATCAAACAGATAAGAAGTAAGTTCAAAACCCTGTTTTTTGATACCCAAAGCCGCTATTCCCGAAATTTCAAATTTGTTGGCATAAATGACTCCGTTGGCCGTTTCGACAGCCACCAATCCTTTACTATCACTCAAGCGATATCCTTCTTTAATAAGGATACCAAAATCAATAAAAGTATGAGAGGCACCCGTATCAAGAACCATTTCGACAATACTATTGCCAATTTGAGCCGAAATTACAATGAGGTCTTCGTCTGATTCTCTGATAAACGAATAGATTTGAGCCATTTACGATTTTTGGTTGGAGTACCCGTAAAAATAATGGTAGTCAAAACGTCTTTGGCTACTTCGCTACTTTTGTAACAAAGTTCCAAATAATCTTTCCCGTGCAGCAGCACTTCCCCATTTTGTGGAGACGTACTACGGAGTTTATCTATTTTGAGCAATACCCATTCGTCAGGAAACTGCTTCTTTATTTCATCTATTTGGAGTTTCATAATGGCTATCTTGTAGAATTTAAAAACAGGCATTTTTTTACAATTGTTCCCCAATACCTATTGACATTTATTCCAATACTTGCACCCAGCCTTTGCAAATGCCGCCGCCTGGGAGGGTCATGGCATAAAAATAAGTACCATTGGCCACGCCCGCACCCCAATCGTCGGCGTAGCTATCGGTCGAGAACACAATGCGCCCCCAGCGGTTGGCTATTTCCAATTTCAAATCTTTGATACCCAGCACAAATCGGTCATTTTTTCCGTCGCCGTTGGGCGTTATGACGTTTGGCACTTGGTTGAGGTTGCCCACAGGTACATTTTTGGTAACGGAGTTGAAGCAGCCATTCCGCGACGAAGCCCGCAGTGTTACGGGATACACGCCACTTTGTTTAAATTCATAACTGAGCGGGCCGCTGGTAACTTGGCGGCTGTTATCGTCGAAAATCCACTCAAAACGTACGGCCTCCGCGCTGCTTTTACTGGCCAACTGAAACGTCGTTACTTCGCCACAACTATATGCAGGTATGGCCTCAAAATCAACCAGTTGCGGGGGTTTTTCTACCGTTACGGTTATTTTTCGACTGGTTTGGCAGCCATCTGGATACGTAGCAAAAACGGTGTAGGTGGTAGTTTGTCGGGGTTTGGCAACGGGATTTCTAACGGTGGAGTCGCTCAACGTACTGGGTGGATTCCAACGGTAGCTTGTGCCGCCAATGGCCAACAGCAACGCGCTTTGGCCTTCGCAAATGGTGGTATCGGGCGAGGTTCTAAAACTGAGTTTACTGTCTTCGACGCGCACCGTAATTTGCTTGGTGGGGCGACAGCCGTCGGCATATATGCCCTCAACCGTGTAAACGGTAGTTTGAGTGGGCTTGGCCACTACGCGCTGCCCGAGCGAGTCGCTGAGGGTGGCGGAGGGGCGCCACCGAAAACGGTTGCTGTTGCCCTGCGCCGTCAGAATGGCACTTTGGCCAAAACAAATGGTGGTATCTCTGAAAGCCCGAAAATCTGGTTTATCGTTGTTGATACGTACTGTTACCGACCGCGATACGCTGCAAACTGAATCGGTAACTTGAACTGTAAACTGGGTAGTAGCCGCCACCCGCGCCACTGGATTGGCCACATTTGGATTGCTCAAACCCGCCGCTGGCGACCACAAATATTTGATTCCGCCCTCGGCCTTGAGCTGTACGGCTACGTTGCTGCATACCGTGGTGTCGCCCAGGGCTTTGGCTTTGGAGCGGCCTACTTTTACAAT
Source organism: Cytophagia bacterium (assembly GCA_004293645.1). Taxonomy (GTDB): domain Bacteria; phylum Bacteroidota; class Bacteroidia; order Cytophagales; family Spirosomataceae; genus REAB01. The sequence continues at coordinate 2,797 of REAB01000182.1, read as the reverse complement.
TTTAGTAACTACATCTTGCCCTCGGCACACCAACGGATTGAACGCCCGCAATGTTACTTTGTACTCGCCTGGCTCAGGGAAAGTATAAGTAGCCTGGGTGGCATCGCGTGAGATGACGTTACCCTGCACGTCCCAAGTGTAGGTTTTACCGCCTTCGCTGGTGTTCAAAAAATTAAGCGTCAAGGGTGCGCAACCCGTCAATACGTCCTTTTTTTGGCCTTCGTAGCTGTCAAAATTGGCGCGGAGGCGGTCAATGTTAATCTTAAAAGCCGCGTTGTTGCAGTCGGAACTGGCTTTGTTGGGCGACCAAACGTTGGGCGTAGTAGGAAAGTTGGCCGTGCGGCACACGCAAGTAGCGTGGTAAATAACCCCATTTTTGGCAAACCTACTCGTGCCGCCGTCCACGTGGTCGCCGTCGCTTATAAAAGTACTACTGCCAAAAAAAGTGGCGTACAGCAGCGAACGGGCCTCTTTTTCTAAGATAGCCACGTAAAAATTATGCCCCGTAGTGGTGCGGCGGAGCGCGTCGGGAGTGGTGGGTAAGCCCGTGGTACCGCTAAATGGGTTGTAGCCGTTGTTGGTATTGACCGCCCCGCCCCAGCCTGCCAAGTAAATGTTGCCGCATTCATTGACCAAAAAGGCCGTTGGCGAAATATCAGGTCGCCCGCGTGGAGAACCAAAAGCCGTTGAAAATACCGTTTTAGACAAACTTTTATCAAATGCGTGCACAAACTGACCGCCATTGAGCGTGCTATAAACTCCTGTGGTAGTGGGATATTTGCCGCGCGTGAGGCCAAATAAATGCACATTCTCGGCTGCATCTACGTCTAACAAATAAGCTACTTCCGCGCTGTCGGTGCCCACATAAGTGAGTTGTTCGAGGCGGTCGTTGGTAAATTTGGCCACAAACGCATCTTCTTGGCCTGAAATAATATTTTTGAAAGAACCCGTCTTAACGGGTAGATTTTCGCTGCGGGTTACGCCCGTTACGTACACCGCCCCCGACGGAGCCCATTTAATGCCATAGGCTGCGTCGCTGTTGCGGCCTCCCAAATAAGTACTTGATAGTAAGCCAGTTAGTGTTGAATTTAACTTAAAAACCACCGCATCTTGGCGGCCATTGGCAGTAGCCGAAATAGGATTGACGAGCGGAAAATTGCTGGAATTGGTCGAGGTAGCCACGTAAATATTGTCTTTGTCGTCCACCACTACCTCGCCCCTAAACTCATCGCCGTAGTTGCGAAGCGTAAAATCTTCGGTTTGCGATATGCCGTCGTTGCCCGTGCCACCTACCAACGTACTGGCTTCGAGCGTACTACCCGTGGCGTTGAGTTTTAGCACAAAAATATCACTGCCGTTCACAAACCGAAACCCGCCGATGGGCGTAACGTCTCTCCCACCCGCAAAGCGCGTTTGATAAGCCCCCGCCTTGGTGGGAAAATTGGTTGAAGAAGTAGTACCAAAAATAACCAGTTCGTTCTTGCTGTTCACAATCATACTGTGCGGCAGGTCGGTGGCGTTGCCGCCAATGTACGTACCATACAATAACTTAGTACCGTCGGAGCTAAATTTCAAAATCCCGATGTCCACGCCGCCGCTCTGTTGCTGCTGAAATGCCCCCGTGGTGGTGGGAAACGCACCCGTGGTGTGAATAGTCCCTGCCGTGTACAGATTGCCCTGCTCGTCGTAAGTGGCGGCGTGGCCAAAATTATTGGCAATTGAACCAGAATAAGTCGAAAAAACCAGTTCAGGGTCAATCGTTAGTTCATAATCGGCACTGTATTTTTTGGGAAAATTGAAAGAAACCACGTTTCCTTCCAACTGATAGTTTGTGGGTATATCAAGCGTTCGTCCGTTGATTTCTTGAAAGGTATAAGGTTTTTGTTCGCCAAATTGATTGACCGTTGTTTGAATTTGAAGTTGGTTGTCAGTGATTTTTAAACCCGAACTGCCTTCGTAGCGCAGTTTAATTTGGGAAACATCGGCGCGGGGTTTGGCAATAAATTCGTACTTCAACGTTTGCCGAAAAGCGTACAGCTTGAGGTCAATGTCAGGATAAATATCATGGTAAATGACCTCTCCGAACGAGGCCACGTTGCTGGCCCAATGGGCAGGGTCGTTGCCCAAAAAATAGTTAAAAGTGGCCGCGTTGGGGTGTTGTTCTTCTATTTGGGAAGTAGGGTTTGCACCTTCTATGGCCACTTCTACGGCGTGGCCGCGCACTGTATGCTCGGCTTGCCGCAAGTTAGCCTGTTTTTGGTTTTGGGCGTGAGCGGGGCGTAGCGATTCTTGGTCAAAAAAAACGTAGCAAAGCGAACTGTTTTTGAGCAATAAATACCCACCAGGAATATCGGCGCGGTAGCGCACGGCGGCCTCCCACTGACCCTGGTTTCGCACAAAACGCACCGTTGCTGGTTCTTGCGCCGCTGTTTGTAGTGCAAAAAGCAGCACTACCAAAATAAACTGTAACAATCTTCGCATACTGAAATTGAAAGCAAATAAAGGCTTAAAACTAAGCAAATTTACGGTTCATTCCCATTTTTAGTTGTTTACAAATTGTGTGTAGGCAAGCAAGGTGCGTGGTCATTTGCACTTAAAATCAAAGATTCTCTTCAAAATAGGTGGTTCTTAGCGTTAAAGCACTTGTTTAGAGTAGTTTGGCTTCATTCTTGTTAATGAGTTGATAACAATAAAATACAAGGCATCCTTCACGATGCAGTTTACAGTTTTAGAAAAAAAAAGGAGGAGAGTGAGCAAAAAGAAGTAATTTAGTTTTTCTACAAATCAAAAGACTTAA
>REAB01000181.1 GCA_004293645.1 Cytophagia bacterium | reverse complement strand
TTTAAGTCTTTTGATTTGTAGAAAAACTAAATTACTTCTTTTTGCTCACTCTCCTCCTTTTTTTTTCTAAAACTGTAAACTGCATCGTGAAGGATGCCGCAAAACGCCCTTGTTTTGGGCGACACCTCCAACGAAAAAGGCGCGTACGTTTGCCCAGATTTGGCTTGGATTGAAAAACAGCTCATTGATTTGAAAGACAAAAAACAAGTATTTTTGTTTTTGCACGTGTGCGCCAAAGATTGGTCGCTGCACGGCACCGAATGTCGAGATTTTGAGCAAATGTTGTTAACGTCAAAACGGGCAAAAATAAACCCGCCATTTTCGACGGGCATTTTGGCGGCAATTGGGGCGTGGGTTATCGCGGCTTTCGGGTGGTAGAGGCCAAACCAGACGGCAGCAGCTACACCTATCAGTTCAACCCCGACACACAGACGAAGGTAAACGAGCAGGTTTTGTAAGTATAGGGTTTACAGATTAGGCTATTTAGCCTTATAAGTTAGTAGGAGATGATATTAGGCTTTTTTATATTGACTTGCTATTATTGTAGTTGAATTGAAAAAATATGAGGGTTGTTTCTTTATTTTCTGGAGCTGGTGGTTTCGATTTAGGGTTTATTCAAGCTGGGCATCAAATTGTTTGGGCAACAGATTTTAATAAGGATTGTGCAGAAACTTATCGTCATAATATCGGTCATCATTTCGTTCTTGATGATATTCGTAACATTCAGACGAATCAAATACCTGACTGTGATGTAGTTATTGGTGGTTTTCCATGCCAAGGGTTCTCCCAAGCGAATATGAAAAAAAATGCAAATGATGTACGAAATACGCTGTACCGTGAATTTGTTCGAGTAGTTAGCGACAAACAACCCAAATACTTTGTTGCTGAAAATGTTAGAGGCTTATTGAGTATTGATAAAGGCGAGGCAATAAAGACAATAATAAACGACTTCCAAAGCATCGGCTACCAAGTAAATTACCGCTTATTTAATGCTGCTGATTTTGGTGTTCCGCAAAATAGATTTAGAGTAATAATTATGGGAATTAGACACGATGCTTTTGAGGGTATATTCCCATTTCCGCAACCTACACATTCAGCAAAACCTTCTTTGATTACTCCTAATAAATGGATTACAATTGGTGAAGCATTGGCGAATATTGCCGACCCAGAAGAGGAACATAATTTATTAAATCACATTTATTCCAAGTACAAAATTACTGACCGTAACTTTATTGGGCATCGAAAAACAGATCCCAATAAACCCTCACCAACTATTTTAGCAAAAGATACTGGTGGTAATGTGGCTACACAACACCCGCAAAATCACAGAAGAATGTCAGTACGGGAAAGTGCTATTATTCAAACATTCCCGTTGGATTTTGAATTCAAAGGTTCGATGGGTAGCCAATATAGGCAAATAGGTAATGCAGTAGCAGTAAAGTTTGCGTTCAAAATTGGAGAGGCACTAATAAAAACTGAGAAGACTAATTTTTACAAGACGAAAAAATAATAACTATATGAAAATTGTATCTTTATTTTCAGGTATTGGAGGCTTTGATCTGGGTTTTATTTGGGCAGGACATCAAGTAATATGGGCTAATGACCTTTGGAAAGATGCCGTCGAAACCTATAAACTCAATATTAGTAAAGATATTGAATGTAAGGATATTAGAGAAATTCTTTCTTGCGAAATTCCTAACTGTGATATGGTGATTGGTGGTTTCCCATGTCAAGGTTTCTCACTCGCAAATAAACAAAGGAACGAAAAAGATGAACGAAATTTTTTGTATTTAGAGTTTGTGCGAATTGTGAAAGACAAAAAGCCTGCCTTTTTCATTGCTGAGAATGTAAAAGGGATTTTAAGTTTAGGCAAGGGTAAAGTTTTTGAACTCATTTGTAAAGATTTTGAATCAATAGGCTACAACATACAGTACTCTGTTTTAAATGCAGCAAATTACGGAGTGCCTCAGACCAGAGAAAGGGTTTTGATATTTGGACAACGGAAGGACTTATCAATTGATATTAAATTTCCTCCTAAACCTACTCATCAAAAACTTAATGGAATGCCCCTATTTGAGGACAGACAAAAATGGATTAGTATTGGAGAAGTATTAAAAAACATTCCTCATCCACAAGAATTGCACAATCTTGAAAATCACGATGCTTCAAAATATAAATTACGATTTAACGGATATTTAGGTCATAGAATTGTAAATCCAGATTTACCTTCACCCACTATAACAGCTCGGGGAGATGAGAAAGGTGGCGTAGTAATTCATCACCACCCTAATAACGAAAGAAGATTATCACCACGCGAAACGGCAATTATTCAATCTTTTCCAATAAATTATAAATTTTATGGCCCCAAAACATCTATTTATAGGCAAGTAGGAAATGCCGTCCCACCAAAATTAGCAGAAGCAGTTGCCAAACTATTCCCCTTAAACGTTCATGAGAATACCGAACAAACCCTTTCCGAGTTACAAATGGCGTTGGGCTGAATACACTCCGAGCGAAGGATTGAATAACCCTATTAGATTTATAGGAGTTTTGCGGGCTATTTATAAGCATCAAGGAAAGCCTAAAAGTACAAATGATATTTACGAGGATTTACTTAGGGTTGAGCAAGAAACAAATCAACTCACCGGCGAAGATATAACATTAGCCCGAACAGGCGAACGTAATTTGTTTCGCAATTCAGACCGTTATTGGAAAGCATTAGGTTTAGTAGATGCAGAAAGCCGCCCTTTTCGGCTCACAGTACTGGGAAGTAAATTGGCAGAGGGCAAAATCACACAAAATGAATTTGCCCTTTCGACTATCAGTACTTTAACTTTACCCAATAAGTATATTGAAACAGAAGCCGAAATTGATAATTGGAAATTAAATAATCTTGAAATTAGGCCACTGGAGTTGATTCTACAAATCATAAAGGCCTTATATGATAATTTGGGAGAAAAAAATAGTTTTTTAACGCCATTTGAGTTACAAAAAATCATTATTCCGTATGCTAGTGATAAAGCCACACTACAAGAGTATACTGCTGCTATTCAAGCATTTAGGAATGGAAAGTTAGATACTTCCTTGTTTCCCGATTGTGCAACGGGCGCAAATGATAAAAGAATGGTTCGTGAATTTCTGCTCTTTCTATCTCATTATGGATTCTGTGCCAGGGTTCAACCCAACAAACGCAATAATGCAACAGAAAGATATGTTTTTAGAAAAGAGTATATCTACGAAATTGATGAAATTATTAAGAATTCCTTTTTAAGTATTGAATCTGAGAATATAATTCAGCAGATTAGACGCAATCCAGTTATAGCTGATGTTGAACGGAAAAAAGTATTGACCCGAGTATTAGCAAGACCTCAACAAGCCAATTTTCGCAGACAGGTTCTCTCAAAATATGACTCTACTTGTTTATTGACAGGCGAAAAACTGAATATGGTTTTAGAGGCGTGCCACATTATTCCAGTAGAAAATCGAGGTAACGATGTGTATGAAAATGGCTTTTGTTTTAGGGCTGACATTCATATTCTTTATGATACCAAAAATATAAGAATACGACCAGATGGATACATAGAATATTCCGAAGCAATACAACAAAGCATTAGTTACACAAATCTGCCAACAAGAATTAACATCCCAAACTTTGTTTCGAAAGAAGCCCTAAACTGGCGTTACGAATATTATTGATTAGCAAAAATATCCCAACGTCAAAGCCGCTTTTCACGGCCACGACCGTCAAAACGGGCAAAAATAAACCCGCCATTTTCGACGGGCATTTTGGCGGCAATTGGGGCGTGGGTTATCGCGGCTTTCGGGTGGTAGAGGCCAAACCCGACGGCAGCAGCTACACCTATCAGTTCAACCCCGACACACAGACGAAGGTAAACGAGCAAACAATTTGATTTTCACATTCTCAAACGAACAAAGCGGCGCGGTTGATTGTTGAACTACAAACAGATTCTGAATGAAAACTTTTCACATACCCGAATTTTACCGCAGTCAAGTCATTACGCCCATCAAGGAATACAGGCGTAAAAACGACAAGCTCAAACGCGATTTTTCGCCCACAGTGCTTGATTTTGGCGCAGTCAAGTTTTTGATTGCGCGGCACTTTGGGTTTTGTTATGGCGTGGAAAATGCCATCGAAATTGCCTACAAAGCCATTTCCGAAAATCCTGATAAACGCATCTTTCTGCTGAGCGAGATGATTCACAACCCCGACGTAAATTTGGACTTACAGGAGCGCGGCGTTCGGTTTATCATGGATACGTCTGGTAATCAGCTCATTGCGTGGTCAGAAATAATGCCCAATGACATTGTGATTATTCCCGCTTTTGGCACCACTGTCGAGATTCAGGCGCGGTTGGAGACCATTGGCGTAGAAGCCCACCGCTACGATACCACTTGCCCGTTTGTTGAAAAAGTGTGGAACCGCGCCGAGCAAATTGGCAAAAAAGACTACACCATTGTGGTGCACGGCAAGCCCACCCACGAAGAAACCCGCGCTACATTTTCGCACAGCCAAGCCAACGCGCCTACTATTGTTGTAAAAAACATAGAACAAACCGAACGATTGGCCCGCTACGTGCGCGGCGAGGGAACAAAAGATGAGTTTTATAAAGAATTTGCGGGGCAGTTTTCTGAAGGTTTTGACCCAACTACCGACCTAAAGCGCATTGGCGTAGTGAACCAAACCACTATGCTGGCCTCTGATACCCAAGGCATTGCCGACTATCTAAAAAGCGTGATGATTCAGCATTATCAGCTGGCTCCGCAGCAGGTGGAGCAGCATTTTGCCAATACCCGCGACACGCTCTGCTACGCCACCAACGACAACCAAGACGCTACTTACGCCTTGCTCACGCACGAGGCCGATTTTGCCATTGTGGCGGGCGGCTACAACAGTTCTAACACGTCGCATATTGTAGAGCTTTGTGAGCAGAAATTGCCCACTTATTTCATTGAATCGCAGAGCAAAATCTTGGCCCAAAACTTGATACAGCACTTTAATTTGCATACCAAAGAAGAAATTACGACGCAAGATTTTATTCCTCAAAAAGAAGTTGTTACGGTGTTGCTCACTTGCGGGGCATCTTGTCCCGATGCCACCATCGAAGGCATTTTGATGCGCTTGTTGCCATTTTTTGGCCACACCAAAGCAGTCGAAGACGTGATGCAGGTATTTGCCTAAACGCTGTATTCGACTTCTTTGCTCAAAAAATCTTGGTAAGCAGCCTTGATGCCATTTTCGAGGCTATATTGGTGCTTCCAACCCATATTATGTAGCTTTGAAACATCCATGAGCTTGCGCGGCGTGCCGTTAGGCTTGCTGGTATTCCACTCAATGCCACCTTCGTAGCCCACAATTTGTTGAATCAATTCGGCCAAGTTTTTGATAGAAATATCAATGCCAACGCCAATGTTCAGAAACGGCTCCTCATCGTAGTTTTGCATCAAGAATAGGCAAGCGTCGGCCAGGTCGTCGGCGTGTAGAAACTCCCGCAGCGGCGCGCCCGTTCCCCAAAGTTCTACGATAGCCTTATCGTTGATTTTGGCTTCGTGAAATTTCCGAATCATGGCGGGCAGCACGTGCGAATTTTGGAGGTCGTAGTTGTCGTTGGGGCCGTAGAGATTGGTGGGCATCACAGCTATAAAGTTACAGCCATACTGTCGGCGGTAGCTTTCGCACATTTTGATACCTGCTATTTTGGCAATAGCATAAGGTTCGTTGGTTTCTTCGAGTGTGCCCGTGAGCAGTGATTCTTCTTGCAAAGGCTGCGAGGCCATTTTCGGATAAATGCACGACGAACCCAAAAACATGAGTTTTTTTACGCCCGTTAGGTAGGCATTGTGAATAACGTTGTTCTGAATTTGCAGGTTTTCGTACAGAAAATCAGCTCGATAGGTATTGTTGGCCATGATGCCGCCCACTTTTGCTGCCGCCAAAAACACGTATTCGGGGCGTTCATTGGCAAAAAAATCAGTTACGGCGGTCTGGTCGCGCAGGTCAAGTTCTTTAGATGTTCGCAATACCAAGTTGGTGTAGCCTTCGGTTTGTAAACGGCGCACAATGGCCGACCCCACCATGCCACGGTGACCAGCCACAAATATTTTATCGTGTTTTTCCATGCCGCAAAGGTAGCTTTTTGTGGCGTTTTTTTGCACGATTCTACTCACAAAAAGTCCTTGCGTTACCTCACTCCAGTCTGAATATTGATTTTAAGCGTACTTTTCTGCGTAGCCACTTATTACAAATCAAAAATAATAGCATCGCAACGGCGAACCACCTATTTTTGATTTGTAATAAAGGGTAATTTGGCAATAACAAATTGATAAACATCGGACCGCACGGGCGGCCCCGCGCACGGGCGGCCCCGCGCACGGGCGGCCCCGCGCCGACGCGGACAATTACAAAAAATTACTATAATTACAAACAATTACAATTAAGTACTTACGAGTAAGTACTTAATTGCGTTCGCTACGCTCTAATTTCGAGCAAATTGAGCATAAAGGCATATTCTAAGGCAATATCGTGTAGGCGCTTAAAACGACCCGACGCGCCGCCGTGTCCCGCTTCCATGTCGCAGTGCAGCAGCAGTTGGTGCGGGTCGGTTTTTAAATCTCGGAGTTTGGCTATCCATTTGGCGGGTTCCCAATATTGCACCTGCGAGTCGTGCAAACCCGTGGTGATGAGCATATTGGGGTAGTGTTTGGCGGTTACGTTGTCGTAAGGAGAATACGATTTCATGTAGTCGTAATAAACTTTTTCGTTGGGGTTTCCCCATTCTTCGTACTCGCCCGTGGTAAGCGGAATGGTTTCGTCGAGCATGGTGGTTACTACATCTACAAAAGGCACTTGCGCCACCAATCCTTTGTACAATTGCGGGGCCAAATTGGCCACTGCGCCCATGAGCAAGCCACCTGCGCTGCCACCCATCGCAAAAAGCGTGTCGGGCGAAGCCCACCCTTGGTCAATCAAAAATTGGGAGCAGTCTATAAAATCAAAAAACGTATTTTTCTTTTGCAACATTTTGCCGTTGTCGTACCAGTGCCGTCCCATTTCTTGGCCGCCCCGAATGTGCGCAATGGCAAACGCAAACCCCCGATTGAGCAAACTGAGCCTCGTGCTGCTAAAAGTGGGGTCAATAGAATGGCCGTAAGAACCGTACGCGTATTGCAACAACGGGCTTTGCCCATTTTTTTCAAAGCCTTTTTTGTAAACAATCGAAATCGGGATAACCGCCCCGTCGCGGGCGGGGGCGTACAAACGCTCGGTAACGTAATCTTGCGCGTTGAAATGCCCCAATACTTCTTGCTGTTTGAGCAAAGTGCTGCGCTGCGCGTCCATGTCGTAGTCGAAAGTGGTGCTGGGCGTAGTAAGCGAAGTGTAGCCGTAGCGCAGCAAGTGGGTGTTGAACGACGGATTGGCCCCCACGTAGGCGGTGTAGGCTGCTTCGCCAAAGTTGAGATAATGCGCCTGGCCCGTGGTTTGGTTGATGACCTGAATTTGAAGCAGACCCGCGCTCCGCTCTTGCAATACCAAATGGTTTTGAAAAATCTCCAATCCTTCTAAGTAAACCTCGGCGCGGTGCGGCACGGCCACTTGCCAGTTGGCGGGCTCGCTCGGATTGGCTTCGGGCGCAATCATGAGCTTGAAGTTGAAGGCATCGTCTGAGTTGGTGCGTACGTAAAAAACGCTTTCAAAATGCTCCAAAGCGTACTCGTGGCCCGCTTTTCGGGGTAAAAATGTCCAAAAATTATCGGTTGGGGTGTGGGCATTGAGCAGTTGGTACTCAGTTGCCACGCCGTTGTGGTCGGACAGAATGGCCACGTACTTGCGCGATTTCATGCGGTACAAACCCAAATAAAACTGGTTGTCGGTTTCTTCATAGACCAGTGTGTCGGTGGCCGAATCGGTGCCGAGCGTGTGCCGCCATACCTGAAAGCCCAGCAGCGTTTCGGGGTCTTTTAGCACATAAAACAGCGTTTGATTGTCGGCAGCCCAAGCGTAGTTTCCTGCTTCGGTATTGGCAATTTGTTCGTCGTAAAAAAGGCCCGTTTTTAAGTTTTTGAACCGCAACGTGTAAAGGCGGCGGCTGGTGGTGTCTTCGCCAAAAGCCGCCACGGTGTCATTGTCCGAAACCACGGGAAAAGTGGCGTTGTAGTAGGGTTTATTCTGCGCCAATTCATTGACATTCAGCATCACGTCTTCGGGCGCATCAGGGCGGTCTTGTTTGCGGCAGTATAGCGGGTATTCGCCACCTTCTTCGTAGCGGGTATAATAAAAATAAGCCCCGTCGCGCACGGGCACCGACTCGTCTTTTTCTTTGATACGCGCCTTCATTTCTTCAAACAATGCTTCTCGAAACAACTTGACGGGGGCCAGGACGGCTTCGGTGTGCGCATTTTCGGCGGTTAAGTACGCAATCACTTCGGGGTTTTCGCGCTCACGTAGCCAGTAATAATCGTCGGTGCGGGTGTCGCCGTGGGCGGTTATTTCAAATGGTTTTTTGGCGGCTTGGGGCATTTTTTCTAACATAAACAGATGCTTTTTCTATTGCTTGATAACTTTCTAAAAAATCTTTTCCCTGGTTTATTTCTTGTACCAACACCCGCACTTGTTGCTTCCCTACCAACGAGAGCCACCGCGCTACTTCGGTAGCGGCGGTCATGTAGGCCAGCATTTGGTAGGCTTCGTCGCCTCCAAAAAAACGAGAAGTGGTGGCGATGTCGGGCAAGTTGAGAGCTATCTGGCCACCGTGCGAGCGATAAAGCAACTCGTCTTTGTAGTCAATATACCGCTGAATGGAGTCGGTGGTAGCCACAAATCGGTGGTCGGCCATGAGAGCCAAACCTTCGTTAAACCACTGCGGTATTTGGCGTTTGGTGGTCCACCAGCCCAGTCTCTTAAACAGCTCGTCGTGGCACATTTCGTGGGCTACGACATCGGTATTCAAGCCTTCCAAATTGAGTACTACAAACGACTCGCCCCAGGGCGTGCCAATGCTACAGCCCGCGCCTTCGTGGTAGTGGCAGTAACGCTGGTATTGTTGCGGCGAATGACACAGAATAATACTGGCCGAGCCGTTGGTTTGTCCCCACAACTCGGCTACGCGCTTTTGGGCGGCTACCAGTGCCTCGATGGCCATTTTTTGTTGCTTCAACGACGTTTCGGCTGCCACAAACAAACGCGCATCAATCTGCCTAAAATCAGAAAAACGCACCCATTGACAACGCCACACTTGGGGGAAAAGAAAGAAATAACTGCTTACCAACGCCAACGTTATTCCCAAAAGCCAGTAAATCCAGTTTTTTGTGTTCACAAACAAGACTTGTACCTAAAACACAAAGTTATTCTTTATTTCGTTTTATATTTGTGCAACATTGCACATTTCAAATTCTAACCAATCAGCAGTTATGTTTTCTAATCGTTTTCGCACCCTTTTTGTAGCCACTTTGCTGGCGGCAACTACCCAAGTAGAGGCGCAGTTTGCGCAAGCCCCGTTGCCCTACGCCACCGATGCCCTGGTGCCAAGTATTGACAAAATGACCATGGAGATTCACTATGGCAAACACCACAAGGCTTACGTGGACAACCTCAACAAGGCATTGGCGGGCAAACCCGAAGAAAAAATGAGCCCCGACGAGTTGATGGGCAAAATTACCAAAGAAACCGCACCTGCTGTTCGCAACAACGGCGGCGGCCACTGGAACCACACGTTTTTTTGGAGTATCATGGGGCCTGCCAAAGGTGGTGCGCCCAAAGGCGCGTTGGCCGAGGCCATTGCCAAAGATTTTGGCTCGCTGGACGAGTTCAAGAAAAAATTCAAAGAAGCAAGTACAGGCCGTTTTGGCTCGGGCTGGGCTTGGCTCATTGTGAAAGACAAAAAACTGATGGTTACTTCTACCCCCAACCAAGACAACCCGCTCATGCCCGTTGCCGACGTGCAGGGCGCACCCGTTTTGGGTCTTGACGTGTGGGAACACGCCTATTACCTCAACTACCAAAACAAACGCCCCGACTACGTGGACGCTTTTTGGAACGTAGTAAATTGGGATAAAGCAGCCGAACACTACGCTGCGGCCATGAAGTAGCAGCAAGATAAGGACCCGCAAGATGCCTCAAAATAGACAGCACGAGCAGAACGTTCGCGCCATGAAAGGTTACAAAACAAAATTCCGTCAGGTCATCTTGCGGAATTTTGTTTTTTAGAATAAATCATGCGCCAGATTAATCGTTAGTGTAAATTTTAGGCCGCAAATGTTACATTGAAAAAAATGTTTTTACCAAAAATGGTAGCTTTATCTGAAACCTCGCACAAACCATATACCGCCATGCTCGTCAAAGACAAACACTTCACGCCTTTTATTGAACGCGCCCAGATTGAAAACCGCATTGCTGAGTTGGGGCAGAAAATCAGCGCGGATTATGCCGATAAATACCCGCTTTTTGTGGTAGTGCTCAACGGGGCGTTTATGTTTGCCGCCGACTTGCTCAAATGCGTCAGTATTCCGTGCCAAATTACTTTTGTGCGCGTGTCTTCTTATTCTAAAACCCAATCTACGGGACAAGTACGCGAAATCTTGGGCCTGAAAGAATCTATTGAGGCGCGGCACGTTATTATTGTGGAAGACATAGTAGATACGGGACTCACCATGAGCGAGTTGCTGTTTCAGCTGTCGGTACAAAAGCCCGAATCTATTCAAGTGGCCACGTTGCTTTTTAAGCCTGCCGCCCTCAAAACACCCCTCAATGTGCGCTACGTGGGGTTTGAGATAGAAAACCGATTTGTAGTAGGTTACGGCCTCGACTACGACGAGCAAGGTCGTAACTTGGACGCTGTCTATGTGCTGGCCGATTAGTTTTGATTGTCAGAAAATTTAGGCCAAAAAACAAGAACATTTGGGCTTCTAATTTTCTCACTTCGCCAAGCCCCAATCCGTTTTAAGATTGGTCGTTTTTCAAAAAGCCATACGGGCAATGTCGGCAACCGCTTTTGCAGCAGTAGCCGCGCTTGCGGTGATACACCTCCGTAAAAACCATAAAACCCGTTTTGGGGTCGGTGTAATAATCGGCTGGTTCTAAGCCGTTTCGTTTTTGCAGAGAAGATTTATCGCGTTTGTTCAATGGCGGCGTAAAATTTTAGTGCTTGGTTATTCAACGTTTTTTTCGTCGTATTGTTCAATCTTCGTTTATGGCCACAATGGGCGCGTTTCGTTTAAAAGCAGCGCCAAAGTCAATCATGGTTTCGGTTTTTAGTACGCCCGCAATGTGGTCAATTTTATCGTAGAGTATGCGGCGCATGTGTTCGTTGCTAAGGGCTACAATGCGCAAATAAAGCGTGTATTGGCCCGTAATGTAGTAACACTCCGTTACTTCGGGAATGGCACGCAAGGCTTCAATAATTTGGGCTGAGTTGGAGTCTTCTTTGAGCGTTACGCCCGTAAAAGCACTCCATTCGTAGCCCAATTTACGCTCGTCCAGCAAAATACTCGCTCCTTTTAGCACCCCAATGCGCCGCAACCGCGCCACCCGCTGATGCACCATGGTATTAGAAATTTGCAACGTATCGGCAATGCTGGCATACGCCTTTCGCCCGTCGCGTTCGAGTTCTTGCAAAATCTGAATGTCAAAACTATCTAATTCTTCTTTCATTATTTTTAACGCTAAAATGGCAAATTAAAAGTCAAAAGTGTTTTATTAATTGGTTATAAAAAAAATACAACTCAAAAATAAACTAAATTAAGTTATAATCTAAATTTGAACAATCTATCAACTACGTCCTTTAGGGCGTAGCATAGCAATCAATCAACTATGTCCTTTAGGGCGTAGCATAACAATCTATCAACTACGTCCTTTAGGGCGTAGCATAGCAATCAATCAAGGCACAGCGCACCAATGACCATCAAAACCGCCACCAACGACCACGACATCTTAAAATGCTGGGAAGTAATGCACGCGCTGCGCCCGCATTTGGAAGCCAACAAATTTTTGTTGCTCATCAAAGAAATGCAAACCGAGGGCTACTGCTTGGCCTTTATTGAAGAAAACAACCAAGCCGTGGCCGCCGTTGGGTTTCGGTATTTGCAATTTTTGTTCAACGGTAAACACATTTACATCGACGACCTCTCTACCCTACCCGAAGCTCGCGGGAAGGGCTACGGAGCGGCTTTGCTCGACCACGTGCTTGAAATAGCCACCCAAAAAGGCTACATCCAAGTAACGCTCGACTCAGGTTATCAACGCCACGATGCCCACCGACTCTACCTCAACAAAGGCTTCAAACTCGGTAGTCATCATTTCGTAAAAGTACTGTAAAACCCAAACCCTATGTACACCAATCCTTTTAATCAACAAAAAGACCCCGCCGAAGTCCGTAGATTTATCAACGAAAACGGTTTTGGCATTTTGGTGAGTACGCTGGGAGGCAAGCACTGGGCTACGCACATTCCGCTCAAACTCGACCACGACGAGGCTGGCTACGAAGTATTGCACGGACACATTGCCCGTGCCAATCCACAGTGGCGCGACTTGCCCAATGGCAGTGAGGTGATGGCCATTTTTCACGGCCCGCACGCTTACATTTCTTCGGCTTGGTACGACCACCCAAACGTACCCACTTGGAACTACGTGGCGGTGCACGTTTATGGCACATTTAGAGAAATAAAGGGCGATGAACTGGTGCAATCGTTGGCCAAATTGACCGATAAATATGAGTCGTTGCGGTTGTCAAAATTGGCCGATGCCGAAAACCAGCAACGCGTTACGGTGGCGGGTTTACCACCCAAATTGATGAATGATAATTTGCGGGCTTTGGTGGGTTTTGAAATTAAAATAACTGAAATTCAAGCCAATTACAAACTTTCCCAAAACCGCGACGCAAAAAATCACGCCAACATTGCCCAAGAACTATCCAAACAATCTGACCCGCTCGCGCAGCAAATAGCGGCGGAAATGATGCAAAGTTTGTCCTGCTGACGAAGGAAGCATCTATAAACCGATGTGCTTTAGATGCTTCCTTCGTCAGCAGGACAAAAAATCCTTACTTCTCTTACCCCATACCACCTTTACACTTCAAACTTTATACTTGTTTATGAACTCCCAACACCTCATTGACCTCGAAAAACGCTACGGCGCACACAATTATAAGCCCGTACCCGTAGTTATTGAACGCGGCGAAGGCGTATTTGTTTATGACGTAGAAGGGCGGCGTTATTTTGATTTCCTGTCGGCATATAGTGCTGTTAATCAAGGACATTGCCACCCCAAAATTGTAAATGCGCTCGTGGCACAAGCCCAAAAATTAACGCTTACTTCACGGGCTTTTCATAACTCGGTGCTGGGCGAATGTGAAAAATTCTTGTGCCATTACTTTGGCTACGACAAAGTGTTGATGATGAACTCAGGCGTGGAAGGCGGCGAAACCGCGCTGAAATTGGCCCGAAAATGGGCGTATTTGGTAAAAGGTGTACCCGCTAACCAAGCTAAAATGGTTTTTGCGGCGGGCAATTTTTGGGGCCGTACCTTAGCCGCTATCTCTTCGTCCGACGACTCGGACAGCACCGACGATTATGGTCCATTCTTGCCTGGTTTCTTAACCGTTCCTTACAATGATTTGGCCGCTTTGGAGGCCACTTTCCGTGCCGAACCGCACATTGCGGGTTTCATGGTCGAACCCATTCAGGGCGAGGCGGGCGTGGTAGTGCCAGATGCGGGCTATTTGCGCGGCGTACGCGACCTTTGTACTCAATACAATGTACTTTTTATTGCCGATGAAGTGCAAACGGGCCTCGGGCGCACGGGCAAACGCTTGGCCTGCGACCACGAAAACGTAAAACCAGACCTACTGGTGCTGGGCAAAGCACTTTCGGGTGGCACGTATCCCGTGTCTTGCGTTTTGACCAACGACGAAGTGATGCTGACCATCAAACCAGGCCAACACGGCTCTACTTACGGCGGAAACCCAATGGCTTGCGCCGTGGCAATGGCCGCTTTGCAAGTATTGGAAGAAGAAAATTTGGCCGAAAATGCCGAACAAATGGGCATCATTTTTCGCGCACGCATGACGCAATTGATGCAAAAAACCGACCTTGTTACGCTCGTAAGGGGCAAAGGATTGCTCAATGCCATTGTGGTGAACTCGGACGAAGAAAGTAAACTGGGCTGGGAGATTTGCCTAAAAATGAAGGAAAATGGCCTTTTGTGCAAGCAGACGCACGGCAACAAAATCCGTTTTGCACCGCCTTTGGTTATTGACGAAACCCAAATGCACGAAGCCTGCGACATCATCGAAAAGGTAATATTGTCGTACTAAAACCTTACATTTGAGAAACTCAAACGACCATTTTTCAATGCCTAATTTTATTGTTTTCAACTCCGAATCTGACCTAACGGCCTTCAAAAGTTATCATCTGGCCCGCATTGACGGCGCTCAGTCGGCTACTTTGAAAGATTTTTTTGCTCAAATAGAAAAGGAGTTGCAACTGCCCGATTATTTTTCGCACAACCTCGACTCGCTCGACGAATTGCTCAATGATTTGGAATGGATAAAAAAACCAGATGTGGCGCTGGTAGTTAGTCGTTTTGAGCAGTTTTTGGCCAACGAAAAAAAGAAGACCAAACTACTCGACCTGCTTGGCCTGCTTGATGCCACCGCCGAAGATTGGAAATGGTTAGATGAAGAAGAGGGTTTGCCAAAAAAGAATTTGAAAATTTTACTACAAAATAGCCCACAAACCATCGGCATTTTAGAGAGCGAAGGCATTGGATATGAGGCGATTACTTCAATTTATTGATTTATTTTTTGGGTTGATACGGCACTAAATTATAACGATTTTTTACCCGTATTACTTGTGCTATTTTTACAAAAACCAATTTTGGAACGTCAATGTTGTGATCTGCAAGTGCCACGTCAAAATCGGTGGCGAGGGTCAATTGACCATTTTTGACATCTAATTTTCCCTTCAAAGTCCGCTCTTTGGCTACGCCGTGAATGGTGAGCGTTCCGGGTGCGGTGAGGTCGTAACTGCCGTCTTTGCTAACGTCTATTTTTTCGTTTATTTTACCCTTAAAAACCGCCGTCGGGTACTTGTCCGACTCTAAATAGTTTTCGTTAAAATGCTCCTGCATCAATTTGTTTGGGAAGTCAAACTGCTTGATGTTGAGGCGCACCACCACCTCACCCGTAGTGGCATTGATGATACACTGCCCAGCCTTGTTGATAGCCGTGATATTTTCGACGGGTGTTTCCGAAAAAAAATCGGTTTGGCCACCGTTGGTGGTGTATAAATTGGGCGTTTGGGCATGGGCTGCACCTGTTGTTGCAATAACAACAATTGCAGCCCACAAGATGTCAATTTTCATGGCGCTATTGCAGTATTGATTTATACTTTTACTACCAAACTGTTGCCGTTCATGCTCAGTTCTGTTTTAAAAACCGTGAGCGGAGTAGCGGCAGGAGCCTGTTTTACGCTACCGTTGGTATTAAACACCGAGCCGTGGTTGGCACAGAGAAAATCATCGTTGCCGAGGCGATATTCTACCGCCGTGCCTTGGTGCGTACAGGCTTTGGCAAGTGCAATCAATTTGCTGCCTTTGGCGTTGGCCACAATTACGTCGCCCACAATAACAAACTGGCCTTCTGTTTTGAGCTTTTTAAAGTTTTCCGAAGTTAAATCTAAGGTAAAATTAATAGCTCCTTTTCCGAGTTCGGCGTTGCCTGTCAAGCCCGTATTAACGGGATTTGTGGGCGGAGGCGTGGGGTCGGGGGTGCTGTTGGTGCAAGACGTGAGGGTGGTGCCCATGCAATAAAACGCCATCAAAGTAGCACTACTGAGGCCCAAATCACGAATGAACTGGCCGCGCGAGATTGTTTCTTTCTGTTCCATGTTGTTTTGTAGTAAGGATTGGTTTTTAATGTATAAGACTCAAAAACAACGACTTTTGTTCAAGGTTAGTGTGCAAAAGTGTGTGTTCTTTTTAGGTTTACGCTATCTTTACGCCCCGCGTTGGTTGCGTTGATTTACCGCAAAAACTGAATTTTAGATGAAACTCTGGCAAAAAGAAAACAGCACTACTTCTCAAAAAATTGAAAAATTCACCGTTGGCCGCGACCGTGAGCTGGATTTGCACTTGGCTTCTTTTGATGTTTTGGGCAATTTAGCGCACGCCCAAATGCTCCAAAGTATTGGTTTGCTGGACTCAGACGAGCTGGAAATGTTGCAAAAAGAACTAAAAAATATTTACCAACAAATAGAACAAGGCACCTTTGAAATTGAAGAGGGTGTAGAAGACATACACTCGCAAGTAGAGCTGATGCTGACGCGCAAACTGGGCGATGTGGGCAAAAAAATTCACGCAGGCCGCTCGCGCAACGACCAAGTACTGGTGGACATGAAGCTCTTTACGCGGAGCCGTTTGGAAGAAGTGGCCGTGGCTACTCAACAGCTTTTTGAGCAACTCATGCGCCGCGCCGAGCAACACCAAAACGACTTACTGCCAGGCTACACACACTTGCAAATTGCGATGCCGTCGTCGTTTGGGCTGTGGTTTGGAGCTTATGCCGAGGCCCTCGTGGACGACATGGCCATGCTCCAAACTGCCTACCGACTGGCCAATAAAAATCCGCTGGGGTCGGGGGCGGGCTACGGCTCGTCGTTTCCGCTCAACCGTACTTTAACTACTCAATTGTTGGGCTTTGAAACGCTGCACTACAATGTGGTGTATGCGCAAATGTCGCGCGGTAAAACCGAACAAATCGCCCTCACGGCCATTGCAGCAGTAGCAACCACGCTGGCGCGACTGTCTATGGACGTGTGCTTGTACAACAGCCAAAACTTTGGATTTCTGACCTTACCCGACGACCTCACAACGGGGAGTAGCATTATGCCGCACAAAAAAAATCCTGATGTGGCCGAGTTGCTCCGCGCCAAAACGAACCGTTTGAAAGCATTACCAATGGAAATAACGCTGGTAATGAGCAATTTACCGTCTGGATACCACCGCGATATGCAGCTTTTGAAAGAAATCTTGATGCCCGCTTTCAACGAAATTTTGGACTGCCTCGACATGGCACATTTTATGTTTGAACACCTCGAAGTAAAGCCCAATTTGCTGGCCGATGCCAAGTACGACTTGCTATTTAGCGTGGAGCGAGTCAATGAGCTGGTGATGGCGGGCGTGCCGTTCAGAGATGCGTATCGGCAGGTGGGGCAAGAAATAAACGAGGGGCATTACGTGGCTTCGCGCACACTTGCCCACACGCATGAGGGTAGCATTGGGAACTTGTGTACCGACGAAATCAAGACTTTAATGCAAGCCGAAATGGCCCGATTTGAGTTTGAAAAAGCACACGCAGCTATTGAAAAACTGTTGGTTGTCAGTGAAGACACTGACAACGGCTAAGGTGAGGCACTGACAACGGCTAAAATTCTGCCATTGTCAGTGTCTTCACTGACGATAAGCGCGTAAATCATTTCATCACAGTGTCTTCACTGACGATAAGCGCGTAAATCATTTCATCAACTTCTGCCATTGTCAGTGTCTTCACTGACGATAAGCGCGTAAATCATTTCATCAACTCGCGCAGTACTTCCAACGACCTGATTTCGCCCAACCCTTCTAAGTGTATTTTGTAAAAAAACAGCAGCGCGTTGAGCAACTGATTGCGGCGTTCGCGGTCGAGCGGGTGGGCGTAGTCGTAGGGGGCAAGCACGTAAACCTGCAATGCCTCGCGGGTGGGCGAGTCGAAAGCGTACGGGTATTGATAGTACGAAAGCTGCTCTTCTACCTCGGCCACGTGGTCGGCCCCAAACCCCAGAAAAGAGGCCAATTTGCTCAAAAACCGCAAATGAAAGCCCTCAAACTGGCTTTCGGCTTCTTCCAAATACTGCACCGAATCGCTCAAAAATTGAAACAACAGCTCGTCTTTGGATTCTTCTTGGAGGGTTTTTACCAAAATTTCGGTAACAAACATGGCCATACTGGCCTTCACAAAATCAAAAGGCAAGCTCTTGAATGGCAAACTGCACTTCACTTCCGACAGCCGATGCAGGGTTTGTTCTTTATTTTTGTGATAAACCACCAAATCTAAAAGCGTGAGCGGCTGAAAAAAAGCGATGCGGTTGGTCTTAGATTTGGCACTACGCACGCCATTGATGATGTAGTTCTGCAGCCCAAATTCTTCGGTATAAATTTTGGCAATAATCGAAGTTTCTCGGTATCGAATATAACTAAGAGCAATGCCGCGCGTTTTGTAAAGCATGAATAATAATTTTGGAGCGAAAAAACAACGAATAACGGGCGATTGCTTACCTTTGCCAAAACACAAACGCCCTACTTTTGCCAGTTTATGGTTGTTTTCTACAAAAATAACGATATTTTTTGTCAAGCGTTGTGCTTTATTTAAAAACAATAATTGTTGGCTCATGAACTTTCTTCAATCGCTGCGTTGCCCCAAAAACGGCCTCCCACTCCAATTAGAAAACGACGGTAAAACCCTCACAGCCAACGGCTGCGACTGCACTTACGAAATACTCGATAACGGTATCGTAAACTTGGTATATCCCACAGAGTTGCTACCCGAAGATGCCCGCGAGCAGTATCTTTACGACCAAGCATTTCAACGCTACGACCGAGGCGTGTCGTGGGTTTTTGAAACCCTCAACCACAGCAACGAAGCCGAAACGCGCCAATTTATGATTGGCCTCATGAAGCTCAAACCTGGCATGACCGTGCTGGAAGTAGGCGCGGGTACGGGCAAAGATTCGGCTATTATTATGGAGCAAATTGCTCCCAATGGCCACGCGGTGTTGTCAGATTTATCGCCCAATATGCTGGCTTTGGCCAAAGAAAAACTGCACCGCGACGACTTGCAAATTGACTATTTCTTGGGAAATGGTTCTTATTTGCCCTTCGCTGATGGCACTTTTGATGCCGTTTTTCACTTTGGTGGTATCAATACTTTTTCGGAGCGCAAAAGGGCTTTTGACGAACTGACCCGCGTGGTAAAAGTAGGTGGCAAAGTGGTAGTGGGCGACGAGTCGGTAGCTCCGTGGCTGCGCAATCAGCCCACTTGGCAAACGCTTTTGAAGGCCAATCCGCTATTTAGAGCAGAAGTACCGTTTGAAGACGTGCCAACCAACGCCGAGCAGTTTGGCATTCACTGGATATTTGGTGGCGGGTTTTATGTCATGGAATACGTGGTAGGAGCCAAGCCCTCGGAAGTGGACGTAACGCTCAATATGCCCAACAAAGATTTTGCCGATAACTGGCAGGTACGGGCCGACAAAAGCACCGAGTAACATGGGGAAGATTGGCGTAGGAACGTGGCAATTGGGCGGCGCAAACGTGGTAAACGGCAAGCCAACGGGCTGGGGCGAAATCTCAGAAAATGAAGCCATTGCCACCATCGAAGCTGCTTTGACGGCAGGGCTATCGTTTTTTGACACCGCCGACGCTTATGGCAATGGCCAAGCTGAGATTTTTTTGGGCAAAGCCCTGCGCGGTGTACCGCGTACCAACGTACAAATCTGCACCAAGTTTGGCAACCGAGTTACGGGGCAAGATTTTTCGGTCCAATGGCTCAACCAAGCTGTTGATGCATCGCTGCACCGCCTCCAAACCGATTACCTTGATGTACTGCTCTTGCACTCTCCGCCCGATCATTTTGATTGGCAAAACTATGACCCAGCACCGTTTGAAAAATTGGTGCAAGTAGGCAAAATTCGTGCTTATGGCGTGAGCAGCAAGTCGGTTTATGGCGCAAAACAAGTAGTAGAAGCCCATTTTGGCACTTGGATAGAAGCCGTTTACAATTGTTTAGACCGCCGCGCCGAAAGTATTTTATTTGAACTTCCACAGTTTGCCAATTATCAATTTATTGCGCGTGTGCCACTGGCATCGGGCTTTTTGAACAAAAAATACCTGCACTCCGACCCCGTTTTTAGAACCGACGAATACCGCCAATACATGAACCCCGAAGACGCGCGTTGGCTGCTGGAAAGTGTGCGTAAACTTGACTTTTTGCAAACCGAAACAGGCGGTATATCAGCGGCGGCAATTCGTTTTTGTTTGTCTAACCCAAACGTGGCATGGACGGTGTCGGGTGCCAGAAACCCCGTTCAAGTGCAACAATTGGCACAAATAAACGGGCATTTAGCACCCGAAATACGTCAGAAAATAGCCGAGGCAGTTCCTGATGTTCCCGACCGCTGGAAGCCAAAATAACAACTCAATAATTCAACAACTCAATCATTCAACACTCATAACTGATTCGATATGTGGCAAAAAAAAGGATTAGTTTACAAACCCGACGGCTCGCTGGCGCATTCGCAGAGCCATGCCCAAGTGCCTTTTGCGTATCCAATGGCCGATTTTCTCAGGGTTTATTTTTCTTCCAGAGATAAGTCGGGGCAGTCGCGGCCTACTTTTATTGACGTGGAATACGACAACCCCGCCCAAATTATTTACACCCACACCAGCCCCGTTTTAGAACTCGGCGGCCCAGGCGAATACGACGAAACAGGAGCCATGCCCGCTTGGTTTGTGAACCGACCCAACGGCGAAATTTGGCTCTACTACACGGGGTGGAACCGTTCGCACAATTCATATCGCCTCTCGATGGGCTTGGCTTCCAGCACCGACGGCGGACTTACGTTCCAAAAAATGTTTCGCGGGCCCATCATGGACCGGTCGCTCATCAACCCGATTTGGGCGGCACAACCTTCGGTAATTTTTGACGAAAAAGCGAATATTTGGCGAATGTGGCACATTGCCGCCGACAAATGTGAGTATATTCACGGTTATCCAGAGCCATTTTATTGTTGTAAATACGCCGAAAGTCCAGACGGAATTCACTGGGAAACCAAGTCAGTGGCCATTGATTACGACGATTTTCTGCACGCAGTGGGGCGACCGAGCGTGATGCAAGAAAACGGCATTTTTAAGATGCACTACTCTTACCGCCACACCCGCGACTACCGCACCGACCGCAATCAAGGCTACCGTTTGGGCTACGCCGAGTCGGTAGATGGCGTAACTTGGACCCGCAAAGATGAGTTGGTGGGTATTGGCAAATCAGAAAACCCCGATGACTTTGATTATCAGATGATTAATTATGCGCACTGTTATTACCACAACAACAAAAAGTATTTGCTCTATAACGGCAATGGCTTCGGCGCGGCGGGTTTCGGCTACGCCGTTTGGGAGGGTTAAATTTGAAAGGGTACAATAGCGATTTGCACCCTCTATTTTAAAATTTTGTGATAGTTTGCTTAGTAAACTTCCAGTTTCCTGAAAGTAACGCACACCTAAGAAAAATTAAGGCTCTCTCGTTTCCAAAAACAAGAGAGCCTTGAAACGTAAATTTGTCATTCTTCTGACACCCAATTCAATAATACCACTGCCACAGAGCCATTTATTGTCTCTGAATTTTGGGTAATTCATTCGCAAAATATTTTTCTCAAAATAAGCAAGTTCGGTTTTAATATTTTTGGAAGTACGCCTCAAATGTGCCTCTATTTTGGCAATGATTGTCTTGATATTTCCTGCCCAAAGTAATCCTTTTGAGTCAGTAATCTGTCGGCACCATCATTACACCTCGCCGTCGAGTTGGTCGGTAATCAGCTTACGAATTTGCTGGTGAGGCCGCAGTGCATTACTTTGCCGCTTGGCATTGCTACCCACGCTGCGGTCAGTAGCCGACGATGCCTTCACGGCCAAGTTGTGGGTGTTCATAAAGCCATTTTTAAACTGCGTAAACTCCTCTTCGTTCATCAATTCGCGGGCTATTTCGCCTTTGGAATAGCCGTCGTTGAAAGCCGCAATTCGGCTGTCGGTTTGGGCCAATCGCGTGGTTTCGATGAGGTTGTCTAAATCAACGCGCAGTTGTTTTTTTTCGGCTCGTAGCACTTCCAATTCGGGAATCAACGCCAACTCATGTTCCAAAATATCTTTTTGGGTGGTTTCTTCGGCCAGTTCTTTTTCGGCTATTTGGAGGTTTGCCATTATTTTTTTGCGCCGCCGCCGCAGTCGCCAGCGGCGGGGGTCTATTTGCAACCACCTGAACCAAAACGCCGATAAAACGGGCAAGGCCATGCCCAACGAAACGGCCCCCGCCAACGCAAAAAGTACGCCGCTCAACACAAACGACAGCAACGCCCAAGGGCTGTTTACGAGTCCTAAGTTGAGTTCGTCCGATTTTTGGAGCTGTTGCTCAATGCGTTGCATCAAGACTTGCTGCTGCTGTGGCGATATGGCCGTGGTGGGGTCGAGGGGCGTGGCGTTGAGTTGCAGGTTTTTAACGGCCTTGTTGAGGGCTTCTTTGAGCTTGTCGGTGCGGTAGGCTTCGTAGCGAAACCACCCCAAAATACCGAGTGTAATGATGGCAAAAGTACCCAGCACGAGCGCAAAGCGGGTGTAACGCGTGCGGTCGTTGGCGTTGTGCTGGTCCACGTACGGCCGCTCAATGAGGCGGTCGTAAGCGGGTTTGAGCAAAATTGAAATCATGGCCAAACCCACCGCAAACGCCCAAGCTTCGTTGCTGTTGCGAATGTTGAGCGCGTAAGCTACGATTTCGTGCGAGATGATTAAATCGCCAAAAACAAACGCCAAACCTGCCGCAAAGAAAAACAGGCCAGCCAGCAATGAGTATTCGGACTCTGTGCGCTTGCGTTTTTGGGTCAAAACCTCCATTTCTTGGTCGAGGGTGTCGCGGTCGGCGGTCAGATTGGCCACGTTTTTGGTAGCTTTGACCACGCGCTGCACGTATTCTTGGAGGCGGTCGAAGGCCGACTTACGGCGGCTGATGCTCTCTTCGAGTTCGCGGTCGAGCCGCTGCACTTCGTCGCGGCGCTCTTCAATGCGCTGCATGAGCCAATTGAAATGCACCTGGCTCGACAAGTAGCCTTCAAAGTTATTTTTGTTTTCGCTGCCTTCAATTCCGCTGTTGTAGCCGTGCTGAAAATCAGGATGTTCGGTATGTTCTGCCATGCTGTTAATTTTTTAAATTTGAAAATTACGTTGTCGTAAAAAAATAAAATATGTCGCTTCTTCGTCAGCACGGTGCGCCGCTGCGATGACAAAACGTGGTTATTTCCATTAAATATTCCCGCTGATTTGCCTTATTTGTTGGTCGGTGAGTTTATCGCGGAGTTGTCGGGCGAGCCAAAACTCGCTTTCAAACGACTTGATAAGCATATCGCGGCGGGTATTTAGACGAGTTAGTTGGGCTTCGGCGCGGTTGAGTTGGGGTACAATGTGCCATTTTTGCACCCGTAGTTCGTCTATTTGGTTTTGCAGTTGCGTGGTTTCTTCGTCCCAATTTTGGGTTTTATCGGTTTTTTCAGTTTCCAAACTTCTGCCCGTCAGCCAGATTCGCAGGTCGTTGCGAAGCAAGGTAATGTTGCTCAACAACAATTTGCCCGCAAACAAAAACAAGAAAAATACGAATATCAACAACGCCACTGCCCGTAGCACAGGTTGCTGCTGTAGAGCTTGCACAAACACAAAAAGTGCCGCCGCCAAAGGCATTCCTACTTCTTCCAAAAGCCGCCGCCACGACACCGAGCTGTCGGTATCGTGAAAAAGCGATACCCGCCCAAACAAGTTGAACATTCCCGCCAAAAACACACCCACCGCAATAAACTGACTGTTGCCATAAAGCGGCCGTAGCGTGTCTTCGATGAGGTAATAGTTGCCCACGCACATGGCCGCCGAAAACACCAGCCCCACCACCGTTCGGGGCAGTTGGTGTTCGCCCTCGGCTTGGCGGCTTTCGAGCGTATTTTTCTTGGTTTTGAGTTCTTCGATGCGGTTTTCTTTTTGCTCAATAAACAAATTTAGCTCTTGAATTCGCTCGCCGTGTTGTTCTACTTCGCGTTCTAAATCGGCAGATTGATGTGCAAAATAAGTCCGAATCATGGCCACTTTTTCGTCGGGTTTGGAGCTTGAGAGGCCAAAAATAACGCCTTCATCGCGCAGCAGCGACTCATCGTCGAGCCAAACGGGCCAATCGGCAACGTTTACTGGCGCAACAACAGGCAAGTTAGGTACATTGGGAACAACTGCCGTGGGCAAAGTGGTTTGCGGCACCATTGTTGGCACGTTGGCAACCGTGGGCAGTGGCTCAGAAGCAGGCGGCAAGGGCGAATCTAAGTCGTTGAAAGATATTAACGACGGGTCGTTGCCCATGTTTTCTCGGCTAAAATACGATTTAATATTGGCAAGCAAACTCATAAAAAGTGGGTAAATTGAGGCGGGTGGCTGTTGTGATAATTGCTCTTAAAACTGAAAGTTAGGTCAAAATATTGCCTCCAACAAAATGATTTTTGATTAGGCCAGCGCAAAACGCTTGCCTGGCAGCACGCGCACGTAACCTTGCAGTTCGAGATTGAGCAACAAAGTGGCCAATTTCCCCGCCTGAATTTGGCTTTCCCAGGTCAAGTCGTCTATTTGCATATCGCCTTTTTGGCGCAAAATAGCCACCACTTGGCTTTCTTCTTGCGTAAAATGCTCGGGGAGAGCGGCCAATTGCGTGGAGGCATCGCTCGGCGCAGTCGGCGACCACCGAAGGGCTTCAATGAGGTCGGTTACGCCAGTGAATATTTGCGCTTTGTGGTCGCGGATGAGGTTGTTGCAACCTATTGAATAAGAGTTGGTGAGGTTTCCTGGCACCGCAAACACATCGCGGTTGTAGTTGTTGGCATATTCGGCGGTGATGAGTGCGCCGCCACGCTCGGCAGCTTCTACAATAATGGTGGCATCGCTCATGCCCGCTATGATGCGGTTTCGGGCGGGAAATCGCGCCGCGTCGGGTTTGGTGTGCAGGCGGTTTTCGGTCAAAATACCACCATCGGCTTGAATTTCGGCGGCGGTTTTGGCGTGGGTAGCGGGGTAAATATTGTCAATGCCCGTGGCCATAACGCCAATATTTGGCACGCGGTGTTTGAGACAAATACGGTGGGCGGCAATGTCTATTCCGTAGGCCAGCCCGCTCACAATGGTCGTATTTTTATCTGCCAAACCTTGCACTATTTCTTCGACTATGCCGCGCCCGTAGTCAGTGGCTTTGCGCGTACCCACTATGCCCACAAAACGCCCCGCGTTAAAATCTAAATTACCTTTCCAGTACAGCAAAGCGGGGGCATCATAGAGCGATTTGAGGCGGCGCGGATAAGCGGCATCGGTATAAAAAACAATTTGGACTCCCTGTTTATCAGCTTGTTGTAGTTCTTTTTCGGCTTCTTGCAAACCTGTTTTTTGGCCAATTCCCCGCGCGGTGGCTTCGCCAATGCCCGCCACCCGCACCAGCGTATTGTAGTTGGCTTTAAATACTTTTTCGGCCGAACCAAAATGGCTGACCAATTGCCGAATCAAAATGCTGCCCAAACCTGGGGTAAGATGCAGGGCGAGCTGGTACAGTTTTTCGTCCATTTTTTCAAGAAATCATTTGTTTTCGCAAAAATGCCAAAAACTATCAATATCTGCTACAATACTCCGCTACGAATTAAACGGTAATTTTAGCATAATTGAAATATAAGTAGTTGCGCATATTTGATTGGTGGCACGACTATTACTTAAGACGCTTTTATTCAGCGTATTAAATCAGTCGTGCCACCAATAATAATAGCATGCGGCCAACCGCACGGGCGGCCCCGCGCCTAATTTTACTCAACTACTTAACTTTATTTCTACGGAATAAAAAATATGCCTAACCCATTGAAAAACTGACTATCAAAGGAATGAGTATTTTCTATGAATGTCCGCGCTCTTTTTTAGCAGAAATAGAGATGCGCTATTTTTTTGTCATAAATTTTTGAAGCGAAGGAAAACTCGGCATCTTTTTTTGGGGAGGGATTTTTGGGCAAAAAAAACATGATTTCATAGAAAGAGATTTTGAAAATCAACCTTTTCTTGCTGGCACCAAATAGTTCAGAAAGCGTGGTTTTTGAGTTTTACAGCAAGCCAAAATACCGCTCTTGCAACACGTTGAGGTGATGAATGGGGTGGCCCACCAATACAAATCCAAGAGCCAAAGCCGTGATGGGTTGGTTGGAACTAATGCCTTCGCGTTGAAGCATTTCAGAACTCATACTTTCAAACAGCAGCACCGAACTCTGGCGCACCAGCTTAAACTCGGCCAGCAATTCGGGTAGCGTGCGGGTGGCAGCGGTGGTGTGTTGGGCAAAAAACTCTTCGTCAAAACCAGGCAACGGGGTTTTGTCATTGCGCGAAATACGCAACGCCCGATACGCCATAATACGCTCTGTATCAATGATATGCTGCACAATATCTTTGGCCGTCCATTTGCCTTCGGCATATACTTGGTCGCCGAGGGCGATTAATTTTTGCTTTACGGCTTCGTTTTCAAACAACCCCGCCGAGTTTTCAAGGGCAGTTACCACGTCTTCGTCGTTGGCCAACAAAATATAGCGGTCAAAAAATGGAGGCAGATTTGGGAGGTCAGATTTTTTCATGAATCAGCGTGTTTTAGGTATCGTTCTTGATGAACCAAATGTGTGTGCAAAGGTAGGTTTTTTCTACATTTGTCAAAAAAAACACCACTCATGCGTCTTCTTGCCAATCTCATTAATTTATTTGACCAAACGATCTACTATTCCGAAATTGGAGTTGAAAACGGAATAATCGCCTTCATCAACCAACTCGGACCCGAACGCCCTGCCGCGCCTTACGCGCTGCCAGGTTTTATAGATGCCCACGTACACATTGAAAGTTCCATGCTCACGCCCGCGCAATTTGCCCGTTTGGTAGTGGTGCACGGCACAGTATCCACCGTGTCAGACCCCCACGAAATTGGGAATGTACTGGGCGTTGCGGGCGTGCAATATATGATTGAAGACGGCAAGCGCGTGCCTTTTAAATTTTGCTTTGGCGCGCCATCGTGCGTACCCGCCACCATTTTTGAAACCGCAGGGGCTACCATATCGTCCGACGAAGTGCATCAATTGCTGGCCATGGAAGAAATAGGCTATTTGGCCGAAATGATGAATTTTCCGGGCGTGCTGCACCAAGACCCCGAAGTGATGCGTAAAATACAATGGGCAAAAACGCTCAACAAGCCCATCGACGGCCACGCGCCAGGCTTACGCGGCCAAGATGCCCGCCAGTACGCCGCCGCAGGCATCAGCACCGACCACGAATGTTTTACATACGACGAAGCCTTCGAGAAAATTCAGTTGGGAATGCACATTTTAATCAGAGAGGGCAGCGCGGCCAAAAATTTTGAAGCGCTCATTCCGCTCATCGACCAGTTTCCCAACAACATTATGTTTTGTTCGGACGACAAGCACCCCGATAGCCTTGCCCACGGCCACATCAACGAACTGGTAAAACGGGCTTTATGGCAAGGTTATGACCTATTTAATGTATTGCGGGCGGCTTGCCTCAATCCCGCGTTGCATTATCGGCTTGCGGTGGGGCTGCTGCGCGTAGGCGACCCCGCCGACTTTATTTTGATTGACAATTGCCAGAAAATCAATATTTTAGCTACTTACATTGACGGCCAATTGGTCGCCGAAAATGGCCAAACGTACATCGAAGACCTGCGAAGCCCCGTGGTTAATCAATTTGACTGTTTGCCGTGCCAAGTAGCCAGTTTGGCACTAAAAGCCCCCGCCACCACGGCCACCATCAACGTCATCGAAGCCTTAGACGGGCAGCTTATCACCAACGCCCTACAACTACCAGCCCGCATTGAAGAAGGGGTTATTGTAACCGACATCCCGCGCGACATTCTCAAAATAGTGGTGGTCAATCGCTATAAAACTGCGCCCGTACAAATTGGGTTTATTACCAATTTTGGGTTGAAACACGGGGCCATTGCCTCGTCGGTAGCCCACGACTCGCACAACATCATTGCCGTGGGCTGCGATGATGCGCACCTGGCCCAAGCCATCAATTTGGTGATAACCGCCAAAGGTGGCGTATCGGCAGTGGCCTCGGCGCAGGTACATGAAATTTTACCGCTGCCCATAGCGGGACTCATGTCCGATTCCGACGGTTATGTGGTGGCGCAACAATACACAACCATTGATGCGTTTGTCAAAAACAATTTAGGCTCAAAATTGTTGGCACCTTTTATGACCCTTTCATTTATGGGATTATTGGTAATACCATCGCTGAAAATGAGCGACTTAGG
Organism: Cytophagia bacterium; assembly: GCA_004293645.1. Classification (GTDB taxonomy): domain Bacteria; phylum Bacteroidota; class Bacteroidia; order Cytophagales; family Spirosomataceae; genus REAB01. The sequence continues at coordinate 1,653 of REAB01000181.1, read as the reverse complement.
ACTTTTTGACGGCCAAAATTTTAGCTTTTGTGCAGTGGTAGAAAAAAATTAATTGTAAAAAAAACACTTTTTAATTTGCAATTAATTATGCGGAAAATTACATTTGGGGGCATTGATTGTTTTAAACATTCCAAACCCAACTATAATGGCCCGATTAACCTTATCTACGTTTGAAGAGGTAACGCTCTGGAATCAGTTTCGCCGCGACGATGAGACCTCTTTTGCTCGGCTTTACCAATGCTACGTGCAGCTACTTTACAACTATTGCACCCAGTTTACGGTTGATAAAGCACTCATCAAAGATTGCATTCACGATTTGTTTGTGGAACTTTGGCAACACCGCCACACCCTCGGCGACACCACTTCGGTGCGCTACTATTTGATGGCTTCTATTAAGCGTAAATTGGTGCGACACCTCAATGCCCTGCAAAAAAACACGAGCAGCGAAGAGATTCCGCTCGAATACCACCACCTTTATACCAATTCGACCGAATCGGCGGTGATAGCGCAGGAAGAATACGTACAAAATAGCACGAGCCTCAACACGGCACTCGAAAAACTGCCCCGCCGCCAGCGCGAGGCCATCTTTTTGAAGTTTTACGTAAACATGACCAACGAAGAAATTTCAACTTTCATGAAAATCAATATTCAGTCGGTTTATAATTTGGTTTTTGGAGCGTTGAACAACATGAAGAAAAATCTCTCTACCGACCGAATTACGGTTTAAAGTTTGCCATCAGAAAGGAAATAGCGCGGTTTGCTGATTTTGAGGGGACACACCAGCGTGAGCCCCAAAAAATCTGGATTGTAACCAAACGTTACGCTGTATTCCAATTCAACCTTGAATTCGCCAAAAGCTACGCCTATTTTGGGGGCCAGCGTAGGGTATAACCTGTTTTCGCGCGGCACATAAATAATATTTTTCTGCAACCGCAAATCGCGGGCTTGAAATACCCCAATGTAAGTAATGCCCGTACTCAAACCTACGTAAAATCGCCTTTGGGGGTTATTCCGCGCCGAAAAATACCGCTCGGCACTCAGCAACACAAAAGGCGTAAACTCGCGCTCAGACCTAATATCGAGTGTGTCGGTAAAAACAGGCCGAAAAACACCCCCTATTTTAAGCCCCAACGTAAAATCTTCTGAAAAGTAATATTTGGGCGCGGCATAAAACTGAAAACCCACGCCTTCGGTATAAAACAACGGGTTGATGTCGTAAGCACGGGCTGCTTTGAGCAAACCCACTCCAAACCCTGCGTCCAACTGAAATGGATATTGAACTTTTGAAGTGGAGCGTATTTGCGACCACGCTTCTTGGATTCCTGTAAAAATAAAGAAGCAGAAAAATCTGCAGCCGAATGTAAAATCGCAAGTGATGATTTAAACCCGAATGGTGATAGTGAACTTGCTATTTTAATGAGAGCTATGACCGTAGCAACAGAAAAAAATACTGCCTTATTAAGAGAGAAAAAAGAGACGGAGAATTATAGCGATACCTTAAGTACTATTCTTACAGCTAAGCCTAGCGATTTGGGTTTGGATAAAGATATTTTTGATGGCTTTGATTATCAGCCCAAACTAAAAGTCAATATTTCTGATTTTCAGCAATCATTCACACCATTTTTTACGGGTAATCTTAATTTCATTGCTTCC
>REAB01000044.1 GCA_004293645.1 Cytophagia bacterium | reverse complement strand
ATAAAATATATTCCGTAATACGGATACACAAAAACCATTAAAAATCAATCCCTACAACGATTTTAGCCCAAATTATATTCCGTAAGAAAAAAGTTACAGGTTAATTCCATTCTGCTTGTCGAGTTCTCTTTGTTTATTTATCCTTTCTTGTTCAATTCTAAATTCTTCTTCAAATCCATTTCTTACCTTTTTATAGTCAGTAGGGCTAATTTTATTTAGAAGTAGCAACTTTGTAAAAATTGCAATTCTACTTAAATGTGTTTTGTTTGATATGCTTTTAACTAAATCAATGTTGTAGTCATTTTGAGCATTTGAGTTGTTAATATCCTCAATTATTTTTTTAAATTCTCCACACAAAAAATGATAAGCAAAGTCATTACACCAACTTTCAATTTTTGATAATTTCTGATTGACTAAATCGTCATATTCAATTTTGTCAATTTCTTCTTCATCCAAAAGATAATGACCCAATTCGTGAGCAAGCGTGAAAATTTCTCTCTTGAAAGAAACTTGGTATCTTTTTAATACAATTACATTTGGTTTGAGGAAAAAGCCATCAATATTGGCCTTATCTTTTTTGTTCCATGATTCTACAAACTCGAAAACTAAAATATTTTTATCAGCTAATTTATTTATTAGCTCCTTTAAAAATTCTTTTGCGTTAGAATTGAAAGTTGGATTTATAATTTCTCTAAGTTCATTTGCTACCTTTTTAGGATTGTTGCTAATCTTAAAAACTGGCAATTGTCTTTCAAATTTAATGTCAGAAAGTTCTGCTATGGCAGAAAGTGAAATCTTAAACTCTTCAAAGTGATTTACTATTTTTCTTGCCCCTAAATTCAAATCAACGTCAAACTTAGTTTTTCTAAAAAATATGCTGGCATCTTCAGATATATCTGGTGATTTTGGGTCTAAATAGTAGTGAATTCCCTTGTTAAAAACCTTGTCAATTCGCTTTAAATGTCCAAGCTCAACGTTTGGACCAAGAATTTGGTCTTTGGTAATAGGTATTTTAAGCCCGACACTAATTATAGGCAATAGTTCCTCAACTGACATTTTAAGTAATGACAGCAGATACTTTAATCTTTGTGTGTTTTGTTCAACTTTCAAGAAGTTCTATATTTTCTTGTAAAGATAGCCAAACTTTCGGTTGTCTTCTGTGTGATGGTGGTTCGGGAAAATTGTACCTATCCAATATGTCGCATTTTATCTGCGGCGTGATTGCTACGAACACAGCAGGCAGGATTGATACAAAAGACTTCATGTTTTTTTTACTTGATATAAAAAATACAAGTCTTAAGGCAAGCCCAGCAAAAATCCAATGGTAAAATTGGCGTCCCAATCAAACACAAACTGCTGACAACCAGTGCCATCAGCAATGGCTTTGTAGATATTTTGGCCTGCTTTGGAGCGGGCTTTTTCCAATTTATAAGCACCAGGCGCTTTCAAAACAGTGTAACGTTCTTTGCCTTTTCGGGTTTCGGTGGCCAATTCAAATGGCACGCCACCAATGATAAAACAAGTGGCGCGTTTGGCGATTGGTACTTGCTTCGATTGGGCTTTTGTTTCGTTATACACTACCTCGTCTGCCACGGATTTTTCAAAATATTTGGAGCCATACGCCTCAAATCCTTCTATCATTTTGCCCGCTGTCCACGACACTTTGGTGTTTCCAGAGCCAATGTCCACCACAAAACCAGTATCGGCAAACTTAGCGGGCAGCACGCATTTTAAGGCCAACTCACCTTCTTGGGCGGGGGTTACGGTATTCACAAAGTAGTTCATGCTTTTGAGTACGTCAATTATTTTTTGGGTAATGTCGGCTTTCAAAGCGCCCGAGCTCACCACAAAATGGATATTTTTGCCACTCACGCCGTGGTCAATCATGTCGCTGATGTATTTTTTTAGCCCCGTTCTGATGTCGTAGTCGGTGGCCATGTTTTCCAGCACCATGCTGTTGCCAAATTCAGCACTTTCGAGTTTCCAGTTTTTTTGTTTGTCAATGTTTACCACAAACGAATTGAAGCCTTTTGCCCCCAGCTCGACCACCCCTTTGAGCGTACCATTGACGGGAACGGGGGCTTCGTACGCAAAAGCAGCAACGGGCGCAGTAGCCGAAGCATCGGCAGGCAGCGTCGCCGACTCCGCAGCGGGCTGGGTAGTTGCTTCGTCGGCGGGCAGCGTACCAGAAACGGAGGTGTTGATAGTTCCTGCTTTGGGGGCAAGAAAATAGTAAGCCGTGCCAAACAAGGCCACGACCAGCAGCGCAACAGCAATTTTTCCAGTGGTTGTTAAGTTCATAGTTTTTCTAATGTAAAATGGTTGATAAGAAAGTAAAATTAGCTAAAAATTAAAAGTTTGTCATGAACTGTGTTAAATATCAAGTTTTAGGCCAAATTTTCGGCATCCTTCACGATGCAGTTTACAGTTTTAGAAAAAAAAAGGAGGAGAGTGAGCAAAAAGAAGTAATTTAGTTTTTCTACAAATCAAAAGAC
>REAB01000059.1 GCA_004293645.1 Cytophagia bacterium | reverse complement strand
GCAAAAAGAGTACCTCCATGTTTTCGGTATTTTACTACCAGCTTCTTAACGGTATGCTCTTTTTGCCAAATTTTATTTTGTTAACACAAACCTACGACCCTCTTAATCATCATACCCCAACACGGGTGAGAGCCATTTTTCGGCGGTTTCTAAGTCCATGCCTTTGCGGGCGGCGTAGTCTTTTACTTGGTCTTTTTGGATTTTGCCAATCGTGAAATACTTGGCCTCTGGATGCGCAAAATAGAAACCACTCACGCTGCTGGCGGGATACATGGCGTAGCTTTCAGTAATGGTAATGCCCGTACGGTCGGCATCGAGCAAGTCCCAAAGTATGGCTTTTTCGGTGTGGTCGGGGCAAGCTGGGTAGCCTGGCGCGGGCCTAATGCCGTGGTATTTTTCTGAAATCAGGTCTTCGTTGCTCAGGTTTTCGTCTTTGGCATAACCCCAAAACTCCTTGCGTACGCGCTCATGCAAGAGTTCGGTGAAGGCTTCGGCGAGGCGGTCGGCGATGGCTTTGAGCATGATGCTGCTGTAATCGTCGTGGTCGGCTTCGTATTTTTCCAAGAGGGCTTCGATGCCCAAACCTGTCGTTACGGCGAAAGCACCCAAAGCCCCCCCCGCCCCCGATGGGGGAGCAAAATCGCTCAAACACAAATTAGCCAGGTTTTGGGCTTTTTGGTTTTGCTGGCGCAGGTGGTGGAGCCTAACTATTTGATTATCTTCTAAAATAGCAGGCCAAAAGCCCTTCACCACATCGGGTTGCGCGACGCTGCTCCCCCTCTGCGGGGCGGGGGGCTGCGTGATTACAATGTCGTCTCCGTCGGAGTTGGCAGGATAAAATCCAACCACGGCGTTGGCTTGCAACGATTTGTTTTTGATAACATCTGCCAACATGGCTTTGGCATCGTCAAAGAGTTTTTTGGCTTCGTTGCCCACCACGGCATCGTCAAATATTTTGGGGTATTTGCCGCTCAACTGCCACGTCTGAAAAAACGGAGTCCAATCAATGTACTTGGCAATGTCTTCGAGCGGGTAGTTGTTAAAATATCTATTGCCCAACCACTGTGGTTGGGTGGGTGTGTAGTTGTCCCAATCAATTTTGGTTTTATTGGCGCGGGCAGCTTCGATGTTGATGTAATCTTTGGCTTTGGTGCGTTTGGCGTGGTCTTCGCGCATTTTGACGTATTCGGCCTTGATGTCGAGCAGGGCTTGCTGGTAGGTTTCTTTGGTTTGGGTCAGTTTTCCTGCCACTGGCACGGCGCGGCTTGCGTCCAACACGTGGATAACGGGCCCAGCGTAATGCGGGTCAATTTTCACAGCCGTGTGAATACGAGAAGTGGTAGCGCCGCCAATGAGCAGCGGAACGGTAAACCCTTGGCGTTGCATTTCTTTGGCTACACCCACCATCTCGTCCAAAGAAGGCGTTATCAAACCCGAAAGCCCGATAATGTCCACGTTGTGTTCTTTGGCAGCGGCCAAAATCTTATCGGTGGGTACCATCACGCCCAAGTCAATGATTTCGTAGTTATTGCAACCCAGCACCACGCCTACAATATTTTTGCCAATATCGTGTACGTCGCCTTTGACGGTAGCAAGCAAGATTTTAGCGGGACCTTTAGCCCCCTGACCCCCAGAGGGGGAATCTGATATTGAGTTATCAACAAGTGTTTTTGGGCTTCTGTCTTTTAAGTCTGATATAGTTTTTAGTTTCGATAATATAGCATCTAAAACAAGTGCAGTCTTGTGAATCACCTCATCGTTGGTAAATCTCATGACTTCAAAACCCTGATTATTTAACCACTCTGTTCGTTCAGCATCAGAAGTCTTATTTTCGGGCAACTGGTGTATGAGACCATCAATCTCAATGATAAGGCCTTTTTTTAAACAAACTAAATCTACTATAAATGAACCTATTATGTGCTGCCGTCTAAATTTATAGTCTTCCAATTGCTTATTACTCAATAAACTCCAAAGTAATGATTCTGCCTCGGTTGGCTGGTTTCTCATTCTTTTAGAAAAATCTTTCAACAAACCATATAAAATTGGGTCAGCAGTTTCCCGATACGCCCCTTTATTCTCAGAAGAGGCATTGTTTATTCCCCCTCTGGGGGTTAGGGGGCTTTGTGGCAAGGGCTTGTTTTTCTCTGCTTCAATAAACGGCAAGAGATACGCCACGGCTTTTTTCATTACCCTTGCCGATTTTACGACTTGTGGCAAAAACATTTTTCCCTCGCCAAACAAATCGCCGACAATATTCATGCCGTCCATGAGCGGACCTTCGATGACGTGCAGCGGCTTTTCGGAAGCGGCGCGGGCTTCTTCGGTATCTTGGTCAATAAACTCCGTAATACCTTTGATGAGCGCGTGTTCGAGGCGTTTGCCCACGGGTTGGTCGCGCCAAGCGTTGTCTATTACCTGCTCTTTTCCTTTTGATTTAAAAGTTTCGGCAAACGTAACCATACGTTCGGCGGCATCGGGGCGGCGGTTCAAAATGAGGTCTTCGCATTGCTCCAGGAGGTCTTTGGGCAGGTCGTCATAAACACCCAACTGTCCTGCGTTCACGATGCCCATGTCCATGCCTGCCTTGATGGCGTGGTACAAAAACACGGTGTGAATGGCCTCGCGGATGGGTTCATTGCCCCGAAACGAAAACGATACGTTCGACACGCCGCCGCTCACTTTGGCGTAGGGCAAATGTTCTTTTATCCAGCGGGTGGCATTGATAAAATCAACGGCGTAGTTGTTGTGCTCTTCAATTCCCGTACCAACGGTCAGAATGTTGGGGTCGAAGATAATGTCTTCTGGCTTGAAACCCACCTGATTGACCAAAATCCAATAGGCGCGTTCGCATATTTCGATGCGTCGTTCGTAGTTGTCGGCTTGGCCTTGTTCGTCAAAAGCCATTACCACCACTGCCGCGCCGTAACGTTTCACTTTTTGGGCCGATTCGATGAACTTCTCTTCGCCTTCTTTCAACGAAATGGAGTTCACGATGCACTTGCCTTGCACGCATTTCAAACCCGATTCAATCACTTCCCATTTGGAAGAGTCAATCATGAACGGCACGCGGGCAATGTCGGGTTCGGCCATGAGCAAATTACAAAACCGATTCATGGCCACCACGCCGTCAATCATGCCCTCGTCGAGGTTAATATCAACAACCTGCGCTCCGTTTTCTACTTGCTCACGCGCTACGGCCAGGGCAGCGTCGTAGTCGCCTTCCCGAATCAAACGGGCAAATTTCTTTGACCCCGTTACGTTGCAACGCTCACCGACGTTTACAAATTTGATGTTTTCGGTAATGTTAAATGGCTCTAAACCAGATAGTTTCTGAATATGCTCGGCTTCGGGAACATCGCGTGGTTCGTATTTGGTCGCTACTTCGGCAATGGCCTTGATGTGTGCAGGTGTAGTGCCGCAGCAGCCACCAATGATATTCAGGAAATTATCTTGTAAAAACCCTTCGACAATCTGAGCCATTTCGGCGGGGCTTTGGTCGTACTCGCCCATTTCGTTGGGCAAGCCTGCGTTGGGGTGTGCCGAGGTTCTGAACGGCGCTTTTTGGGCCAATGTTTGTACATAAGGTCGCATCAAATCGGCTCCCAAGGCGCAGTTTAAGCCCACCGAAAGCAACGGCATGTGCGAAATAGAAGTCAAAAATGCTTCGGTAGTTTGGCCCGAAAGCGTGCGGCCAGAGGCATCGGTGATGGTGCCAGAAATCATGACCAGCCCCCCAGCCCCCAGAGGGGGTGTTTGTAATTCATCAGTTCCCCTGTATTCCCCTTTTTTCCCAATGCTGTCGGTTCTCTTATTGGAATTTATGTATTCGCCAACCAACCCCATTATCTTCGGAAGAGTAGTTCCCCCTCTGGGGGTTAGGGGGCTGTTGTGGAGGCATTGGTCTATTGCGAAAAGTGCCGCCTTCGCGTTCAAGGTATCAAAAATAGTTTCGACAAGTAGCACATCTGCGCCGCCGTCAATGAGTCCACGTATTTGCTCCGAGTAAGCCTCCACGAGTTCGTCGAACGTAACTGCCCGAAAACCAGGGTCATTGACATCGGGCGAGAGCGACAGCGTGCGGTTGGTGGGGCCAATAGACCCTGCCACATAGCGTGGCTTGTTGGGGTTCATGGCTGTGTATTTGTCGCAAGACTCGCGGGCAATGCGCGCCGACTCGTAGTTGAGTTCATATACCAAATCTTCCATGTGGTAATCGGCCATGGCGATAGACGTACCCGAAAAGGTATTGGTTTCTATAATATCTGCACCTGCTTCGAGGTACTTTTCGTGAATTTCCTGAATCACATCGGGCCGCGTCAGCGACAGCAAGTCGTTGTTGCCTTTGACTTCGTGCGGAAAATCTTTGAAGCGCTCGCCGCGATAGTCTTCGTCCGAGAGTTTATATTCTTGAATCAACGAACCCATCGCACCGTCGAGGACCAGGATTCGGTTTTTTAATACGTCTTGAATGTTAGGTTTTTGCATTATAATTCGTTGTTGTCCAATATTTTAATTACAACTTCTTTCAGTTGAGGAATACGTTGCCGTACCGACGACCATACCATCTGTGTACTTACCCCAAAATATTCGTGAACAATAATATTGCGAAAACCCCGCAGTTTGTTCCACTCCATTGCTGGGTATTTGTCTTTGAATTCCTCGGTAAGATGATTAGCCGCTTCGCCAATAATTTCTAACTGACGCTCAACGGCTGACTGTACCAGCTCGTTCTTCTTGAATGAATCTTCATTCTCAAGTTTCGTAAAATCTTCAATCTTGCGAATCGCCTCCCTGATGTGTTGCAGCCTTACTTTATCGTTTTGCATAAATCAGTACTTTGTCTATTTCAACAAAAGGAGCAACGAAGGGAGAAAGGCCGTCAATGGGGATTAAATCGACCTTTTGATGTAGCAAACGTTGCAAATCTTCTGTCCAATCATACAAATCGAAGAAATCAACTTTTTTTTTCGTGTAATCAATCTCTAATAGCAAATCTACATCACTGTTTTCATTGGCTTCGTTTCTGGCACGCGACCCAAACAAAAAAACTTTATTCACTGGTTTATCAATGAAATAATCGGCAGCGAGTTGATTGACATTCATGATTTTATCTATTTTTTTATTCAAAAACATACTTCTTTCTCTACCCGTTCAAACCCCAAATTGCCGTAAATGATGGTCTAAATGAATATTGGTCAGTTTAATCACATCTTTTTTAGAAAGTTGGCCAAATACAGGATGCTCAAATTGATGCGAATCGGGCAGGTTGAGCATTTTGTTGTAAGAGGCAATCAACGTGTCAAAATCTTTCTGAAAATCAGTCGGTTGCGTCATGTATTTTTTATTGGGGTCGAGTTCGGCGATGGTCTTCATGTTTTTGGGCATTTGGAGTGGTACATTTACCGCTATCCAACCCACTATTTTGCGCGTGAGCCAATTACCACGTGGCTTAGAAGGCAGTTCGCCCAAGCAAATTCTAATTTGGTCGGCTACGTGGGTGAGCATTTGATTCACGCTCATGCTGCCCCACAGGCGGGGGCTTTGGAGCGTAGTTTTGCTCACGCGTTTCAAAATTTCGGTGCTTTCCATGTGGTTTCTTAGAATAGTGCAAAAATAATAAAAAAACTGTTTGCAAAACAAAAATAAGATGCTATGTTTGCTTTTAGATTATAAAATAGACTTTTTATCTAAAAAAATCAAAATTAGGTCGCCTCATTATTCTATTAACACGCCCACATCAATATATTTTATCCAACGTCCCGTGGGTTTTCTTTCCATTCTCTCTCAATGTGGTCGTTGGTAGAAATAAAAAACCTTGAAAGACCATGATAAAATTAGACGACACCGACCGCAAAATCTTGAAATTGCTGCAAGAAAACGCGCTCCTCACCACCAAAGAATTGGCCGCTTTGCTCAATTTGTCGTACACGCCCGTGTATGAGCGCATTCGTAAACTCGAAAAAGAGGGCATCATCAAAAAATACGTGGCCCTCATAAACCGCGAAAAAGTAGGCAAAAACTTGGTGGCTTTTTGCAATATTTCGCTCAAAGAACACAGCCGCGCCAACGGCGAGAAGTTCGTAAAAGCCGTTTTGAGTTTTGAAGAAGTAACGGAGTGCTACAACATTTCGGGCGGCTACGATTTTATGCTCAAAGTAGTCGTAAACGACATGCCCGCCTACCAACAGTTTTTGATGGAAAAACTCGGCACCTTAGACAGCATCGGCAACACCCACAGTATTTTTGTGATGTCCGAAATTAAACATGAAACGGGCTTGAAAGTGTAGGTTTTTAGATTATACCAAACACCCAGCCCACGTACACCACGCGCCCAATAGCAGGCGCACCATACACTTGTACTGCATTGATATTGAGCAAGTTAGTGCCTCCCAAACGAAAGCCACTTTTGAGTTTAGGCAGCTTGTAGTTGAGCTGTCCGTCGAGCACGCCAAAGGCTTCAATGTAGCCTTCGTCAATGGGCATAAAGTACGTATAGCCCGTGTTGTAGCGGTAATTGAAGGCGTAAGTGAGGTTTTTGAGCGGCTCACCATTTAGCCCCAAGTTTACCTTGTGCGTGGGCGTATTGAAACCCAAAATCAGTCCTGGTACGTCGGCTTCGTTGATGTGCGTGTAGGTGTAATTGGCGTTGATGTTCAGCTTTTTATGGTAAAAATACTCCACACTCGCCAGCAGTCCCTGCGTACGTACTTGACGGTCGGCATTGACCCAAGTTTGCATCAAGCGGCCACGGGTGCGGTCGGTGGCGGGTTTCAGAAAATCGCCTGAGGCGGCGGGCAGCGGCACACCCGTGGGTGCGAGACCGTCTTCGCGGCCATAAAAGCGGAGTGTGCCAATAAAATTGTTATAAACCGACCGATAATAGCTCAAATCAACGTATAAGCCCTTGGCTATCTGCGCTTTATAACCTACTTCCCAAGTATTTACTTGTTCGGGCGTGAGTTTTTTGAGCGTAACAGGTTTCAGAAAATCGGGATTGGGCTGGCCGTTTGGCAAAGCCGATACCGCGTTAAGTCCTTGATAACCAGAGTCTATATTTCCTTTCACCAACAGCGTGCCAAAATCTAAGTAAATAAACTGGTCTAATTGCGCAGGCTGACGAAACGCTTGGGCGTAGTTTACACGGAAATTGTGCTGGCGATACTCCCCCAAACTCAACACCGCCGATACCCGTGGCGAAAACCGACTGCCAAAATTGCGGAATTGGTCGTACCGCCCCGCCGCCGCGAGTTTGAGGCGGTCTTGCCAAAGTGCGTAGCGCAATTGCCCATAAACGCCCCCATCCCAGTTGCTGATGCCGTCGCGGCGTTGCACGTCGTTGGTATTGGGTGCAATGGGCGAAAACGGCCCGTCCGAAAACAGCGTACCGTTCGACTGCAACAAATGCGCCCGATACGAGCCGCCCAAAATCAAGTTCAGTTTTTGCACGTTCCACTCGCGTTGCGCACTCAAATCCCAAAAACGAGCCGTGTTGGCAAAAGCCGCCCCGCGCACATTGCCACCGTTGATGCTGATGTTGTTGATGCCCCCAATCACTTGGTCGCGCAATTGACTAAAATACGGACTGCCCACGGGCAACTGCCCACCCGCCGCCAACTGTGATGCCAGCAATTGCGCCGATTCCACACTTTGTCCGCCCACAATAGCCTGATTAACAGTGTAATTGCTCGGTACGCCCCCGTTGGGATTGGCCGCATAAACCGTGGGCAACACCGCTCCCGCTGCCAAGCCATTGGTGCGAGCCGCCGCAAAAATTTGGTTGTAAAGTGCAAAATAGTTTTGGGCAAACGTAGGAAATGCGTTGCCATTGGCTTGCGTACCAGCGGCCATGCGGCTGTTCATTACGCCGCCAGCCAGCGCGTTTAGGTCATACGCCTTGCCACCAAAATCGTAAACGGTGTAGGCCCGCACAAACCATTTGTCGGTTTTGAGTTCGAGGCGATGTAGGTCGTAGGTCATACCGCGCTGCGCAAAACGACTCGTACTCTGAAAAATACCGTTGCTCACTGCCAATTTGTACTCGTAAACGGCGCGTATTTTGGGGGTAATTTGCCAATGCAACGATGGGTTGAGGCGGTAGTTGCCCGCTTTGTAATTGCCGTTGTTGAACAATCTAAAAGGGTTATCTTTTGATTCTGGCCAGTTTGCCATTTCGGCTTCGGAGTAGCCCTGGGCGTAGATTCGGTAAGGTTGGTTGTTGTTGAGGGCTGTCAAAGTAGGGTTGGTTACGGTACTGCCCACGTCGCCGTAGCGATTGATGGCGTTCCAGCCCGTAGCCGCGCCTTCGGCGTTGTTGAGCGGGTCGGAGCCAGCCAAGCCGCCCGACGTAACGCGCTTGATGGCGGCGTTGGAAGAAGCCAGAAACTCGTCGGCTTCAAAATAATTGGCCGTAAACTTAAACGCCAATTTGTTGCCCCAGGCTTTGGCAAATCGCAATTGGCCGTCAATCATGCTGCGGTTGCCGCCGCGTAACGAAGCCGAAAAACCTTGATGCTTAAACGGGTCTTTGGAGTGCATGAGCAACACACCGTTGAAGGCGTTGGCTCCGTACAAAGCCGAATTTGCCCCGTACACCAAGTCCACGCTTTCCATGTCGAGTTCTGAAATTCCCACCCAATTGCCGTAGTAAAGCGAGGCTGTTGGCGAGGTAACGTCCACATAGTCAGCAAGTTGAACCACGCGCTCGGCCTTAGAACTGTTAAAGCCGCGCGTGCTAAAACTCGTAATAAGCCAACTCGACTGGCTCACGTCCACGCCTTTGAGCCGCGCCAAAGACGAAATAAACTCCGATGCGGGCTGCCGTTGTAGTTGCGTTGCGGTGAGGCGTTCTACCGTTACGGGGGTTTCGATGAGCGGTTCGGCTGTGCGCGAAGCCGCCACAATCAGCTCTTTGAGGTATATCGTATCTAAATCAAGTCGCGGTTTGCGGACTGCGTTTTGAGAAAACGAAAAAGTAGAAAAAACAAGGCAGAAAAAAAAGAAAACGTGCTTCATTGTTGCGGTCTGAAAACCATTTAGTGAACCGCAAACTTACAAACAAAGTATGGTTCTGTTTTGATAATTTGTTATTTTTAAAATAAAACATTAAAAATTATTTGTTTTATTTTAAAAATACACTTCTTTTGTATCAAATCTTAAACTTTAAAAAATATGAAAGCAATTAAAGTAGTTTTTGTGGTAGCACTGCTCTGGGTCTCTTTCGGGCTCATGCTAACGGGGTTTCGGTCGTATGATTACCTGACACGCATTTACATTCCCTCTGTTTCTGTCATGTATTTGTTAAAATTTTTGTCTTTTGTAACGTCGCTGTGCATCGGAGGGCTATTGTACGCTCTTTTTCAACGTTACCACAAAAGTAGATTTTTTGATAGCAAAGACGCACAGTTTGTTCGCTTCATTGGCTATCTAAGTTTAATTACTGCGGTCTTCAATTCTTCGGCCAACAGCCTGCGCGACCGAAGCCCCAAAGAACAGTTACCAACGATGGGAGAGTTTATGAAAGGATTTATGTCCGATTTTATGTTTGAGTCGCCGCTTTTTCTTTTGTTTGCGCTACTTACTTTTCTCTTGGCCGCTTTTATGCAAAAAGCCCTCAATCTCAAATCTGAAAACGAATCTTTTATCTGATGACCATACTTGTCAATTTGGACGTAATGATGGCCAAGCGCAAAATGTCGCTCAATGAACTGTCTCAGCGCGTGGGCGTTACCAACGTCAATTTGTCCATTCTAAAAACGGGAAAAGCAAAAGGCGTTCGTTTTGATACGCTGGCGGCCATTTGTGCCGCCCTCGACTGCCAGCCTGGCGACATTTTGGAATGTGTCATTTCTTAGCCCTTATTTACGGCTTCGTTTTTGTTGAGCAGATTGTAAACGTTGGTTACGAGCAACACAAAAAGCCCCGCCGATACGCTCAGTAGCACGTTATAAAACTTAGGAGCCGACAATGACAACCGCAAAATAACCGTAGCCAACGCAAAAGAAGAATACCGAAACAAGTGAATGTATAAATTACTGTAGCGAAGCGAGATAATTAAAATCAGAATATCGGTAAAAATCAAAATGGTGTAATAGACGTTGAAGGTATTGTGGTAGCGATTGGTAAAGAAAAAATCCATCAAATCGTACACACAAATAGAAATAAAAACCAGCAGCAGCACATTGGCTACCGACTTTTTGAGCATAATAAACCGAAGCTGCTGCTGTGGACTACTGGTTATTTTGACGTGCCGCTGCGACCTGTAAAACAGCCCAATAATCAAAAACACAAACACCGCCCCAAGCGCGTCGGTCAGCAAGGGCAGCAATTCGAGCAGCGTGTCGGTATTCCATTTTACATCGAGCGGCAGGTGTCCCATTTCTTTGAACGCATCGCGCAGCAATATCAACGACACAATCTCAAACTGCTTGCCCACCGAGTCGGCAACGGAATGAGTTAGAATAAAAACCAGCCCCAATATTTCGCTAATCAACAAAATGCTGAATGCCAATTCAATCGCAAAAAACTTGCCAACCCGAAGGTCAATAATTTGATAATGAGATAGTAACGTAACGATAATGCCCACTAAAAAAAACAAAACAACCAAATTGCTGATGAGCTTGGAGGCTTGGATAGAATGCCATTTATCTTCGCATTTGTCGTAGAATAGTATCCAGTTTTGGATTAAATTTTGCATTGGTTGGAGTTTTACTTGCCTCTTTACAACCAACTGATAATGCAATATGTTTAGACCTAAACCGCACTTATTTCTAACCCCCTATAAAGTCTTTTCAAGGGCAGGGGGCACTCCTGAATGGCATATAAAATAGCCGTGGCACCGTCGCCGTCGTAGTCGCGCACTATCCAAGTATTATCGGTTTGTTTGGTATAAACCGACACGTGTTTGTTATCTTGATGAACCAGCACATATTCCTTAAAGCTCGGAATGGTGCGGTAATATTCATACTTCAGGGTTCGGTCATAGTTTTTGGTCGAGTCAGAAAGTACCTCTACAATAAGCAAGGGATTGGTGATGGTGTCCTTGCGATTTTGATAAAATTCGGGTTTTTCACAAATTACCACCGCATCGGGATACACAAATTTGTTGTATTGCTCAATCCTTATTTTGGTGTCGCTGCCATTGACCAAATAAGCCAAGTCATTTTCTTCTAAAAATAAATTAATGAGTGTTACGGCTTTGCCGGCTAAATTGTCGTGGTTGAATGTCCCTCCTGCCATTTTTTTAATTACGCCGTTATGATATTCATGTTTGTAAATAGATTTTTCCTCCGCCCTAAAATAGTCCTCAATAGACACTTTTTGGGTAGTTAGCGGTACTTTTCGGCGAGCTGGTTTTGTTAGCAAGGTTTCCAAATAATATTTTCTTGTAAAGATAAATAGAAAAACAGGAAACCCAAAAGAGGTCTTGCAAGTTAGCCGATGCGGGTGGCTTAAAGCTTTTTCTTTTGTCACGCTGTTAGCGTCTGATTTTTTGCCGTAATTTTACTGCCAAGATGATTTATTTAGACAACAACGCCACTACCCGCATTGATCCACAAGTTTTGGAGGCGATGATGCCATTTCTAACCGACAATTTTGCCAATGCGGCCTCTACGCACGCTTTCGGTACGGGGGCAAACGAAGCTGTCAAAACCGCCCGCCGACAAGTAGCCACCTCCATTGGTGCAGAGCCGCATGAAATCGTTTTTACTTCGGGGGCTACGGAGGCTATCAACTTGGCAATCAAGAGCGTAGCCGAACAATACCAAGCCAAAGGTAGGCATATTATCACGCTCCAAACCGAACATTCTGCCGTGTTGGATGTATGTAAACACCTCGAAACCAAAGGCTTTGAAATTACTTTTTTGCCTGTAAAACCAGATGGTTTGGTTGATATGGAAGTTTTTAGAGCGGCACTTCGGGCAGATACAATATTGGTTTCGGTAATGTTGGTCAATAACGAATTGGGCGTGATACAGCCAATCAAAGAATTGGCAAAACTTACACATGATTTTGGTGCAATTTTTATGACCGATGGCACGCAGGCCGTAGGAAAAATGCCGCTCAACGTGGACGAGTTGGGTATTGACCTAATGCCGATGTCGGCGCATAAGTTTTACGGCCCAAAAGGCGTGGGTGCATTGTTTGTGCGGCAGCGACGACCCAACCGCGTGAAACTCGAAGCACTCCTTCACGGCGGCGGACACGAAGGCGGCAAACGCTCGGGTACGCTCAACGTAGCAGGTATTGTAGGCATGGGCAAAGCAGCAGAAGTGGCCCGAAACCAGCTCGGAACCGATGCCTTGCGCGTGGGCGCACTGCGCGACAGCCTCGAAAACGAACTCCTTCAAATTTCGGACACACGCCTCAACGGTAACCGTCAAAACCGCCTTTATAACGCAACCAACGTACTTTTTGAAGGCTGCGATTCTGACGCGCTTATCATGGGGTTAGAAAACATCGCTGTGTCCAATGGCTCGGCCTGTACCTCCGCCTCCATCGCCCCTTCTCACGTACTGATGGCTTTGGGCATGACCGAAACCGAAGCTTTTTCGTGTATTCGGTTCAGTTTGGGGCGTTTCAATCATGCCGACGAAATCCCGCAGGCGGTAGAAGCAGTGAAGAAGGTGGTAGGGCAGTTGCGGGCGATGAGTGTACAAAATATCTGAAATTATGGGAATGTTTGATACAATTTGGGTCAATAGTAAGCGATTACCCCTATCAAGTGAAGAGCAGGAGGCATTATCAAATCAGTTTTTCCAAACTAAATCCTTGGAAAAATTATTGATATATTATCGAATTACGGATGAAGGCGACTTAGAATATTTGGATAAATTGGCCGATTCGGAAGAAGAAGCACAACCTAAAAAATCAGGGAAATGGGTAAAAATTCAGGACATTCACGGATATATTACATTTTATACGTCCTTAGACAAAGAATGGTTTGAATTTGTAGCCAAATTCACCGATGGGAAATTGGTTACTATTTTCAGAAATACCAACAAAAGATATCACGGCAACAGAAGTGCGTTGAATTGATTTGTCACGCTGTAAGCGCCTGAAATCGTTAAGAGATAATCAAAGTTTATGCGTTACAAAGGCATAGTTCGGGGGTTTATCCCGAAGGCTTTTGAGATAAACGCAAACCAGTGAAAAGTCGGTTTTTAAAAAAATTAAGCAGCAAGAATTGACTGTGAGGATTCAACGGCAAACAAAGATTCCCCCAAAACACTTTCAATCTTAGCCAATGAACGCAACGTAAAATTGTGAGTACCACTCAGCCATTTGCTGATTTCAGGCTCGGTTTTGCCCAGCATCTGCGCCAAATCTTTCTGTTTAATCCCCTTTTCTTCCAATATATGTACAATCCGAGTGGCAATTGCCATCGAAAAGTCCACAAACAAAAGCCGTTCTTTAGGTGTCTCAGCCAATAACTCAGATAAAAGATTGTCAATGTTTTCTTGTTCAAATTGCTTTTTCATACGTTTTTATAGTATAATTTCAAAATCTTCGTCTTGTTCTAACTCCTTGTAAATCAGGCGTATGTATCCGTCTCTGATAGCTTCGTCTATTTTACGGGCCAAACGATTGGCCAGTGTAAAATGTTTCGCGCAAAGTGGGCAGTTCTGGGCTTTTTGGGTAGTTTTACGGTCACCGTTTAAAAGTACCACTACCGAGTCACTCAATCGAATACAATATAACCTCACTCCGTAATCTTCAATATCAACGTAGTGAAAATGAGGAGGAGGTAATGCTGAAGCTGCGTTTTCGTGTCGAAAAAAATGTTTCTGT
This sequence comes from Cytophagia bacterium, assembly GCA_004293645.1. Taxonomy (GTDB): domain Bacteria; phylum Bacteroidota; class Bacteroidia; order Cytophagales; family Spirosomataceae; genus REAB01. The sequence continues at coordinate 42,836 of REAB01000059.1, read as the reverse complement.
GCACCGTATTTAGTGCCGATATTTTGAATGACGCGAACGAGTTCACCCAGTTGCCCCACGGTTTGTTGCTGTGACTTCATTCGTACCAAAAAATCAGCAAACTCACTTCGGGTGTTTTCTTCGAGACGGATGCTGTAAAAGGTCACTTTCGATAAACGTAAGTCTGGGAGTTCGATGAGTTGCGCGTACTTCAACTTAACTTATAAATTAAGTTCAAAGATAAACATGTTTTAAAACTTCGCAAATACCTTTTCAAAAATTATTTAGGATTAGCATTAATCTCCCTTTTTTGTCACGCTGTAGCGTCTGAAATCGTTGTGAGGTAATCGGTATAAACGCATTAATCAGAGGTTTAGGGCTATGTAGACTTGAAAAGTGTAAGCTACCTAAACAATATCTTCTTCAAACTCAATACATTTATCTACGACTAATTTCGAGTTTAAAGAATCAAAGAATGACGAATCTTCAATATGGTTCAAAATTCGTTTTCTATCAAAAAGTAAAGTGTCTATTATTTTACCTGATTGATAAAATCCTCCTTCTTGGTAATTTATTTGACTGTATGGAATGAATAAAGTGTGTATTGGCTTTTTTCGATAAAACCGCAAATAATTTTCATAACTTCCTGTTTCAGATAATTTATTGTACCATTCTTTACCACAAGCACATTGGCATAATATTAAAAGTAAGTTGGGGAGTCCATCATCAAAAGGTATCCAGCCAATTAAATCAAGCCCCTTTTCCTTATTGGCTTTTTTTGATATTTGTTTTATTGCTTCTTCATCAACTTTAATATTTATTTCATTAGCAAGTTGATTAATTTTATCAATCGTATTGCCTGAATACTGAGTGTTAACACCCATTTCTTTAATTATTGACTTTGGAGGTAAAAAATTCTTCAATGCTTCATAGCTTATGGTCTCAAATTCTGTGGTGAGCTCATGATTAAACAAACCAAAAATAGAAAGGTTTGAAGCTAAAAGTAAAAAGATATACACTTTTTGGCGCGTATTATTTTCTACATTGGCTTTGAGAATTATCTTATCCCCTTCTAATATTTCAAAAGGATAATCGTTTTTGAATAAGTATGTTCTATTTTGAAGTTCTCGAAAAATGCTATCTATCAGATTTTCCTTCACATCGTTGTCCTCGCCCTGGTCTTCATCTCTATTTTTATCACGTAGCAGATAACCCTCATCTCGTAACCTATCTAAAACATCAGTGGAAGAAACGGAGTTTCTGTTTGAAAAAAGGCTTATAACTTCCACATAGTCAGCGTATAAATGTGTAAGGTTTTCGGTTGGCTTCTCTGTCAGGGAAACTTTGATAGACGAAAAACCCTCTCGTATCTTTTCAGTTGTCGTTTTCTTCATCTTCTCTTTCCAAAATTGTACGGTTAATTCTTTTCGCTAAACTTTGAATTTGTTTTAGGTCATCTTTTGTGATTTCTGTAAATGATGAAACTTTTAGGACAATTCTATCTGCCTCCATCAACGAATCTACTGACTTCCTTATAAAGCTTACAAATTGATTATCCGAAGGATTGGTCAATTCTAATGCTCTTTCCAGAGAATACCCCGAATCCATAAATGCAACCTTTGCTTCTGTATGCCCAAGTATTGTGTTCAAATCTCTCAAATCGTAACTATCCCCAATAATTCTTGTCTTACCCTCTTTGTTCCTTTGAAATAACCACTCCGCCCAAATCCGCAAATTATCAATATTTATAGCTGCCAATGGATCTGAAGCATCTAAATTTACGCCCAGCAAAATAGCAGCAATATTGGATTTGTTTAAACTATCGGCTATATAATTAAAGTAAAATGTTGTATCATTCAAATCTGTAATTTGAAAAAAATCTTCATCTTCGATGATTTTATATACTTTAAATCCAACTAAAACTCGCTTAACGTAAGGGGTTTTACTACCTATCATTTTAGCAATTTCTCTTGCCGCTTCATTCAAGGACAAATCACTAAATTTTTCAATTTTCAATCCGTACAGATAACGTGCTTTTTCCAGAAGCTTCCATTCTTTAATGCCCGTAATATGTCTATAACCAAGATAATTATGAATTTCGCTTTCTGAATCAAAAACCAAACAAGGTATTTCGGTAGGTCGAAATGTGGTCTCGGCCAATACTTTCTCAATTTTTGATGTATGAACCTCTGCTAATGCTGGATTATTTAATATTTTTAAAGCAGATAAACGTCTATTCCCTTCAACAACCTTATAGGTATCTTCTGCAACAGGAACAACCAATAACTGTTCTCCTGGGAAAAAATCATTTTCTCCTATCGCTAACATAAGCTCTATTAGAGAAGAATCTATGAGCATATATTTTAAAATTTCTTGCTCACTACTCCCATGTTTGGATTTAGGAAGTCTTGGATTGTGCGAGTCAAGCACTAACAAATCCAAATTTATTATTCTATATTCTGGCATGACTTTCGATTATTTATTTTAAACGTTCTTCCAAAACTGCCCCATCTCAAACAACTCCCCTTTCTTGAACTCTTTCAAATTAGACACCGCTTGCCCTTTCTGTATTTTTTCCATGTTGCGGGCAAGGATAGTTCCTTCTTTGTCGCTCATACCCAAGAACTTCAACATCATTTTGCTGTTGGTTTTGTCTTTGATATTCATCAAAAAGGCCGTTTCGCACATGCTCGAAAAATCAAAACTCGGTTGATTAAACTCCTCAATACCTTGCGAAAGCAGCACTACACTTACGCCCTTTGAGCGTATTTCACGCAAGATTTTTTCTAACAGGTCTTGGCTTTTGCGGTCTTTGAAAATCACGTGGGCTTCGTCAATCAACAACACGTAGCGTACTCCCTGCAATTTGTCATTAACGGGCGTGTTTTCCATATTCATGAAGTTGTTGTAGATGTAATTGATAATCAAAAACACCGCCGTAAACCGCACCGCATTGGGTAAATCGCCCGAAAGGCTGAGGTAATAATTTTGATTGAAAATGCTGTTTTTGGGGTCAACACTTGCGGCAAACAAATCCAACTCGCTGAGGCTTTCCAAAATTTCCTTGAGGGTACTGGCTTTGTTGCCTTCTATGTCCATCACGCGGCCATAAATATCCCCAAACGATGGGTAAGCCCCGCCTTTTAAGCCTTGAAACACGTCTTTGGTAGCATCGCGAAGGGTTTGTTGTTGGTTTTTGCCAATGTTGGAGTAATGCGTAATGATGTCCACCAACTTATTGATGCCCATGATTTTGTTTTTCTCGTTTACATTGTCAATAAACGACATGGGGTTCAATGGAAACGGTACTTGGGGCGCATCAATAAAGGTGGTTTGGGTACGCTCAAAAAACGGCTTCATACCTGCCACATCGTCTTTTTTTAAGCCCTTGAAATCCAGATAGATAAAATTAACTGCCCCACCCGAGACTTCCACAAACTGACGAAGCAAATCTAACGCAAATTGGGTTTTGCCCGAACCACTCTCGCCCGCTACGGCCACGTGGGCGTTGTTGTGTACATTGGTATCGTTGAGTACGGTATAAATGGGGTCGTTGGTGTTGAGGTCTTGCCCTACTCGAAGTTTCAATGCCCCTTCAAAATACCCCTTGTCGCTGATTTTGAGGTGGCGTATGCGCTCATCGTACAAAATCGGCTCATTGTTTACGTTTACTTGTTCGAGTGAATCAATGCCCCGTTCGGTGTATTCGAGCAGAAAATCTGAAAAGCCGTAGGTGGCACTTTCAGCAAAAAGTTTGTCCAACAGCCGCAAACCATCGTCAATATGGAGTTTAAAATACTTGGGTATGTCTAAATCTGTTTTATAAATGCCATAATGCTGACAAATCAAGGCAACGTAGTAGCTGCGGTATTTGCCCACTACGGTTACTTCTTTGTAAGGGTTGCCTTTGGCATCAGCGAGGTCTTTGAGCAATAATTTTTGTCCACGAGAAAGCGAGTAAGAAAAGGCCACCCGCATCAAAATATTTTTGGAAGCCAAGCTAAATCGGTTGGACAACCGTCCTAAAATCGCTTCGGTTTCTTCGGAGGTTGATACGTTAATCTGCATGATACAAGCCGTTGTAGGTATTAAAAAATTCTTGGGGTGTGGTTTCTAAAAAAGTGGACTTGTCGGCCTCTACGTTTGTAATCAAAAATGCCTTTGCCATGCGCGGTTCGAGCATTTTAAACTCGCGTTGGCTCATTTCTTTGTTGACCAACGGAAACAAAATCACTTGGTCGGAGATGGTAGGATAGAAATATTTGACAATGTTGAGGGCGTGTTCTTCGTCGAACTTCTGCATCGGCGAGTCTATAAACACAGGAAACTCAATCTCCGACTCTGCCACCAAGCCGTGCAGCAAGGCAGTAGCGTACATTTGCTGCTCGCCTTTGGATAATCCATCCTTACGAATCATTTCACCTCGTCCATTAAATAGGTTAATTTCTATGTCTTCGCCAGCAATAGAAACTTTTACATCCTCAATAAATCCTCTCTTGTGCATTAAAGTTTTTAAACCATTGAGGATTTCTTTTTCAAGTGAATTTTTCTTCCGTTCCTTGAATTGGACAATATATTTTTTGAGTTTTTGTATTTTATCAGTCAAAAAGTCATCTTTCTTTTTGTTGGTCTTCGAGGCTTCCAATTTATTTGTTATCTCCTTGATAAGGCGTTTTTTAACCTCTATGTCTTGTCGATGCTTACCAATTTCTACATATAAATCACTGGCTTCCTTTTCAATTTTAATGATTTCTTTTTCAATCATTTCACGCCGTTCGCGGTCGGCCTTTACAACGGCATCTTCGGCAACTGCCTCAGCATCGGCAATTCTTCTTCTTACTTGGGCAAGTTCATTTTTAACTTGGTTGTTTCGATAATTAAGGCTTGTAAACTTCCCTTTGAATGAACTTTTTAAGTTCATTATAAAGGCATTAAGTTCGTTGTATTCAGAATCTGAAAAGTCATGAATTGGCTTAAAATCTATCGACAAGTCAGGGACATCGGCATAAAAGTGCTTCTTGACTAACTTACTGATTGTATCAAAATAGAAGTCTTGTACTTTCCGGGTAATCACTTCATCGAATTTTCGCTGTTCGGTTATCAGGTCAGTAATGATTTCATCTGCTTTGTCTTGGATATTGGATAGCTTGTAAGAATTGGTTTTGTAAGCAACTTCGTCTGTTACTTGCTCAATTACGCTTGATAATTTATCTCCTGCTATCGCAAACGGTATTACTTCTAATGACTCTTGTAGTTCATTCGTAATATCTTTCAATTGATTAGATAAAACGTTATCTTGTTCTTTTAGTAGGGCTAAATCTTCGACCGAAATCATGTTTCCAACGCGAATCAGTCGCTCTTGCAATTGATTTGACTCGTATCGAAGGCTATCTTTTCTTTCGTTTATATTAAATATTTTTTGGTCATTTTCAGAAATCGCCAATTCACTATTGCGCACTTCGGCCTCATAACTGTTCAATTTGGCTTGTTCTTCCCTACTGGCACTCAGTTGGCGTAGTCGTTTTTGTATGTCTTCGTATTCGTCTTTGAGGTCTTCATATTTTTTTATCCCTAAAATTTCTGAATATGCTTTACTAAGATTCTTTCGCTGTTCAACCGTGTTGACTTCTGCCAGCGTTACAATTTTCTCTGCATCAAAAAAGAAGAATTTAGCAATTTCAATAGGAAGTATGTAGTCACGGATAAAAATCTCCTCTCCTGAAAGTTTATCCTTGGCAAGGTCTTTAACAGTCTCATTTTCAAACCCATCAATTAAAACCTCAATGCTTTCACCCTCCGAAAGGTGGTAGGTTCTTTTGATGGAAATCTCTCTACAAGTAAGTTCTGGAATGATGGCATCGCTGATTGTGATTTTTGCTGAAAATGACTTTTTCCCTTCTGCACCTGCTTTTCTATTGAGGCTATTAGCAATGTATTTGGAATAACCACCTTGGTCGCCAATCTCTTTTTTATACAAATCATCAACTTCTTGCATCTGTTTGCCATACAAGCACCAAACTAATGACATTAGGAAAGTAGTCTTACCAAAGCCATTTTTACCACTCACAATAAAAATATTTTTACCCTCCGTTAACGAAAGGTCGATTTCGTTGTGGTCTTTATAAATCCTAAAATTGTCTAATTCTACTTTTTTAATAATCATTGCTTAGGTATTTTGAATACGCCCTCGATGGGGCATGAAAACGAGGTACTCAATGGTTACACAAAAATAGACTGCTTCTTATCTGAGTAGTCTGGATAGTAATATTCGCTTTCGACAACTGGTGCAGTTTCAAATTTAATACCTCGTTCAAATAATTGGTTTAGGCACTCTTCTGCCAGTTTAAAAGTTTTAAAAGACCCCAAAAACTTCATTTCAATAGGTTCTTTATCCAAGCGAATATAAGCATCAAAAAGGCCTGATTCAATTGTATGAAAAGATCCATTTGGGTCGCAAATGCACCATAACTCGTCACAAGAATTATCTTGCGAAGGAATGTATTGGGTGTAAGGGTCAAAGAAATTATAATTAGGGTCGTTTTCTGATGCTTCCAAAAAGCCCAAGTAAAATCCCACATCTACTTCTTTGAAACATAGTGGCTTACTCATTTCTTTTTCTTGTTGATAGCTTCCTCAACTAAGTTTTCAATGTCATTAGAAAGCCCTCGTTTGCGTTGCATTAATGATTTAGTTTTGAGGACATTTAAAGACTTTTGGATAAACTCAAACTCATCTTCATCAGTAAATACTTCTCTTAGGAGTTCTTCCTCTTGCCTGAATTTTTCTTCGTGTTTACTCATGTCAATGTGAGCGTTAAATATTGAATTATAAATATCAGCTACTTTGTATTTTAGGATACCATCTCGGTACCAAATTACCTGAATCGCTATGAGTTCTTGGTGGGTGATGAGTTGGAGGCTTTCGCCTTGTGTCTCTTGTACTTCTTTTTGGGCTTCGAGTACCATACGGAGTATTTTGGCGCGGTATTCGGGCGTGTATGCGCCCCAAGTTTCATCTTCACCCTCTTGAGATTTAAAGCGGTTGTGTCTTCTAAAAATCTCTCGGTTTTCGCGCACATTGCGGCCATCTGCCAGTTCGTCGCGGAGGTCGAGTAGTGGGTACATCCATTCTTCCCCGTTCAGAATCAGCCCTTCCATTGATTTGTCTTTCTTCACTACCGTACACACCCAGCAGCCAAAGCGGCTTTGGCCACAAGAGGGCGTGGTATCGTCTATGACCAACGGGCAGTCGCCGCTATTGGCATTGCGATAGAGTGTTACGAGTTCTTTGTTTGTGCCGCCCCACGGTGGTGGTACTTGTTGGAGGTATTGCCACACTTCGTTGGTTTCTATGTCTTTGATGGGCGCATACACGTAGGCATTTGGCAAGACGTGTTTGCGCAGTCGTTGCCCTTTTACAGCGTGTTTTTTAATGCTACGGGCGCGGTTGCTACTTTCAGCCGAACGCGTACCAAGCAAAATAATTACCTCACCGCGTTCGTCAATTTTACTTTTGATAAACTGCGTGGTAGGATTGATTTTGAGGCGTTCGGTACACCACCGAAAAGTATTATTGGGGGCAGGATAGCCTCGACCCAATAAATTGACCCAAAAAGTTTCTTCTAAACGTGGCATCGTTTGGCGTACGATGAAAGGCATAGACTGTTCGGATGCCGCAACGTTAATATTGGCTAAGGTGCGATTGATAAAGTCCACGATATGTGGATTTTCGACCATTGTATCGTTACATATAATATAAACTTCACGGGTTAAAAGCTCAGAAGGGACTTTTTTGAGTGCATTCCAAACCAATTGCAACAGCATAGTCGAGTCTTTCCCCCCGCTAAACCCGATAATCCACGGGCGGGGGTTATCGTCGTACAGGTACTGGTCAATGATTTCTTGTTCTATAAAGGGAGTTATTAAAGACATAAATAGGGGGTATGTGTTTGGCCAAACCATATAGTACTTCTACCTAAATTTCTGCAAAATAGCGAAATTAGAAGCAAAGGCGTTTCTTGCCTGCCAAATACATTTTTGGCAGCGGTTTACTTATACCCATAAAGCATTGAAAATCAAATTTATACCAACACCCAACAAGCATTTTCAGAGCTGCCTCTACACCGCAGCGGCCAGCGCAACAACCGTTACGCTGGCCGCTTTGTTTTGCAGCAATGCCTCAATAGCCGACTCCAAGGTAGCCCCCGTCGTCATTACGTCGTCCACCACTACAATGTGCTGGTTTTCGACCCTGGCTGGTTTTATTACTTCAAAAATACCCGCTACGTTTTCGGAGCGTTCAAAGCGGCTTTTGCCCGTTTGGGTTTCGGTAAATTTTTGCCGTACCAATACCTCATTAGACCACGCCACGCCCAAACCCTCCGATAATCCTTCGGCCAGACTGTCGCTTTGGTTGTAGCCCCGCTGGGCCAACTTGCGCGGATGGAGCGGCACGGGTACAATCAAATCAAGTCCCGTTCCCACTCCCGCTTGGCGGAGTTCGTGGCCGTACATTCGCCCCAGCATTAGTCCCACTTCGGGCTGGTTGTTGTATTTGAGTTGGTGCAACAGCCGTTGCACTTTGCCCGCGCGTTCAAATTTCAGAAACGCATACACGTTTTGCACGGGTACTTTGCCCGCAAATTTGAGCCGCAGCGAGTCAATAGCCACCAAATGCGAGTCGGTGCGGGGCAAATTAACACGGCAGCGGGTGCAAACAATAGACTCGTTGCCGAGCAAAGCCGTACCGCACGCCCTGCACGGGTCGGGATAAACCAAATCGAGGAGGGCGTGCCAGTAGCGGAGCATCTTCTTACAAACGTGCCACAGCTTGCTGCACAAACGTGGTCAGGGCACTGCCCGACAACATTCCTTGCGACAGCAAAGCCAAATTATAAGCGTGTTGCACCAGTTGCGTTTGCTCGTCTTGGCTGGCGTTTAGTATTTTCTGAGTAACGGCGTGGTTGGCGTTGATGGCCACGTTGAGCATCTGCGGCATATCGCCAAACATAGACTTCTGGCCAGAAGTGGCGGCCATGTCGCTCATGCGCCTAAAAAACTCGGGCATCGTAATGACCACGGGCAGCTCGTCGGTGGGCATGGCTTCTACGCTGATGGTGAGTTTAGACCCACCGCTCAGGGTTTGCTCAAACAGGTTTTTTACTTTTTCTTCGTCTTCTTTGGAAAGTACACTTTCGAGGCTAATTTCTTTTTCAATGAGCTTATCGAGCGGGTCTGCGTCCACCCGTTTGAGGCTGGTTTTTTCAAGTTTTTGCTCCACGCCATTTATAAAGTGCGGGTCAATTACGGTGTCGAGCACCAGCACATCGTAGCCCCGTTTTTGGGCAGATTGCACGTAGGCATCTTGCTTTTGAGGGTCGCTGGCGTAGAGCCAAATCGTAGTTTCGTTTTTGTCGGTTTGGTTGTCTTTTACTTTGTTGGTGTATTCTTCAAAAGTAAAATGTTGGCCTGCGGTGTTTTTTACCAAACAAAACTCTTTGGCTTTTTCGCCAAACTTCTCGTCCGAAATCATGCCATATTTTACAAAAAGGCCGATGTCGTCAAATTTTTTCTCAAAATCTTCGCGGTTGTTTCTAAAAATCTCCGCCAGTTTGTCGGCTACTTTGCGGGTAATGTAGCCGCTGATTTTCTTGACGTTGCCGTCGGCTTGCAAGTAACTCCGCGACACGTTGAGCGGAATATCGGGCGAGTCTATCACGCCGTGAAGGAGCGTCAAGAAATCGGGCACTACGTCTTTTATTTCGTCGGTAATAAACACCTGACGGCTATAAAGTTGAATTTTTTCTTTCTTAGCCGAGAAGTCGTTTTTTAGTTTTGGAAAATACAACACCCCCGTCAAATTAAAGGGATAGTCCACGTTGAGGTGAATCCAAAACAAGGGGTCTTCGCTAAATGGGTGGAGTTCTTTGTAAAACGCCAAGTAATCTTCGTCTTTGAGGTCGGCGGGCAGCTTGGTCCAAATCGGGTTGGGATTGTTGATTATTTTTTCGTCAAACTCAATCTCAACGGGCAAAAACTTGCCATATTTTTCCAAGATTTCGGTGAGGCGGTATTTGCCCAAAAACTCTTCGGAATCTTCGGCAATGTGCAAAATAATATCAGTACCACGGTCGGCTTTTTCGGCGGCTTCGATGCTAAACTCGGTGCTGCCGTCGCAGGTCCAGCGCACGCCTTCCGCGCCTTCTCGGTGCGACTTACTGACAATTTCGACTTCTTTGGCCACCATAAAAGCCGAGTAAAAACCAAGTCCAAAGTTGCCGATGATGTTGCCACGGGTGTCTTCTTTTTCTTTGTATTTTTCAACAAACTCAGCCGCGCCCGAAAACGCAATTTGGTTGATATACTTCTTGATTTCGTCGGCGGTCATGCCAATGCCACGGTCGCTGATGGTGATGGTTTTGGCCGTTTCGTCGAGTTTTACCGTTACTTTCAATTCGCCCAGTTCGCCGTTAAATTCGCCAAAATCGGCCAATTTTTTGAGTTTTTGGGTAGCATCTACGGCATTAGAAACCAGCTCACGCAAAAATATTTCGTGGTCTGAATACAGAAATTTTTTGATAATGGGAAAAATATTGTCGGTGTGAATTGACAATTGTCCCTTTTCTACTTGTTCAACTGTGTCCATAGTATTTGGTTGTGTATTTAATTTTTGTAGATAGCGATGCTCAAAACCCGTTCCAAACGTTCAGAAACTGACAGATTGACAGGGGGCGGGTGCTGAGTGTTGAGTTGTTGAGGTGTTGAGTGTTGAAATAGGTTGCTAAAAGTTCAACATGAGTGCCAAGACTTCTTAAACTAAGGGACTATCTGTTCAAATCCATCACCTTTGAGCGATTTTGTAAGGCCATCGAAAAATACCTGCGGCTCAACGCCCAACAACCAAGCCCGCCATTATTGCCGTGAAACAACGTAAACGCTTCCCTTTTTAGTGGCAAAAACAAGCTCATTGGCAACGCTTTGGGTGCTTTTTATCTCTTTCCCGTTTTCAAATACTTTTACGGGTACTTTCACCAACAATTTGCACAATGCGCCATTGTTTGATACAATGCGGGCTTCGGAAAAGGCCGTGTCTTGCCATTTGATTGAGACCTCAAATCCGCCCACAGCCCGCAACCCAACCACCGAACCCGTTGCCCAAATCTTGGGCAGCGCGGGCAACAAATTGAGCGTACCCGTGCTACTTTGCAGCAACATTTCGGTAACCACATTCGACGACCCAAAAGTGCCATCTAATTGATAAGCAGGCCCAAAAAAATTGGATTTCATGCCGTATTTCAGTTGGTATTGGTGGTGTTTGTAGGCTTGTTCGGCATCGCCCAAACGTAGCCACATCATGGCAATCCAAACGCTTTGCCAACCGCCAAAACTCTCGCCGTTGAGGTAACTGCCGTAACTCAGGTAGCGATTTTTGGCTTCTTCTGTTTTCGCATTTGGGTTGCCCATCAGCCTTCTTTCCAACGTTTTGCGGGCAGCGACGTATAAATCGGGCGTTTGGGCGTTGATTTGGTTGCTGGGAAACAACCCGTACAAATGGGAGATGTGGCGATGCCCAATTTCGGGTTCTCGATAATCTTCAATCCACTCTTGGATGCCACCCGTACGCGGACTGATTTGAAGGGGGGCAAGTTGGGCCAATGCCGTCCGCAATTCTTTTTCAAAAGCAGGGTCAAAAGGCCGTTCTGGGCTGCTCAAATCGGCGATGGCTTGTAGGCAATTGGTAAATAATTCGTGGCAAATCTGCGTATCCATGGTAGCACCGTACGTAAACTGCGTTTGGCTGCCGTCGGGTTTTTCAAAGGCATTTTCGGGCGAGTGCGACGGGTTGGTTACCAACTTGCCCGCTAAGTGTTTGCCTGCTGGAATGGGGGTCAAAAAATCAAGGTAAAACCGCGCTGCCCCTTTCATAAGTGGGTAGGCTTTTTGGCGCAAAAAGGTTTTGTTGCCCGAAAAAAGATAATGTTCAAACGGATGATGCGCCAGCCAGCCACCGCCCATTGGCCAAACTCCCACCACCCCATCAACGGGCGAAGTGCGCCAAAAAATGTCGGTAAGGTGATGCACCACCCAACCACGGGCGTTGTACATTATTTGGGCGGTGGGTTTGCCGTGCACCGCCAGCGAGTCCATCAGCGCAAACAAGGGCAGCGTACATTCGGGGAGATTTGCGGCTTCGGCGGCCATGTAATTCATCTGTAAATTGATGTTAGCATGGTAATCTGAACTCCACGGCGGGTTCATGCTTTGGTTCCAAATGCCTTGCAAGTTGGCGGGCAAAAACCCCTTGCGCGACGACGCAATGAGCAAATAACGCCCGTATTGAAACAATAATTCGGATAAATACGGGTCTTCAAAATTATTTTTAACAACCCGTTCCAATCGCTTTTCGTGCGGGAGTTCGTCGGGGTTTGACTGGGTCGACAAGTTGATTTTTACGCGGTTATAAAGGGCTTGGTAGTCGGCCAAATGTTCTTTAAACAACGCCGTTAGGGGTTTACTGACTGCTTTCTGAATGGTTTGGAGGCAAGTTTGGGCGGGGCTTTTTTCGTAATAATTGGTCGAAGCCGTCAAATAAAGAATCAATTCATTGGCATTTTGTACGGTCATCTCGCCATTGGAGGCCACCGCTATTTTTCCCGACTTACTGACTGCTTTCACATAAGCCGCAAACCGCATTCCAACGGGCTGCTTGGTGCTGTCGTCTAAGCAGTTTATTCGCCCAATCATGGCCAAGCAGTGGGGGTCGGTGGGCACCGCCGCCGACGTTGCGTCGCGTTCGCGCATTAATTTTACGCGCAAATTGAGCCCGTTGGGTTTATCGCACGAAAACTTAACAACAATCACATTGGCAGGGTGCGACGCAAATACTTCGCGGCGATAGCTGATGCCTCCGTGCCGAAACTGGGTAACGGCCACGGCCGAATCAAGGCTCAACCACCGCCGATAGCCTTCATAAACAGTATCGGAAGGGGCAGTAAGCGGCGCAATAAACAAATCGCCGAGCGACTGGTAAGGCTTGATATTGAGCGGCTCGCCCATCATGGTTTTTGCGGCCAGTTTTTCGGCGGCATCGTTTTTGCCTTCAAACATCAACCGTTGCACTTCTGACAGTGCCTTGCCCGACTGATGATTGGTGGCACTGCGGCGGTAGCCGTCCCAAAGACTCGATTCATTAAGCTGAATGCGCTCATTGAACACGCCCCCAAAAACCATGCCTCCCAAGCGGCCATTGCCAACGGGCAGCGCTTCAAACCACCCTTTGTCTTCAAAGTAATACGGGGTCGTAAAAACTTTGTCTTTATAGGTAAATACTTTGGGTTGAAAGGCGGGTTGGTTAAACCACAATCGCATGGGTTTTTGCTGCGCAAATACTTGAAATACAACGAATTGTGCGATAATTAGAACGGTGATTGTTGTTGAAAAAGTGCTTTGTTTTGGTGGGTACATCGTTGTGTTTGGTTGCTAATTTTACTTTAAAAAACTGCCTATTTTTTGCCCAATTTAATGGTTTGTTTCTTCGATTTGAGCTGCCTATTTTAGGTGTTACGTCAATTACAGCCACCCAATTGGGCTCTAAATACCGTTGTTTTTTCTACTTTAAAACCTGGTAAAAGTGTAACGCTTTTGCCCGCTTGATAAGTAACGTTGGCATTGGTACCAATTGAGTTGGCGGCGGAAATGGTATTGGGGGCTTTGAGCGTTATTGCCGTTGCGTTGGGGTAGTTGGGTACAGTGGCAACCGTATAGTCCACGCAATCTAAGTTTTTGATTAAGATTTTTGAAGTAAAAGGGGCCAACGTGATGCTACCAACTACCGCAACACTGTCAATGTCAAAATAGCTTCCTGACAAAAGAAATGTCTGAGCGGCATTGGTTGAATTAACAAATATAGGATTCTGGGCGCGGGTATTGACTGGGGTAGCGGTTACTTTTCGGACAACTACGTTGTCAATGAAAAAATGGCTTCCATCGCCTCCCATCGCAAAATCCATCCTTGCTGGTCCAGGATGCGTAATTTGGTTGGTAATAATGGTTGAATAAGCGCGTCGGGTGGTTCCTATTGGAAATTTGTAATTGAAATTATTGTAATAGTCCCAGTTGGGGTCTTGCTTTCTGCCACTGATTTCAATGTCAGTCGTGGTATTTGCCAAGGCCGAAAAACTGACAAAATAAGTTTGCCCCACCTCAAACGCGGGCAAATCACGCCCTTCTACGCTAAAATTGCCAGGATTGGTTCGGGTTATTTTTAGACAACCTCCATCGAGTGGCGAACCGCTTACAACATGAGTTGCCGACGAATTGGTCCACGAAGCGGCGGTATAATTATTGGTATTTGTATCAAAAGTAGGGTTGGGTTTGAGGTTTGCGGAAGTATAAACAAGCGTGTGTCCATCAAATCGAAAGCGGCTTATTTTTGAGCCTGCATCAAAGCCCGAAATGCCCTGCCAACGCGGTAGCTCCATTTTTTTCTCAAAGCCCGTATATTTTTGGTTAATCAAGTAATATCCGTACGGGTTGAGGTAATAATTGTTGTTGTAGGTACCAAAATTGTTGAACGCTTCGCCAGACACCAAATCCATTGTTAGTTGGGTGTCTTTCAAGCTGTAAAAGATATTGTTTTCTACCACCGTACTAACCACATTGGGGGCAAAAGCAATTGGCTTATTACTGATTTGAAATTGCCCTTCTTCACAACCATAGACGGTGTTGCCTCGAACGGTCGTGTTTTGTGATGATTGTATAAAAATTCCGTGTCCAGTACAATCGTAGGTAGTATTGTTTAGAATTTGGTAAAACCTGCAACCATCATCTAAATAAATGCCTTTGGCAATTGGACCATTGCCAGCGGGCGTACCCGAAACATTGCCCGTTACGTGGTGAACGATGTTGCCGCGAATGGTAGCATAACTGCCCAGTAGCGGGTCGGTGTTCCAGTTTTCCCACGCATAAATCCCCCCCAAATCATTCTTTACCAAACCACAATTGAAGATGTGGTTGTACTCCAATAAATGCTGATAACCCAGCGTAAAAACGCCGTGGTAGCCACTGTTTGAAATGGTATTGTACCTAAATATGCAATTATTCCCGATTAAATTTACCGCCAAACCAGGTATCAAACCTGATTTGGCTAAGCCAGGCAACCAAAAATTTTGGTCGAATGTATTGTTTGAGACCAGCGAATTTAAACCATTTAATGACAAATGGGAACTGTTGTTGCGTTCAAAAGCACAGTTGGTAACTGTTATGTTTTGAGTGGGTGCTCCCGAAATCTCCAATCCAACCTCACCAGCACAACTGATTTGGCAGCTGGTTATGGTTGTATGCTCCGTATTGTACGAAAAAATACCCGTTTGGGTTTGCTTGGTGATTTCTAAATTTTGAAAAACCAAATAATTACTGCCGTGAATGCCCGTACCAAAAAACTCAATACCCCTATCTTTGACCGAGGCTTCAACCAGGGTGGTAGCCTGCGTGGGATTGACACCAACGGGTGGATATAAGTACAGCGTTTGGGTAGTAGTATTATAAAACCATTCGCCAGGAGTATCGACCAATTCTAATTTGTTTTCCAAAATATAGCCATAACCTGCCGAAGGGGTGCTGATAAAATCACTGGGCGAAACGGTAGCCGTAGCGCCCGAAACTGCCACAACGGTTTTGGTTTCAATAGCGTCGTTTTGAACGCGCACGTGTACTGTAGCCCCCACAGCCCAAGCGGGCAGCGCGCTTGCCACGATAGTCGTACTGCTACCCGTCCCCGTCATGGGCCCATAATTTTCCATTCTGCCCAGTACCATCTGTTTCCCATCTACAAACAGGTGTTTGGGGTTTTGCGAGAAACTGGCCGTGAACATAGGAAAGCCGTTGATGGTCTGAGCTACCCAGCCTGATACCGCGACAGCACCACTAATGACGGGTTTTGCGCCCGTTCCATAAGCACCAAAAACCAGCCGTGCGGACGCATTGCCCGTCGTACCGTTTGCCAACACCAACTTATCGCGGAAAATATCGCCTCGCCTAAACAAAATCGAATCGCCTGGCTGAAAGAGGCTCATTGACGCATTTACTTTGGCAATTGTTTGCCAAGGTAAAGCACTCGACGTGCCGTTATTGGCATTGCTGCCCGCCGCCGAAATGTAATAGTTGGTAGCATAAATCGAGAACGATTGTAGAAACAAACCAATGGCAACAAAAACACTAAAACACGGGGCGAGTTGATGCTTCATGAGATTAAATGTGCTATTTATGGTAGTTACTTGGTCAATTACAGCCACCCAACTGAGCTCTAAATACCGTTGTTTTTTCTACTTTAAAACCGGGCAAAAGTGTAACGCTTTTGCCCGCTTGATAAGTAACGTTGGCATTGGTACCAATTGAGTTGGCGGCGGCAATGGTATTGGGGGCTTTGAGCGTTATTGCCGTTCCATTGGGGTAGTTGGGTACAGTGGCAACCGTATAGTCCACGCAATCTGAGACTTTGATTAAGATTTTAGAAGTAAAAGGGGCCAACGTAATGCTACCAACTACCGCAACACTATCAATGTCAAAAAAACTGCCGCTTAATGGTATTGTCAATGGCGTATAACCCGTATTTGTAAAAAGTTGATGCCTTGTGGTGGGGTCATAAGGAGTGGTTGTAACAGGTTTCAAGGAAACATTATCGATGTTAAAAACTATTCCTGCCACATCAGGTTGGAAATTCAATCTTTCGTTGTTGCTACCACTCACTGGGGTCGTAAATATTTTCTGATAATAATCGGTACTTGTTTCTTGCGGGAAAAACCCAATTTGACTCAATATACCAAAGCCACCACCCTGCTCTTGTATTCTCAATACGCCCGTATTGATGGTGTTTGTTTTGGAATTGAAAGTAAGTAGATACTTTTGGCTTGCCGCCAAGTTGAACGTGGGTGGATAAACGCCGCTTCCTCCGCCCGATACAGAAACCTCCAAGTTGCTGCCACTCAGGCCAGCGGCATTGCTAAAACTTCTTGTTGCACTGCCAAATGTTTGCCAATTATTTGCCTCTGTCGTTGTGTTAAAATTGCCAGTAGGAATTAGTTCGGCTCCCGTAGAAACAACATCTTCGGGCAACGAATACCACTTGCTGATTTTGCCGCCACTACCCCCGCCAAAGCTACTTTCAAATCTTTTTAAGGACGAGTTGGTAGTAACATAACCCCCAGAAGGGTTGTAGGTGTTTCTAACCACCAATTTATTGAAAGGATTGATAAAGTAGTTGTTAGAAAAAGTACCAACTTGAACATTGGCGGCATCACGTTGGGCTATGAGGGGGGGCGCACTCTCGCTCAGGGAGTACATGGTATTGTTTTCGATAAGGTGATTGGGCGCATCTGTACTACTTAAACCCACCAATAATTGAAAAAATTTATTGTTGTACAGCGTATTAAATTGGATTTTGTGCGAGCTATTGTTTGTGTTAATCAACATACCCTCACCGTTGTTATAAGCTACATTGTATTGAATGGTGTGGTTGAACTGGTCGTTGTCAATGTAAATGCCAATGGCAACGGGTATGCTCACCGCTGGATTTGTGCCAATAAAATCACCGTTACAGTTGGACACAAAATTGTATTGATAAAAACTGTTTTTAGAGGCACTCCCCCAACTGTATAACCCGCCCGCATCGCACGTGAGCATTACCGCATTGTTGATGGTGTTGTGTTGAACATAATTTTGCTCGCCATCGCTTCTTATTCCGTGCTGGCCAACGCTGTCTATTTTGTTGTAACCAATATAATTGTTGAAACCACCCCAACACACAATGCCCTCCATGTTGTTGAGGCCGCTGTAACCGTAACCTCTGACCAAGCCTATTTTGCGAATGTCGTTCAACGCATAAGTGCCTGTGTTACTGTTAAAAGTACTAATAGCCGCTCCCAATACATTTCTAAAAGTATTAGAATTTACAGCGCTGTTGGTAGAAGTAACCAATTCTACACCGCAACTGCCAATGTTGCGAAAAACGCAATTTTCTACCAAAATACCCGTAGTAGTACCATTAAACAACAACGCATCAAGTCCTTGGTATTGAAACTGCAAATTACGAACGGTAATGTTTGATACATTATCGGTTGTCCGTATGCCGTACTCTTCTACCGACGCAATGGTGCTGAGGGTGTTGGGATTTACGCTATTGGGCGCCCAAAATTCTAAGTCATTGGTGCTGGTATTTTTTACCCATTCACCGGCCACATCTAACTCGCCCACGATGCCGTCAATGTACATTCCCCAATTGGCCGACGGCGCGTACGACATACCTGGCGATGCTGGCCAATTAACCGTTGCTCCGTTTGAGGAGGTAATACCACGAAAATCGTACGTAAAATCGCTCGTTCTGATGCGTACCGTACCGCCCTGCCAATAATTGGTACTCCGATTGAAGGAAGACTCTCCCGTAGCAGTACCCTGCGAACCACTCTGGATAACGCCCATGCCCGTATTTGGAAATCTTGCCAACGTTTGAATGTTCTCATTGGCAAACAAAAAATAAACGGGAGTACTCCCCATTGCTACTTTATATTTATTGCCACTAAGCACCGACCAACCGCTTACTTGCTGTCCACCAGATAGAATGGGTATGGGCAAACTGCCGCTGCCATAAGCCCCAAATACAATTTTATTGGTGCTACTCCCAGATTTTGTAAGCAATATTTGCCCGCGAAAAGTGTCGCCTCGCCTAAACAAAATCGAGTCGCCTGGCTGAAATAGGCTCATTGACGCATTTATTTTGACAATTGTTTGCCAAGGTAAAGCACTCGACGTGCCGTTATTGGCATTGCTGCCCGCCGCCGAAATGTAATAGTTGGTAGCATAAATCGAAAACGATTGTAGAACCAAACCAATAGCAACGAAAACTTTAAAACAGTAGAGGAGTGGATAGTTCATGGGATTAACTTTTTATTTTACATTTTCCAATAAATACATGTAGCCCAGCAGTGCGCCCCAATGGTAAAAATTATCGCTGCGGTTGAGGGCTTCGTTGGGCAATCTGCCCACGCCCGAAGCGTGGTAATTTTCATAAACACTTTTGGTTGCGCGCCAGTTTTTGAGCAATAATTGGTTTGATTTTTCGGCCAATTGCTTTTGAACTTGGGGGAAATCGTAGTTTTTTATTCCCAAATAAACCAAAAAATTGAGTGGTGCCCAAATGCGCCCGCGCCAATAGTCTTGCTGCTTGAAAGCCGAATCGTTGCGTGCTACCGAGGGCAGCACCCACTCGCCCCAAAACTCGTCGGGGTTCAACAAATGCGCGTCAATCATGCGTTTGGCTTGTTGGGGTGTGGCTACTTGGGCAATGAGCGGATAAAAAAGCGTGGGCGAAAGTCGCTCGTTCCAAGCACCAGTATCGGTACGTTTGTTCAAGAAAATGCCTTTTTCTTCGTGCCAAAGGCTTTGTAATTTAGTAGAAAAAGTAGCGGCCCGTTGGGTTAGTTCTTGGGCTTCGGTGGTTCGGTTTAGTACGGTTGCCAATTGTGCCAGGGCTTTGCAGTCGGCTACGTAGAGGCTCATCAAACCCACGTCGGCCAAAGCCATTTGGTGGGTTTTGGTGTCAAACGGCACGCCGTCGTACATCGGCGAATTGTCCAATCCCGACTCGTAAGCTGCTCCCTGCCAAGTGTTTGCGGCTCCGTCGGGCGGCACGTTGTCAGTTCCCCAGCACAAATAGCCGTCGGTTTGGCGGTGCGTGAGCCACCACCTATTCCAGCGCAACAAGCGGTCGAAGAGCAATTCTACCAACCATTTATCTTGGTATTTCTTATAAAGTTCGCTTACCACTATGCTTCCCACGGGTGGCTGCGAGCGGTCGGGCGACCCCAGCCCGTGCGCCGAAAGGTAGTTGGGCACCATCTCCCACTGGTCAATGGTTTTGGTTACTTCTACCACATTGGCGTAGGCCAAAGCCTTGTTGTCAAACCCTGCCATGAGGCCAGATAAGTACGTATCCCAATCAAAAAGCACGTAATGCCCGCCAAAAAACGAGTTCCAGTTTCGGCTCACGGGGGCAATAACTGCTTGGCGTTCAGGGTCATAAATCATGTTCCAGGCCAAAACCGACTGTTGGGCAAGGTAGGTTTCTTGATTTGCCCCGTATTGGTTTAGGGTCATTTCAAAAGCGGTTCTTTTTTGGTTAATCAGGGCTTTGATGGCTTCCAAATTTTGCACTTTCCCCACCGAAACGCCGATTTGTTGGTTGAGCTTGAGGTTAAGATAACGCCCTTTTAACGGCAAAAAGTCGGCGATTGCGGCTGAGGTACTACTAATTTTCCACGCCTTTTCTCCAATTTTTGCCGTGATTTGCTGCCCCGAAAGCTGCACATTTCCCGCTCGATTCCAGAGCATGGCCACTTCAATGACCAAGTTTGGGGGCATGGTTGGGGTTTTAAGGGGCGTTACCAACACCACCAAATCGGGGCCTTGGGCGGCGGTTTCTACTTTGGCCGTCATGCCTTCCCAAGTTACGGTACATTCGGTGTAGCTGCCGTCGTAGGCGTGGTAGCCCGCTTCGAGTTGTTCGGGTCGTTTTTGTTTGGTCGAAATATAACTTTCGTGCAAGTATCGGTTGTCGGTAAGGCCATTGGCTTTAAAGCCAATATTCACCGAAAGCCCTTCGGGAAGCAGCACTTGGCTCAACACGCTTTGGGTGTTCCAGGTGTTCCAACCTTTGGCCAATTGGCGTTGCGTTTGTTGGTATTGTTGGGCTGGATTTTGGGCAATGGCAACTGTTTTTGCCAAACAAAGTAAAACGAGTAATCGGGTTTTTATTTTCATTTTTATCATTTCTGTTCACAAATCATTACTGTAATAGAGTGGGCGGGCAAAGTGAGGTCGGTGGTGGCCGCTCCCGTTTGGTTGTCCAATACTTTGTCCCAGGTGGGGGCTTTGTCTTCGGTTGATGTTCCTTTCAGTTCCCATTTATTGAATTTGAAACTACTCAAAAAATTGGCCACACTTATTTTTACTTTTTGGGTTGAGGTTTCCTTGTTCAACACAAACACGTTCAGGCGTTTGGTGGCATTGTCGTAAGATGCGTAGCACTTTACGTTGCCCGACGCAGTAGTTCTGACCATTGTTTTGAGCAAATTATTTCCCAGTACGCCCAATCCCAGACCCGTTGCGTTCAGTTGCCCGTTGGCGTGCAGGGCATCAAACAAATCTTGCGGTTTGGTTACGTTGTCAATCCAGCGGGTGTTCCAGAGGCAAGTTGTGTATAATTTTGGTTTTAAAATAGCCTCCGACAGCATCTCAAAATTGCACAAAGCGTGGCCCAAATTGTTGTTGTTTAGCCACGTTTTATTCACAAAATCAATACTGTTAAACTCGGTTTCTATCACGCCAATTCGACTTCTGTCGGCATCGGTCGTGGCTCTGCTGATGGCGGTAATGGCCAAATCGGTTTCTGCATTCAGGCTACCCTTGTTGGTTCGGTATGTGTCGTAAGAACCAATATTGGCTTGCAAATAATTGCTGATGCCCAGAAAGTCTATTTTTGAGGCGGCGGGGCTGTTGAGTAGCGCAGACCACCAATCGGGTTTGCCATTTACCACAATTTTGATGGTGGGGTCAATGCTTCGCATGGCATCGGCAAACTCCACCACATCGAGTGCGTATTGGGCGGGCGTGGTAAAACCGTTGTAACTTTCTTTCAAAAACGATTCGTTCCCAATCATCCACAGCTTAATGTCGTATTTTTTCTTGATGTTGGCGTAGCGCACCCATTCTCTGGCGTTGGTAAGCAGCTGCTCTTTGGTAGGTTTAGGGCCACAAACCCAGGGCGAGTACATGGCATCGTAGGCAACCACAATGAGCGGTTTACTGCCCGTTTGGTTGCAAATCAGCATAAATTCGTCAAAATCCAAGACCTCATTTTTGGCGGTTTGATTGGCATTAAAAAACCGAGTGTCGGGAGTTGGAAAGGTACAAAAAGCCGTTTTGGGGGCAGCAGAAGCATAAGGCGACGAGGCAAATAAGTAATTGTCCGATTTTTCGCCGCCTGGATAACGCAGTATTTTAGCCCCCATTTGCTTCAATCCTTGGGCGGTTTTTTCGTAATTATTGCCCGACACCACGGCATCGTCCATCAAATAATTCATGTTTATCCCTACTTCATCGCCCGACAGCGTTCGCACTACCTCATTTACATCAACCGTAATGGGTATGGCTGGGGTTTCCACTACGGGCCCGGGTACAGGCTGACTTGGGTCTTTTTCGCCACACGAAAAAAGAGCAAAAATAAGTGTTAATGCAAACAATAAATGAGCGTTTTTCATAACAAAATCAGGGTTGGTGAGTTGATTTATTATTGTTTATGGTACGGGTAATCGAACGGAACTTGGCGTATTTGCTTTATTTTACCATTCACTATTTTGTATAAGCCGTTTGGTTTTATCAGGGCTTGGTAAGTCTTTGTGCCAACCTGCAATTGTATGTTCCGAGCAAGGGTGTCAATGCCAGCCAATGCCAATATGTTCCCTGCTTTATCGGTCATTATTTTGATGCCTGCGGTACTTTTAAAGAGCACTTTGTTGTTGCGTAGTCCTGTGATGCTGTTGTTTTTTTGAGCCAATTCAAAACGACTATCTCCCAGCTTTTGGGTGTAAGTATATGGCAATTCGTTCGGTAATCCGTTGAAATGAATGGTGTCGTTTTGGGGATAAACGCCGTACATTCTTGAATAATATTCTAAAACCGATAAAATGGTAGGACCGTAGCCATCGCTGCCGTTTTGGGTGGCTGTAAAAGGGTCAAATTGTTGGGTAAATTTCTTGCTTTTGGCAATCGTTGCCAACAATTTTTGTCCGATGAGTGTTACTTCGGCCCAATGCCTGTAGTTTTCTAAGGCTGCAATGGCCCGCTGATAGGTCAGCCCTTCGGGTTGTCCACTCCAATTATTGTGCGAAATATTGCGAAAAGCAGCATCATTGGCCGCAATACTTGGCAGGGGCATTTTTGTCCAAAACGCTGCGGGGTTCAATAAGTGTTCTCTAATAAAACCATCGGCCATCGGCTGAGTCATTGTTCCAAAGTACATGGTTCTCAGGTTGTTGTGGGTAAGACTTGGCACTATTTTGTTGTGCTTATCACGATAAAAGTAAGCATTTTGTTCAGGAATCCACAAATAATCCTTCATTTTGTCGCGTATTGCATCGGCTTTTTTGCGCCAGTAGGCTTCTTTTCCGTCTTTTCTAATGGCCGAAATTTTAGCCAACACATTACGACAAGTAAACGAATAGCCCATGATGTCCATCGACTCGACTGGCATCGGGTTTTTGTCGTGCGAGTAGTCTTTGTAATGCGAGGCAGGCCAATATTTTTTGATAAAGTTGGTGTCTTCGGGCATTTTTCCTTTGACGGGCGGGTAGTTGAAAGGCCAAGCAAAGGGCGAATAATCGTATCTAACCAGAAAATCCTCGCCCGTGTCGGTTTGGCACCAAGCCTCCAAGCACCCGTCGCCGTCAGAATCTCGGTATTGCCACAAATAGTTGTCGTAAGCCTCAAAAGTGCGGTAAAGTAGGTTGAGATAATCGGTATTTTTGCCCAACAAATAGTACAGTTCCAACGCTGGCCCAGGCACAAAAAAGCCCTGCAAGGTTTCTGAAAAAATCCCTAATTTACCATCTTCAACGACCTTCAAATCGGTTAGGCCCCAAATATTGTTGTTCATCGGGATAATCATACCCGCAATTCGGCCGCTTTCTGCCTGATTTTTCAGAAAAATAGCCACGTTATTGTAGGCTACTTCCAAGTTTCGTTTGGCATACATCACACCGCCCATGGGTTGGGTTTCTACCCACACAAAAGGGTACTCGCCGCCTTCGACCAGCACGGTGTAAGTGGGCGAAAAAACCTTGATATTTTGGGCAGCTTTTGTTTCGGCCAAGTCAAACAAGTTTTTGAGTAAAGTATCTGAACTTGAAAACGTTACGCTGTTGCCATTGGGTGTTAATTTGGGGCTATTTTGGCAAAAAACGGCGGTGTTTAGAGCCAAAAATAGAGGCATCACGAGTGCTTTTATTTTTGTTGAATTATTCATTTTTGGCCTATTTTTTTCTTTAAAGTTAATTTGAATGATTGAGTCATCAAGGCATAAAAACCGCCTCCACCTTTGGTATAGTCGCCCGCAAACATCAGAGTGCCGTTTAAGCCTCCTTTTTCCCACCATTTGTTGGGAATTTGGGGCAAATAAGCGGTGTGGTTTTCGCCACCAAAAGGTATTTCATTGTGAAAAATTTTCCACGGCCCCCACGGTTTTTCACTTTCATAGAGCTGTAATTCAGAGCGTTGGTCCCATGTTTTCCAATTCTCAATCGTTGCGTTTTCTTGGTGTACTACTTCATCGCTAAAAATGGCTAAAATATACCGTTTTAAGGTTTTATTGTACGAAATGGTGGGGTGGCCTACGTGGCCTAAATCGGTAAGAATCGGCAAACCCGCCTCTTCTGACTTTGACCAAGTAGGTTTATTTTTAGGCGATATTTTGCTCAAAAATTGCCAAGCCGACCGTACCGCCACGCTGTCTTTGTGAACCCTTGCCATGCGCACGTGGTCGCCACTCTCCCAGTTGCTGTCGTTTGAAACGGTATATACATAAGGCCCTAACTCCTCGGGAACATCCGAATAACCAGGTCCAAAATTGAGAAAGCAAAGGCCGCCATAATCGGGCCCCAAAAAACGAGGCGTGGTGGCATCGGGAATGTTGGTCCAGGTTTTGCCAAAGTCGGTAGATTTAATGATACCCGCCGTTCCGAAGTGTTTAGAATAACTGTCGGTGCAGTACATGGTTTGCAGCAAGGCGGGGTCTTTTACTTTTTGATTGTACATGTACAAGTTGGTGCGCTTCACAATCGAATCTTTGAAGGGAATTACCCTTGGAATGTTCCAGTCGTAATCATAAATAGAAACGTACAAGACAGAATCTACCGCAATAGTGCCACTTACATACCTGCGTATGAGCGGATTAGGCAACATTTTCCGAAACGGAATGTCCATAAAATCGGTGATGGTTTCGACCTTGTGCTTGGGCGGAACACCCGTAACTTTGAGCAGATGCGCATAGTTGCCCGGGCCGCCAAAATTGCTTCCGTCGTCCTCTATCACGTAAATTGCATCGTCAATGCCCCACGTCCACCAGTGCATATCCGAGCCAGTACCAGGGTATTTTTCGGGGTCGGTTGTCCATTCAAATTTTGCAATGAGATTGCTTTCAGGATACTTGATTTGGCGGTGGTATTTGATGGCCGATTTTTGGGCAAAACCAGTATTTGCCAACACGATACTCAGACAGGCAATTGCGCAAAAAATATAATTTGGTCTCATTTTGACAGATTTTTGGTTTGATGTATTACTTGAATAGCTGCCGAGTTGGTACCCACCAGCCAAGTGGGCTGCCCCGCAATATGCAGCTTAACCACCGATTTCATGTCGCCCGCCAAATGAATGCCGCTTTGATTGGGTGTCAGGGCTTTGAACTGCCCGCGCCCGTTGCCCAGCATCAATAGTCCACACGAAGCATCGTAGCGACCAGTTATAAAATCGGGGGCAAAGCTATTGCCAACCGACAGGATGTCGGTGTGGGTATCGTTGTTTATATCGCCAATCCAAATGCTGGTTAGTGGGGCAAGTTGGGCCAACATTGGCAAGGGCGTGAGCAAAAAAGTGCCTTGGCCTTTGTTTTCTAAATAGCTGGAAGACAAATAGTTGGCGCTTAATTTTGACTCAATATTTTCTTCTTTAAACAGCGAGGCCTGCTCGGCTTCGGCAAACTGCTGGTAGGTCAGAAACTTCTTTTTGATGATGGGTAATTTGCTCACCAATTGGTCGCGTGCTGCCAACGGGTATTCTTTGTTGTTGTTAAAATAACTCACCACGGGCTGCACCTCGCTGCCAAACAACACGCCATAAACCGAAACAGGCTGCGCCGCCGACACGTTTAGTTTGTTGTTTAAGCCCCAGTTGCCCACCACAAAATCGTCGTCGCCATCGTGGTCAAAATCGCCCGCTTTTATACTTGTCCAAAGTCCTTTTTCGGGCGTTTCGTAGCTTTTTTGCAGTTTTCCGTGGTCGTTATGAAACACCGTAATGGGCATAAATTCGCCCACCACCACCAAATCAAGCCAGCCATCGCGGTCAATATCAGACCAAACGGCCTCAGTTACCATGCCCACCATTTGCAACGCGGGTGCGAGGGCAAGCGTGTTGTTTTGAAAATGCCCTTTGCCGTCGTTGATAAACAAAAAACTTTCGGGTATATGGGGGTATTGATTGGGCACCACCCGCCCGCCCACAAACAAATCTACGTCGCCATCGCGGTCAAAATCAGCGGCTTTTACGCACTGTCCACTGGCATATTCGACGGGAATGGCTTCTTTTTTACGGGCAAAATTACCCTTGCCATCGTTCAAATACAGGCGGTCTTGGTAGGTTGCCGTAAGTGGTTGGTATTCGTTGCCACCGCTCACCACGTACAAATCAAGGTCTTTGTCGTTGTCGGCATCAAAAAACAGGCCTTGTTGGTCTTCAAAACCTGGGTCGGGCATTTCTTTGCTTTCAAAACGCCCGTTGGATTGTTGCACAAACAACTTGCCCGCCGTTCGGGCGGGGCCACCTACCCAAAAATCGTCCCGCCCGTCGTTATTAACATCGCCCACGGCCAAATAAGGGCCACTTTTCGAAAACCGATGCGGCAGCAAAGGCTCGTTGTTGAAATCTTCGTACTGATTTTCTTGGTGCATGTATTCCAATGCGCCGGGGCTATTTTGGGTGGCAAATAGTGGCTTTGGGTTGCGCTTATTATTGCCAAAACTAAAATCGCTTACTTTTTCGGTCGCGTTTTTCTGATTGATGGAGAGCGTTTGATTGGGCTTTTGAGCGAGCAATTGTTGAAAATGCCCATCAGGCCAAATTACTTCTAAGGTGTCAATGACGCTGGCTTTGCCGAGTCCAAAATGCACAAAAGGTTCTTGGCTCGACTGAAACCCACGGTAAGGATTGTACTCGCCAAACTGCTCTTGTTTGCCAGCCACCACTCTAATTTTCGCGCCAAATGCCTGATTACCAGTTAGTTTTATTCGCAAAAAATTGTTTTTGTTTTTTTCTTCACTTTTGTTCTGATACACAAAAGCGGAGGCGTTGAGGTTGTTGGTTACGAGGTCCAAGTCGCCGTCGTTGTCTAAATCGGCATAAACTGCCCCGTTGCTAAAACCGCGCGTGTCTAAGCCCCAATCCGCGCTTTGGTCGCTGAAAGTAAGGCCATCTTTGTTGTTTTTGAAGACAAAATTAGGCTTGTTTACGGGTTCTAATTGTTCTACTTTGTCCAACAATTTGGCCCTCACGCTTTCATAGCTCATGTCGCCCATCTGCGATTCGGCCTCCCTGAAAGCCGTAAAATCGTTGTTGGTAATGTCTCTTGGAATACCGTTGGTGATGTAAATATCCTTCCAGCCGTCGTTGTCCAAGTCGGCAAAGAGGGCGCTCCAACTCCAATCGGTTTTATAGATGCCTGCCAACTGCCCTATTTCACTAAAACTACCATCGCCGTTGTTCATTTGCAGCATATTACGCGAATATTGCGGTAGGTAGCCGTTCAAGAGTGAATAATTAAACAAATCGTTGGTCGAGGCTGTACCCATGAGTTTTTGCCGTTTGTTGTCGTCGGGCATCATGTCCACGGTCAAAATATCAGGAAAAAAATCGTTGTTGAAATCGGCCACATCGCAGCCCATCGAAAAGCGGGACGTGTGGCGCAGGTGTTTTTTGGCTTGCTCGGTGAAAGTGCCGTTTTGGTTGTTGATGTAAATGAGGTCGTCGTAGGCAAAATCGTTGGCCACATAGACATCAGGCCAGCCGTCGGCGTTGAGGTCGCTGATGGCAATTCCCAAGCCAAACCCTTCGGTGGTGATTCCTGCTTGAATCGTTACGTCGGTAAAATTCCCTTTGCCGTCGTTGCGGTAGAGTTTGTCGTTGCTACGTGCCGAGCCGTCGGTGGTTTTTGGTTTGGGGTAATTGGGGTTTACTTTTTCGTGAAAATGATTGAGCAAATACAAGTCGGCATCGCCGTCCTTGTCGTAGTCCAAAAAAGCGGCGTGCGTGCTAAAACCTTTGAAGTTTACCCCCGCTTCTTTGGCCATTTCTTTGAACCGAACCACGCCGTTGGCATCTTTGCCCAAGTTGATAAATAGTTCGTTGTTGGTGTTTTTGAGTCCTGCGTGGCAAATGTACAAATCTTGCCAGCCGTCGTTGTTTACGTCGGCGGCGGCCACGCCCGTGCACCATTCAGTGGTTTCAATTCCTACTTTTTGGGTGATGTCTTCAAATTTCAAATTTCCTTTGTTGCGGTACAATTTTCCCGCCACTTGGTTGCCCGCAAAATACAAATCGGTTAGGCCGTCGTTGTCAAAATCGGCAGCGGCCACGCCCGCTCCCATGTAAAAATAGTCGTATTCGAGAATATTGTCGGCAGTGGCTGGTTGCAGTGTGTTTTCAAAGGCAATGCCCGTTTGGTCGGCATCAAGCAATTCAAAAAGCGCGTCGGCTTTTTTGTTTTGGCAAGAGAATGAAAACATACAAGCCAAGACACCGCAAATTATATTTTTTAGCATAACAAAGTGGTTAAAAAAAAAGGCGTAGAGACAAGCACGTTTTGCTTTATCTCTACGCCTCATAAAAGTACTTATTTTGTCATACCGACGTAGGAGGTATCTAAAAGCAGACTCAGATACCTCCTACGTCGGTATGACAGAAGGATACATGATTTCGGACTCAATCCTCATATTTGTATTCAATTAGTAACCAGGATTTTGTACCAAAGCTTTGTTGATGTCCAATTCTGATTGCGGAATAGGAAACACCGACTGATTTGGTTTCAAATCTCGGTTGTACTCTTTCTTTAAGAAAGCTGCCGCCAGCCCCGTTCGGGTCAGTTGGTACCACTGGTTGTACTCGCAGAGGGTTTCTACGCGGCGTTCCTGCATGATGTCGTCCATGCACTTGGCTTTTGTGCCTGCGGTTTTGGCGGCCAGTCCTGCCCTTGCCCGCACGCGGTTGATGTGCGTATAGGCATCGCCCGTGCGGCCCGACTCGTTCAATATTTCGGCGTAATTGAGCAGTACTTCAGAAAAACGCAATTGCTTCAAATTGATTTTGCTGTGGTCGTTTTTGTCGGGTCCTTGCCACCATTTGGTGTAGGCAAATCCCGTGGTTGTCCACTTCTTTTCCATTTTAAAACCAAAATAAGCGGAGTCTCCTTCAACCAAGATTTGCGCTTGGCGGCGTTTATCGCCTGGTTCAAAGGCTTTCACTATTTGCTCGGTAGGTATTTGATTTCCCCATCCGCCGTAGGGTGCGTATTCTTCTCCAATACCCCTTGGTGCCAATTGCTGGGGCATATAATGACCATTGCGGCTTGGTCCCCAGCCCAACTGCGAGTCTCGGTATTGTACTTCAAAAACACTTTCTTCGTTATTTTCGTTATTAACCGAGAACGATTTTTTGTAGTCGGGCACCAAGTTGTACGTACCCAAAGCCACCAAGTCTTCGGAGGCTTTGGCCGCCTTGGCCCAGTCTTTTAGGTACATTTGAGTATAAGCCAGGTAACCCAACGCAGCCCCTTTGGTAGCGCGTCCCAAGTTGGCGTTATCGTATTTTACAGGGAGTGCAGCGGCGGCTTCGGTCAAGTCCTTTGCTACTTGCTGCCAAACTTGCTCCACGGGTGCTTTGGCTACGTCGGTAGGTGAGGATGCCGATTGTTCGATGGTAATGAGTGGCACTCCGCCAAACATACGGGCCAAGTTAAAATAAGCAAAACCGCGCAGAAACTTCGCTTCGCCGCCCAAACGTTGTTTCATTTCGGCAGAAACTTCACCAGTAGCGGCTTTCTCAAGGCGTGAAATCACCAAGTTGGCGCGCGTGACAATCAGGTAGTTTGATGCCCAACCGCTTCTAATTTCACCGTTGGTAGATTGAAAATTGAGGGCTTCCAAATTGAAGTGGTCATTGTTTTCGTTGGGTTTTAAGTCGCCAGTAGGCATATTTGCCAACGCATACCACGGAAAGCTTGCCGCGTCCCATTGGAGCGCAAAGTAGGCCGCGTTCACCCCTGCTTCAAAATCTTTGTCAGATTTCCAAAAGGAAGCATCGGTGATGGCGTTTTGAGGAACAGTTTCCAAGAATTTTTCTCCGCAACCGTACAAGATTAACAAGCTCAACGCGGCTGCTATTCCAATTTTAAAAATTTTTAACTTTTTCATAATTTGTTTTTGTTTGAAGATTAAAAACTGATATTAAGCCCACCCATCAAAACCCGTGATACTGGATAGCGACCCTGGTCTGTACCCGTATTGAGGGCATCTTGATTGCGGCTGCCCACTTCGGGGTCAAAACCTGAGTACTTGGTGATGGTAAATAAGTTTTGGGCAGCCACATAAACCCGCACCCGCTCAGAGCCAATCTTTTGCGAAAGGTTCAAAGGCAACGTGTAGCCTATTTGAATGTTGCGACAGCGCAAGAAAGCACCATTCTCTATGTAGGCGTCAGAGAATCGGTTGTTGTCCGAGCTGGTGAAGTAGGCTACGCGCGGCATGGTGTTGCTGGTACCTGGGCCAGTCCAACGGTTCATCATTGCTTGGGCTACGTTTTGTACGCCCTGCCCGTTGTAGTTGCGAATGTCATGCAAGAAGCGCAGGTTGTTGTTGGCAATTTTGCTACCAGCTTGTCCTTGCAACAAAATACTGGCATCGAAGCCCTTGTAACTGGCGCGGAGCGTTCCCCCAAAAATCATAGTGGGCAAGCCATTTCCCAAATTGATACGATCGCTGCCGTCTATTTTACCGTCGTTGTTGGTGTCCACGTAGCGGCGGTCGCCTGGAATGGCTTGTCCCTTCATGGGTGAAGCGTCTATTTCTTGCTGGGTTTGGAAAATCCCGTCGGTCTTGAAACCCCAGAAATAAGCGATAGGGCCTCCTACTTCGGTGCGTGTGGCGGCGTTATTTTGTCCTTCGCTAAAACCCCGCACAATGGGTCTGCCGCCGTCGCCCAAAGAAACTACTTCGTTTTTGAGGGTGGCAAAATTTACGTCGGCACTCCATTTAAACGTGCCTTTGTTTTGACGGTAGCCAACGGCCAGTTCAATGCCTGAGTTTTTCATACCGCCGGCGTTCCGCAAAATGCTGTTGCCAGGCGCACCCAGCGAGATAGGCACGGGAATATTTACCAACATATCCGAAGTTTCGCGTTGGTAGTAATCGGCAGTAATGTTGATTTTTCCGTCCATCAGTGAGGCATCAATACCAATGTCCATCTGCGTAGTGGCTTCCCACTTGATGGCTGGGTTGGACAAACTTGCTACTCGTATGCCTCCTGCTGCTCCTTGGCCGCCTGTTCCGAGCGAGTATTCCACTTCGTTTGATGACAGGGTGTTGAGATATTGGAAGTTAGGAATACCTTGGTTTCCCAACTGGCCCCAACTGGCCCGGAGTTTAAGGTCAGAAATGAACGAAACACTCTTCATAAACTGCTCTTGCGAAATGCGCCAACCCGCCGCTACTGACGGAAACACGCCGAAGCGGTTTTCGGGACCAAAATTGACCGAGCCATCGCGGCGAACGTTAAACTGGAAGAGGTATTTGTCGTCGTAGGCGTAGTTGATGCGTCCCAAATAAGATAGCAGAGCAAAATCTCCAGCGCCGTTTCCAACATTGCGATTGGCCTGCAACGCGAAGCCAAAATTACGCACATTGGGATTGGCGAAGGTATTGGCGCTGCCACCCAAACCCGTATTTGCTCCTTTCAAGGCATCAATACCCGCCAGGGCAGTTACGCTGTGCTTACCAAACGTTTTGTTGTAGTTCAAGGTGTTTATCCAGTTCCAAGAATAAGACCTGTCCATGTTTTCGCTGGCCTCGTCGCGGGTGGTATTGCCAAAAATATTGGCTGTGATGTGAGGCGTATAAGACTTGCCGCCGCCGTTTCCAAGTTCAACGCCCATACTGGTCCGAAAACTCAACCCTTTGATGAGTTCATACTCGCCAAACAACGTACCTAACACCCTAAAATTAACCGACTCGTTTTCGCGTACTTGGGTACCATAAATGGGGTTGTAAAGCTGGCGAGGATAGAAGCGCGGCTCGGTGGTAAGCGGAAAATGCGCGTAGCCACCCAAACCAAATACCGTGGGACTTTGCAACCCGTCGGCGGCAAAAATGGGCTGCATGGGGTGCATTTGATAGGCCGTTTGGAGCATACCATTAAACGTGCTATTATCGGTAGGAACACTCCGCTTGTTTTCTCTCGAAATGTTAAAGCTATGCCCTATTTTGAAGCGGGTATTGACCTGGTAATCGCTGTTGATACGCGCCGTAAAACGGTCGTATTTGGAGTTTACAATCAAACCATCTTGCCGAAAATACCCAAACGAAGCCGCAGTCCGCGACTTCTCTGTTCCGCCCGAAATGCTCACGTTATAGCTGTGTACGGGAGAACTCTGAAAAATAGCTCCTTGCCAATCGTAAGTGGGCAACGACGCAGGATTTGCCCAAAGTGGATTCAACGGATTATCTTTGGGGACGTTTGCCCGTGGGTCTTTGTTGGAGTTGTTTACCGACTCGTTGGCCAAAGTGGCAAAATCAGGACCATTCAACACGTCTATTTTGCGGGCGGGGCTTTGCACGCCCACAAACGCATCTATCTCTACCCGCGTACGTCCGCTTTTGCCGCGTTTGGTGGTTACAATTACCACGCCGTTTGCCCCGCGTGAGCCATAAATAGAAGCCGAAGCAGCATCTTTCAAGATTTCGATGGACTCAATGTCGTTGGGATTGATGGCATTGAGGCTACCCGTAGGCAAGCCGTCCACGATGTAAAGTGGCTCGTTTGAGCCAATTGTACCCACTCCTCTAATTCTGACCGAAACACTACCGCCTGGCTCGCCCGAGTTTTGGGTTACTTGCACACCCGCTGCTTTGCCCTGCATGGCCTGGTCTAAACCCGTGAGTGGCATACCTTTTATTTCTTCGGCCTTCACCTGCGACACCGAACCCGTTACGTCCCGCTTTTTCTGCGTACCGTATCCTACCACCACCACTTGTTCGAGGGTGCGGTCGTCAGCGGTCAGTTGCGCGTCGGCGGCAGTTTGATTGGCACTAACATTCATTTCTGCTCGCAAGAAACCAATCGAACTGAATATCAACGTGGCGCTGCCGTCGGCAATACTCAGCTTGTAAATACCCGCCTCGTCGGTGGTGGTGCCTTTGGTAGTGCCTTTTACTTGGACATTTACCCCGGGCAACCCTATGCCTCGCTCATCGGTTACTTTGCCTACCACGGTGCGCTCCACTGCGGACGCGGCCCGTGAGAGGCTTTCTACCGAAAAAGAGTTGCGTGATTCAGTGAGGGTATTTTCATCTTGCTTTCGTAACAAAATACGTTTACCCACCATCTCATAACTGATATTGAGTGGGGTTAATAGTTGCGATAACACATCGCCGAGCCGCTGATTGGTAGCTACAAACGAAATCTTTTTGGCCGAAGCCAACACCGTTGAATTGTACATAAAGGCGACATCGGCGGTTTGTTCTATCTTGGTCAAAGCCGACTTAATACGCTCATTATCAATACTTAAACTTACTTTTTTGTTTAGCAATTCTTGTGCGGTTGCTTCACGGGCCATCGTTGCACTCGTAAATGCGATGACTATCAATAATTGACTCAGTGATAACCTCATTAGTTGCGAAATGATTGGGAGAACATTTTTTTTCATAAATTTGATTGTTTTTGTAGTGAACTCAAGAAAAATTGATTGCGAAAACAAACCCCGCTGCTATTTCTTGCCAGAGATAATGCGGGGATACACCGTGTAAGCCGAGGGTATGCCAGTACCTTCGGCTTTTTTTGCTACTTACTTTAACAGCCTTTGCCAGTAATTACAATTTGCCCATCTACTATTTCGGAAGTAGCGTTGATGATTTTGCACAACAACAACAACGTTTCGGTGAGTGGCTCGTCGTAAATTTTGGCGGTGATATAACAGTTTTTAAAGGTTTGTTCGTCATACACAATCTGGATTCCGTAGGCTTTTTCCAACGATTGGAACACCTTTGCAATCGGAGCGTCGTCA
This sequence comes from Cytophagia bacterium, assembly GCA_004293645.1. Classification (GTDB taxonomy): domain Bacteria; phylum Bacteroidota; class Bacteroidia; order Cytophagales; family Spirosomataceae; genus REAB01. Next base: position 8,711 of record REAB01000059.1, on the reverse strand, counting down.
AATACCGCTTGGGTTTTTACTATTTCAGGATTAACAATGAGCGGGTTTTCAACCAACGTTTTGACCAATCTTCTATCAGAACGTAGATACTTAACTTCTTGATTATGAACCAATAAAACTCCGCTTTTGGCCTCCCAATTCGCTGTTTCGTTGTTACCTAATTGGCGTGGATATACCGACACTTTCCCCGTTTTGACAGAAACCGACACGTCGGGAGTGTCTTCGTAAGAGCGTACCCAAAAGCTCGTCCCCAACACACGGGTTACAATATCGTTGGCCAATACCATGAAAGGTTTATTGGGGTTTCGTTGTACCTCAAAAAATGCCTCTCCTATCAAATAAACCTGCCGTTCGGGGCTTTTGGCCATGTCATCGGGATAAACAATTTGGCTTTGGGGCGACAATAACACCGAGCTACCGTCGGGTAGATTGATTGATAAAGGTTGGTTCGTCGTATTTTTTTGTTCAATCAGTGTTGCCGTTTTGCTTTGACCAATGAGTTGCTGATAGTTTTCTGAATGGGTTGGGCTGCTATTGAACCGCCAAAAAACCGTACCCGCCACTATTAATAATAACATTGTAGCAGCGATACCCCAATTACGTGCTCGGAAACGATTGAATGGCTCAGTTGGCGATGAAATAACTGGATTGAGCTTGTTTTCAAGTGTTTCAACGTGATGGTTTATTTCGTGGTCGCTGATGTGGTCGTAAGTTGCCCAAATTGCCAGCAGTAATTCTCGCGCGGTTTGGACATCTTGTTTTTTTTCGGGGTGTTCCAGCAGCCATTTTTCCCAGAAGTCGTTTGGTTCATTTTCATGAAATAGTCTATTTTTTTGGGGCAGCCAATAGTAATACAGCGTAGCCCGAACGGAATACTCAATGAAAGCGATATTTATTTTTTTAGGAAGAAAATTAATAGCTGAAATGTCACCAGATAAAGACGAAGAAGATCCGCGTTTTTTTCTGGTGACATCAACAGACTGAACAACAAAGAAGCCTAACTTTTTCTATATTTTAATTCCAGCCAGGGTTTTGGGTCAAATTGCGATTTTTTGCAATTTCTGCCTGCGGAATTGGCATAAAGTACATTCGCTCCGTAAACACATTCGGTTGGGGATCTACTGGTAAGTACTGGTAGGAAAACTCACCGTTGCCCAGTTTGGTGATTACAGCTCCTTTGTACAACCTATTATTGAAAAGCGTTGTTGCGAGTTTCCACCTACGAACGTCCCAGTACCGTTGTTTCTCAAAACAAAATTCGATATATTTTTCGTTTCTGATTAAATCTCTCATCGCATTTTTATCGAGACTACCCGTTTGTAGGTTCTCTGTGATACCTGCCCGGCGGCGCACCTGATTTACTGCGTCGTATATACTGGCATCTGGGTTGCCCAGAAACTCATTTTTTGCTTCGGCATAGTTCAGTAAAACTTCGGCGTAGCGCAATTCCATCCACGACTGTGAGCTCCCTCTGTCCCCATTATATATGGTGTTTTCGGGGTCGGTGGCTTTTCTGGTGTAGTAGGCGGTTTTGGTGTTGTAAATGATCCACAACGGGTTAGAGTCATAATCAAGCCCACCCCTGTAGGTTTCCAAAGTAATTTCTTTGACAGGAGGGCCAGTCTGGGTGCCTTTCATTTTAGAACCGTTGAATGCAATGAAAGCGTAGAACCGATCGTCTCTGCCCACATAGGGGTTCTTAGGGTCGAAGCCCGAAGATGGGTTTGTAATTGATTTTCCGTTTTTCATCGGGAAAGCATCGACAAGTTCTTGTAAAGGGGACATCTGTCCAGCGTTGTTATTTGCAAGTCTTAGTGGCCTCAAACCTGCGTCCCAGCTATGTTCTTTTTCGGGAAGTCTGTATTGAATCTCAAATATTGATTCGTTGTGTGCCTGCGATTTGTCTAACCACAAGCTATTCAGATTAGGATATAACTGAAACTTACCCAGCTTGATGATTTCCTCATTCGCTTTTGCGGCCTGTTCCCATCTTGTATTGTTGGCGGTCGTATTGTAGAGCGGGCTTGCGAAATACAATAGTGCCCTGCCTTTGAGTGCCATGGCTGCTTCTTTTCCTGCTCTTCCCCTTGGAGCATTGGCAGGGAGTTCACTTATGGCGATGTCAAGCTCTTTTGAAATAAAATCAAAAACTTCTTCCAGCGTGTTTCTTTTTACTTCCAGGTCATCTTCTATGCTTTGTGGCGTATTAATTATCGGAACGCCGCCATATCTTTTTACCATGTCAAAATACAGGAATGCCCTCAGAAAACGGGTTTCTCCTTTCAGTCGCTTCTTTATTGGTTCGTCAATAGGGGCTGAGTCTATTTTGGCCATAAATTCGTTAGTTTTGCGTACTTGGGTGTACGCCCAAAATCCTATCGGATTGGATACTTGGTCCCATTGACCTACCAGAATGCGATTGGGTACAAAACCTGGATAGTTGCACCGCGCTTCATCGGTTATGTTATCGAGCCAATTCGAGTAATCGTAACCTGGTCGGTCATTGTAGAAATCATTGACCAGCATTTCAATTAGCTTTGGGTCTTTCCACACGTCATTGCTGCCAATGGCAGCAGGGTTGGAGGGGTCAAGAAAACTCTGATTGCAGGAAAGACAAAAGAGCAGGCTCAAAAACCAAGTGTAATTCAAATATTTAAGTTTCATGATAGTAAAATTTTAGAATGATACGTTAAGTCCAATATTAATGTTTCTCTGCTGCGGGTAATAACTTCCCGACCCTGTTTCAGCTTCTGGGTCAAACTCTCTAATAGGGCTTATTGTGAGTAGATTGACACCCGAAACAAACAATCTTAGTCGCTGGATATTCTTGCGTTTCAACCATTCCGATTTAAAGCTATATCCCAAATCTGCGGACCTGAACCTTAGGTAGCCCGCCTTTCTGAGCCAGAAATCAGAATCTCGGTCATTGACAATCCTTTGATCTACCCACGCAATCGGGTATGCGGCATTTGGATTATCGGGCGACCATGAGTCTTTCAAATAATCAAAATTATTGTTAGAACCTCCGTTTCTGTACATGATTCTTCCAGAGCCCGAGAGCATTAAATTACGCATTGCGGCTCCCTGCAGCAAGAAATTCAGGTCGAAATTCCCCCAAGTCAGCGAAGTGTTTAACCCATACATAATACGTGGTACGTTCCCATATTCCGATATTACTTTCTGGTCTGGTATTGAGATTTTGCCATCGCCGTCTAAATCAGCGTACTTGATGTCACCTGCCAGAGATTTTTGGCCAAACTGAGACCCACCTACCCAATTGTTTGCTTCTTCTTGGCTTCTAAATATGCCCAGTGCTTGGTAGCCTGCCCTAACTCCGATTGGACGACCAAGTTGTCTTTGGAAATCAAGGGCATTGGCAGGGTCGTCGATTTTAGTAACCTGATTTTGTGCATAACTTCCAATCAGCCTAAAATCATAACCGAGTTTACGGGCATTATTGCGGTATGAGATAGTTAGTTCTACACCTCTGCTTTTAACTTCCGCGTAGTTTTCATTTGGCAAAGTTCTGCCAAATGTACCAGGAATAGAACGGGTTCTAGACCATAGGATATCTTGGGTATTGCGGAAGAAGTAATCGAATTCAACCCCAATTTTAGAGTTCAGTAAAAGCGCGTCAATTCCAAAGTTGGTGTTATTTTGTTTCTCCCAAGTGATGTTAGCGTTGGGATAAACGCCATATTGCACGAATGGCAGCGCTTGGCCATTGACTATTGGCCCAGAGCCAGCCACGATATTGTAAGCATCAGTGAACTGGAATGCATTCACCCGGTCATTTCCGATTAACCCTTTGGAGAATCTAAATTTGAAGCTATTGACCACGTTTTTAATAGCGGAGTTTTTGAAGAAATTTTCTTCTGATACCTTCCATCCTGCTGAAAAAGCAGGGAAAAAACCATAGCGTTTGTTTTGGGGAAAGCGGTAAGACCCATCATACCGGAAAGTGGCTTCAAACAGATATTTGTTGTCAAATGCGTAGTTTACTCTTCCAACAACGCTGCGTCTCGCATCGTTGATGATTCCGTTTCCGTTTATCGTTTGATTGGCTGGACCGCTTGCAAAAAATTCATCTTTGATATTTGTAGCAAAATCTTCTTTTCTGGCAGAAAAGACATCGCCTTTTGCCCCAAATTGTTCATAAAGCAGAAGACCGCTTATTTCGTGCCGAAGTAGTGTTTTGCTGTAGTTAAGCGATAGGTTCAGGGTGTTGTTGGTCAGTTCTTCAAACGTTTGTGAGAGCCTGGTTCTGCCGCCGACAATTTTCGTGTTCGTAACGTTACCGTTGGCATCTTCGTCGAACAACGAATAAGGCGTAAAAAATACCTTATTGACGCGTTTTTGGTTGAAATAGGAGAAATTTCCACGAACCGAAAGCCCTTGGGTTATGAAAGGGAGGTCGTGTTCAAAAAATAAAGTTCCTTGAAAAATATCAGACTGGTTTTTGTCATAACCAGAGGAATGTATCATTTCTACTGGATGCTCCCCTTGGGTGTTGAAAGGTCTTCCGCTGGCGTGGTAGGGGCGTACCAACGGAGACGATCGAACCACAAGCTCAAAGAACTGATTTGCGTCAAATGCTGGTGCAGATGACAGTTCTCTCCTGCCTTCAAGATTTAGACCTATCATCAGGTTCTTGTTTATTCTGGCATCTACGTTACTTCTCAGGTTGAATCTTTTGAAGTTTATCTTGTCATACATGCCGTTTTGATCTACATGACCAAGTGACACGAAATATCGGATTGACTCGGTACCGCCGTTTATTGTTAAGTTTTGCAGACTTTGAACGCTGTTTTTCTTGAAGGTCTCATTGTACCAGTCAGTTACACCTGGCTTGAAGCCATCCAAAGCTGCGTCCGAAAAGAAGAGGCCAGACTGTGTAGGGTTTGCTGGGTTGAACCCTTGATTTTTCAATGCTTGGTTACGAACCACGGCATAGTCGTAAGAGGACATCAGTTTTGGATATTGTGTGGGGTTTTGTATGCCGGTGGTATTTGAATAACTGATGGAAGGCTTGCCCATTTTTCCTCTTTTGGTCGTAACCAAGATTACACCGTTGGAAGCCCTAGCTCCATATACAGAAGCAGCTGATGCATCCTTCAAGATGGAAATACTCTCAACCTCGTTTGGGTCAATGTTCCCGAAGCCATCCAAACGCACAATGCCGTCGATTACAACGAGTGGGGTGTTGTCGTTCAGCGTGCTGATGCCTCTGATAGATATGCTAGATCCACTTCCAGGTCTTCCGTTCCCATTAACCGTAATTACGCCAGGCATTCGCCCGCCTATTGCGTTTGTAAGGTTGTTTGTTGGCATCCGTTGCAATTCAGAACCAGACACTGTGGCCACTGAACCAGTCAGGTTTACTTTTTTCTGCGTGCCGTATCCTACCACCACCACTTGTTCGAGGGTGCGGTCGTCAGCGGTCAGTTGCGCGTCGGCGGCAGTTTGGTTGGCACCAACATTCATTTCTTTTCGCAAGAAACCAATCGAACTGAATATCAACGTGGCGTTGCCGTCGGCAACACTCAGCTTGTAAATACCCGCCTCGTCGGTGGTCGTGCCTTTGGTCGTGCCTTTTACTTGAACGCTTACCCCGGGCAACCCCATGCCTCGCTCATCGGTTACTTTGCCTACCACGGTGCGCTCTGCTGCGGACGCGGCTCGCGCGAGGCTTTCTACCAAAAAAGAGTTGCGCGATTCAATCAAGGCATCTTTATCTTGTTTTTGGAGCAAAATACGTTTCCCCACTATTTCATAACTGATATTGAGCGGGGTTAATAGTTGCGATAAGACGTCGCCGAGCCGCTGATTGGTAGCTACAAACGAAACCTTTTTGGCCGAAGCCAACACCGTTGAATTGTACATAAAAGCGACATCGGCGGTTTGTTCTATCTTGCTTAAAACCGCTTTAATACGCTCATTGTCAATACTTAAACTGATTTTTTTGTTCAGCAGCTCCTGCGCCGTTGCCTCACGGGCCATGGTTGCATTCGTAAATGCGATGACTATCAATAATTGACTTAGTGATAACCTCATTAGCTGCAAAATGATTGGGAGAGCATTTTTTTTCATAAACGTTTGATTGTTTTTGTAGTGAACTCAGGAAAAATTGATTGCGAAAACAAACCCCGCTGCTATTTCTTGCCAGAGATGATGCGGAGATGCACCGTGTAAGTCGAGGGCATACCAGTACCTTCGGCTTTTTTTGCTACCTATTTTAACGGTCTTTGTCGGTAATTACAATTTATCCATCTACTATTTCAGAAGTAGTATTGATGGCTTTACACAACAACAAAACAATAATAACAATCTTAACTTATTGATTATGAAGCAGATAGTACTCCATTTTTAGACTGCGAACGCCGCTCAGAACTTTTTGGGGTAAAGAATTTGGTGTTGGGCAATAATAACACACTATTGAACCGCTCCAAAACCGTGCCTGCCGCTATTACTAATAATATTGAGCGATGTCCTAATTACGTACTTGAAACGATTGAATGGCTCAGTTGGCGATGAAATAACTGGATTGAGCTTGTTGTTTAACGTGATGGTTTATCTCGTAGTCGCTGATGTGGTGTAGTTACCCAAACTGCCAGCAGCAATTCCTGCGCGGTATGGACATTTTGTTTTTTTTGGGGTGTTCCAGCAGCCCTTTCCCCCAAAAGTCGTTTGGTTTATTTTCATCATTTCTAACCCATTCTCGAAAGAATGAATCAGCCATGAAGTCTTTTATCCAAAAAAAATGAAATAGTCTATTTTTTTGGGGCAGCCAATAGTAATACAGCGTAGCCCGAACGGAATACTCAATGAAAGCGATATTTATTTTTTTAGGAAGAAAATTAACAGCTGACTAACCAACGAAGCAACAGGAAAGGCAAGGGCAATGCGAAGCTAAGGTGCCAATATTTGCGCAACCGCTCCAAGCCGCTGTGCAGCAAATTGGCAACCGATTGGCGGTTGATACCCATCAAATCGGCGATTTGGTCGTTGTTAAGATTCTCGTAAAACCGCAAGTGAATAACCTCTTGCTGGCGGTGAGAAAGCTGCAAAACCAAGTTTTTGAGACGTTTGGCGTTAATAACTTCATTTTCATGGTCTATCAACAATCCTTCAAAAGACTCTTCTTGCACGGACAAATGCGCTGTGTCGGGGTCTTCCATGGAGACCATGCGGTCGCGGTCAATTTTATTTGAAATGAGCCTATTTTTGAGCGATTTGAACAAATAAAATCGTACGTATTCGGTAGAAGATACACTAAGGCGGGCTTCCCAGAGGTGCAGAAATAAATCGTGAATCACATCGTGCAGAATATCTCGGTCTGCGGTAATGTGTCGTCCATAATTAAACAAAGGGCGGTAAAAACCCCGCATCAACGTGCCAAATGCTTCCATATTCCCCTCTCTAAACTCCGCCCAGAGTAGCGTAGCTTGCGTGTCGGTCAATGTGAAAGTACTCAGTTTTTCCATTTGATTGGGCCGTTAGGTTGCAAGTACAATAAAGGCAATAAAGGCCAGATTACTACTTAGATTTGAAGTAAAATTAGTTGAAAAAATATGATTTTTACGTTCTGTTGAGTTTACGCGCAAACGCACGCCGCACAACTTGGGCAGCGGCGTGGGCTTATTGGGTAACATTTATTGGGGGGCTTGAAAAAACAGCCCGTACCACATTTTACCAAATACCAAGGCCATGATGGCTGGCAACAAAACCGCGCCCGTTCGGAAGGCTGCCCCCGTGAGCGCGTACGAACCCGCCGAAAATTTAAAGTAAGTTTGAACCAATAAACCCAAACAGGCCAGCACTAAAAAAGCCAAAACCCATTTTGACTGACCGCTCGAAAGTTGTTTTTGTAATACATAACCAACTGATAAACAGGATAATACTACAAGCGTAACCGTCCCAAAGGCACGGGGTAGGGTTTTAATCATGTCATATTTGAAAAACAAAATACCCAGTTTACCCACCAAATTGGGGTGCGCCAGTAGCCAAGCATCTACCAGGGTCAAAACGGCCAAAAGCACGTAAAAAAACAAATCTTTTCTCATTTTACCATTGATTTTTTGTAAAAACTTGGTTGTCTATTAATAGCAGCAACGCCCCAAGTTTAGGTGGATAGATAAACGTATATCTTTTCCCCGTGCTGTTTTTTTGTGATAGATAATGTAGCGCATCAGTTCAAATGGTATTTTACACCACTCAGGTTTTGGAGTACTTTGAAAAACTCATTGTTGGGTGCAACGCGATATAGACGGTAAAAGTTTTATCTGGGTTTTCGTGAATTTTCTTTCATTCTTCTTAAAAAATCGAAGTCTTTATTTAAGTATGTTTTGTCAACTGCACTTTCAGTATTTTCATAAGCTACGTTTAAATCTCTTTCAGCTTCTGAAAGCAGTTGCCGGCACATTTCCCACGCTCTTGCTTTGGTTTTTTGGGTACTGTTTTTATCCTTTCCAGTATTAATACATTTTTTAGCCAAATCCATTTTTGCTCGGGCTCTATTTTGAATAAGAATAGTCGTAGGTTTGTGTTAACAAAATAAAATTTGGCAAAAAGAGCATACCGTTAAGAAGCTGGTAGTAAAATACCGAAAACATGGGGCATCCTTCACGATGCAGTTTACAGTTTTAGAAAAAAAAAGGAGGAGAGTGAGCAAAAAGAAGTAATTTAGTTTTTCTACAAATCAAAAGACTTAA
>REAB01000043.1 GCA_004293645.1 Cytophagia bacterium | reverse complement strand
ATTTCCACCAATAAATGCATCTCCTTTTGAATTTCTCAACTTCCAAGCATCAATTTCTGCTTGATTTTGGAATACTCCACCTACTTGATGGCCCCATAGATAAAACATAGACATTCCTTCTTGAATTCTACCACCTTCCCAACCAAGGGAAGCACCATCATTTAATTTCACTACCCTGTTTCTAACTGTGGTAATATTACCAGAAACAGTATAATTAAGATCTCCAATTTTATTGTTATACCCCAATTGCAATTCAATACCACTGTTGCGAACCGTAGCAATATTCAAATCTGCTGGTTGTTGAATACCTGTATTCGGAGGTAGGCCAACGCTTTGAATAATATCAAAAGTAGTTTTATTGTAATATTCAAGGGTTACATTCAATTTATTCTGGAACAAGATCGCGTCTAAACCAAAACTAGCTGTTCTTACTTTTTCCCAGGTTAAAGAGGTATTGGCAAAATTGGGCAAAGCTGCCCCCTGAATTTGCGCACCACCGTTATTTCCGTTACCAGAGCCGAGTGGATAATCTGAATTTAGATTAACATTTGAAAAATATTGGTAGGCACCCGCTGATTGGAAATTACCCAATAAACCCCATCCACCACGTAGTTTTAAGTCGTTGATAAAATTGATTTTTGGGAAAAATCTTTCAGAACTAATTCTCCAAGCCGCACCCACAGAAGGGAAATTGTCAAACTTATTTCCTGGAGCTAGTCTAGATGATCCATCTCTTCTCATAGTTGCGTCTAAGAAATACTTGTCTTTATACTTGTAACTCGCACGAGCCAAATAACCAATCAGCGCATCTTCCTGTAATAAGCTTCCGCTTGCAGAAGAATAAGGAGGCTGGTTACCAATTGACCAGTATTGGGGATTGGTAAAATTCACGTTACCGCTTATATCTGTCCATCTCCATCTTGAATACTGTTCTGATGCGCCTAATATCACATCAATAGAATGATCACCGAATGATTTTGTATAATTCAGCGTCAATTCTTTGTTGATATTGAAAGTATTGCCTCCTCTTTCACCATATCTTCCCCTTGCGTTACCATCTTGGTTATTATATGGATTGGGGGGAGTTTGGTTGAAACGCCAGTCGTCAAAAGCATTAAAAGCTTTTTTCAAATTGGTAGAATACTGGCCACCCAATGAGCCTTTAATTTTTAAACCCGCAATGGGTTCAATTTGAATAAATGCATTTGCAATGGTATTGAACAAATCATACTTTAGACTATTTACTTGTTGGCGTGCAAATACATTGTATCTGGTTTGTGGTCCCCAGATTAAATTAGCCCCTCCCCCTACAAAATTAAATGCAGGCCCAGGATTAAGAAGATTTATATCAAATGCAGGATTGGGCTCAAAACTACCTGCAGATACGGGAGCAAAACCAGTTGGATCATTGATATCATAAATAGGCTGGAATGGAATGGTAGACATCATAGTACCCAAATCGGCACCCGTATTTTCCACGGCATTTTGTTGCGCCATGCGAATATTCATACCCACTTGCACGTATTTTGATACCTTAGAGTCAATATTCAGTGATAAAGTATAACGCTCTAATTCATTGGCTTTTAGTGGACTCTGGGTTTTAGAATACCCAGCAGAGAACATATAAGTAGTATTATCATTGCCGCCAGATAATTTGGCGGTATAGTTTTGTAAACTTGCATTCTTATTTTTTAGCTCATTCTGCCAGTCAAAAGTAGGTTTATCACCCATATACAAAGGACTGCTAGCGTCGTATCTATCCCCAAATTTTTGAGCAAAGCTGATACCAGCATCTGGGTTAGCAGCATAAGACTCTTGAAATAATGCATAATATTGTTGGGTATTAAGTGTAGCTATTGATCTAGGAATATTCTGTACCCCATAGCTGGAAGTGATTTCTACCCTAGGCTTGCCAGACTTTCCTTTTTTGGTGGTTATTAATATTACCCCGTTAGACGCACGCACCCCGTAAATGGCTGCCGCAGACGCGTCTTTTAGCACGGTCATGCTTTCAATGTCTGAAGGATTAATAAGGGTTAAAATATTTAAACCAGAGCGGATATCGCCAATGGCTCCACCCGTTACACCAGCACCGCCCTCAAAAATAGGCAATCCATCGATTACATATAATGGCTCGGCAAATCCAAAAGTATTTACCCCTCTTATACGGATGGTTGGTCTGGCACCTGGGGCACCGCCACCAGATTCAACAAATACGCCCGGCGCATTTCCTTGCAAAGCCAATTCAGCCGTCATTGAAGTGCTTTTCTCAATGTCTTTACTGCCTACTGTGCTTACCGCACCAGTAAGATCCGCTTTTTTACGGGTACCATACCCAATTACCACTACTTCACCTAGGTTTTCACTGGTTTTTTTAAGTGATACATTGGATTCAGTAGCCGACTTAACTTTTAATTCTTCCGAAGTAAAAGACTGGTAAGGAAATACCAATACGGCTCCTACACTGGCTTTAATGGAATAAGTTCCATTTTCGCTGGTAATAGCAGCAATTTTTGAATTTTTAACAGCAACAGTAACACC
>REAB01000042.1 GCA_004293645.1 Cytophagia bacterium | reverse complement strand
ACCCAAGCCACCGCCTACGCCGCCGCCCACGACTTGGCCAAACTGCTCATTGGGCGCAATCCACTTGATATTTCGGGCTGCTTGGCGGCATTAGACCGCTATTTGGCCGCCAATGCCACCGTCAAAAGTGCCTTCGACATGGCGCTTTACGATTTGGCCGCCAAGTATGCCAATATGCCACTTTATCAGTTTTTGGGTGGCAACAAGCGGCCCATCGTTACCGACGAAACCATCTACATTGCCGCGCCCGAAGCCATGGCCGACGACGCGCTCAAAATAAAAGAACGCGGCGCGGAAGCCATCAAAGTAAAACTTGGCACCAACGCCCCCGCCGACATCAAACGAGTGGAGGCCATCAGGACGGCCATTGGCGACACCATTCCCATCAGAACAGATGCCAACCAAGGCTGGGACTACGTGAGTGCCATCAAAGTACTCAATGCCGTGGCCAGTTGGAACGTCGAATATTGTGAGCAACCCGTTAAACACTGGGACTACGCCAATTTGGCCCGCGTGCGGCAGTTTGCCCGCGTGCCACTCTGCGCCGACGAGTCGTTGTTTGGGCCACCCGACGCGCTCAAATTGGCGCATTTGCAGGCCGTAGATTATTTCAACATTAAGTTTTCTAAGAGCGGGGGCATTGCCAACGCCCTCAAAATCAACGCCATTGCCGAGGCGGCGGGCATTCGGTGCATGATTGGTTGTATGTCGGAGTCGCGGTTGGGCATTTCGGCCAATGCGCATTTCGCCTCAGCTCTCACCAACGTTGCTTTTTACGATTTAGACTCGCCCTTCGAGCACGCCGACGACCCCGTTTTGGCGGGCATTACCTACCAAAACCACTACCATGTTCAAATTCCTGACACGCCAGGCCACGGCGCTGACATTGACCCCGCCTTTTTGCGGCAAATGGAAAGTTTTGAAGTGAGTTGAAACAACAATATGGATTCTATTGTCAGAATGGGTGATACAGAACCCTATTCCCATTTGAGTTTAAAAGCAAAGCCAAATACCTTAATTGTATCTCTAACGTAAAAATTAGGTACAAAAACAATGGTCTTTCCTTGTGAACGACTCTCATACCCACTCAGCGTACCCAGTTCCCTGTTGGTTTCGTTGTTGATTATTTTGGCAAACGTAGCCTTTTTAAAGATTAGGCCAGTGCTATCTGCGGTGGGTTTTACGCCTGTCGTATCAACAAAAACCATTTTACAGTTCGGGAATTTATGGTCAAGAAAATAATCTATATATCCTCTGTTCGGAGGGGCTTCTCTTTTATAACGGAACTGCTTCAATTCTATAGAAATCTGGTCTTTTGATTTTTTCTCAAAACGGAAAGTAAGCCCAACACTGGTTAATCCAGGAAGTGATTGACCTTCGTAAAATCCCATGAGTTTATCTACGGGGTTCACATCATCATTCTTGCAGCCCACCACCACTACTGCCACCCACACCCACGTGAGCAACAGCCCAATTATTCTTCTTTTCATGGCCTTAGTCAGTCAGAATAATTCGGTAAGCCGTTTTGTTTTTCTCACTCTGTTGGTCAAACGTTGCCTGCACGTAATACGTACCCCGGGGCAAGTCGGCCACTTCAAACTCAATCCGCTCGTATGCTTTTGGGTTACCCTTATTTCGGTCTTTGATGGCTTTTACGTTGCTTGATTTGACAATTTTCTGACTTTTCTCATCCTGTATCTCTATCATGTCAGGAATACTTTCTAACATTTCTGGGTTCTCGAACTCAATAGATACTACATTTTTAGCAGGATTAGGAAATATTCGTAGTCCACAATTATTGACCTGCACAATGATACTCCGCCCATTACTGCCACAAGCATTGTTGGCATTGACCGTCAGAAAATAAGACCCCGTGTTGTTGGTGCCAAAACAAGTTAGTCTGTCCATTTGAAAAAAGCCCCTAATACTTTTGCAGAATCTACGACAAAAAAGTCACACCTCAATTCATGATATTTTGTTTCTACTCCGTCATGGGAAGCTCTATAGTTTCTAAAATTTCCCATCACAGTGTTGTTATCTGTATTGATAATTCTTGCGAAAGGTTGTTGTAAATTATTTGATGCCGACGTATCAAATATTACGATTTTACAGTTTGGAAATTCAAAGTCTTTAAAGTCGGTTTGAGTTCCTATAGTTCGATAAGGTACGTCAAAAGCAATAAGATGTACCTTATCATTGGTCGTTCTCGTTAATCTAATTCTGGACCCTGGATTGTTTCTCGGAATAAACCCCTTGGGGTAAGCATTCCCTTGATACAAGCCCATTAATTTGTCAATAGGATTTACATCATCGCTTTTACAACTTATTGCCACTGCTACGACCCACACCAACGCGAACCACAGCACAACTGTATTTCGTTTCATAGCCTTAGTCGGTTAAGATGATGCGGTAGGCGGTTTTCTCTTTCTCGCTTCGCTGGTCAAATGTTACCATTATTGATACTCGTTACCTGTACATTTACTTGTCTTAGTTCATTGGATAAACTACTACCTGCTGCCGTTCTCCCAAAACCAGTAACGGTTGGCGTTT
>REAB01000180.1 GCA_004293645.1 Cytophagia bacterium | reverse complement strand
TTATACTAATTTTTCCGACTACATGTTTAGTGGGCAATATGCTTGTGGATTAATTTCTCAAAAACTGTCAACTACTTTGGAAGCAATATGAAAGATGCCGAAAATTTAACGCTTCAAGACGAGCTATTGTTGGCTTATTCGCTCACGGCGTTTGATGCCAACAACCGCGCCACGGGTAGCATCAATGGCACTTGGGGTGTTGAAAAAGTAAAGCAGGATGCTGTTTTTGGGCGTACAAGTTTTCCTCCTGTTACGCTGCCAATACCCCACAATGGCAAAATACTGGCTTCGGTGGTACTTGTTGAAATAGACGATTACCAAACCACGCAAAGCTGGCTCAAAAACGCCCAAAAAGTAGGCACTGTGGTGAGTGTACCCGCCATATTCTTGGAAATAGGCGCACTCGCTACGCCCCTCAAATACATTTCGGCAGGGCTGGTGGCGGCGGGAGTTGGCTTTGAACTTACCCAAAAAATAGACAACGACGACATTTTGGGACAAACAAACCACGAATTTTCGTACGCCCAAGCCCTGCGGCAGCCCATCATAAAAGTAGCCGTTCCGTTTAAAGGAAAACGCGGATTGACAACCTACGACTACAATCTTTCCTTTGAAATAAAGCAGCTAAGTCGCTAAAAATCAACTATTTACTTGGTTTATTATGAAAAAGTCTTTCTTTTATTCTTCGTTTTTTATCAAAGCCTTTTTGCTTACCGTGGGGCATCGGTTGTTGGCCCAGACCATTCCCGTCAATTACGACGAAGTCGCCATACCAGCCTACACCCTACCCGACCCGCTCACGGCTTTGAATGGCAAAAAAATAAGCAACATCAACGATTGGCAAAACCTGCGAAGACCCGAAATAATGCAACTTTTTGCCGAACACGTATATGGCAAAATGCCCGCCAAAACCGTGGCCACGCACTTTGAAACCACCAGCACCACACCCAATGCCCTCAACGGACTGGCCACGCGCCAAGAAATCACGATTTCGTTTCCAGAAGTGTCCAACGCGCCCCGTATTTATGTTTTGGTGTATCTGCCCAATGGCGCGGTGGGCAAAGTTCCCGCTTTTTTGGGTCTCAACTTTTGCGGCAATCAGTGCATTAGCCCCGACTCTACCATTAGGCTGTCGGGTAGCTACGCGCCCGATTTTTGTCGAGGATTTGTTAAAAACCAAGCTACCGAAGCCTCGCGGGCTTCGCAGGCCGATCGTTGGCCCGTAGAAATGCTCATCAAACAAGGCTTTGCGGTGGCCACGGCGCACTACGGCGACCTCGAACCCGACTTTTCGGAAGGCTGGAAAACGGGCATTCGTGGCACGATGGCCGAAGAGTTGGGTTTGCAGCCAGCAGAGTGGTCGGCCATTGGCGCGTGGGCGTGGGGCTTGAGCCGCATCATGGACTGGATAGTGCAAACCCCCGCTTTGAATGCAAAAGAAGTAGCGCTCGTAGGTCATTCGCGGCTGGGCAAAGCGGCGCTGTGGGCTGGGGCTACCGACCAACGTTTTGGTATGGTCATTTCCAACAATTCGGGCGAGGGTGGCGCGGCGTTGGCCAAGCGCGAGTTTGGCGAAACCGTTAAACACATCAACACGACATTTCCGCACTGGTTTGTTGAAAAATTCAAGACTTACAACCAAAATACAGCGGCCTTGCCCGTGGACCAGCACCTGTTGTTATCGCTCATAGCCCCGCGCCCACTCTACGTAGCCAGTGCCCAAGACGACCGCTGGGCCGACCCCAAAGGCGAGTTTTTGGCCACGCAGGCTACCGCGCCCGTGTATGAGCTTTACGGTAAAACGGGCCTTAAAACCTCCGAAATGCCCCCCGTCGATCAACCCACGGGCAACGGTAGCGTGCGTTATCACATTCGCACGGGCAAACACGACATTACCCGCTACGACTGGGAGCAATATGTGCAGTTTGTGAAGGAACTTTGGCCGTAACCCCGCCGCATTGGGGGTGGGAAATTTCAGGGTGCTACCGCCACATTATAACCTTAAATTGCTGGCCGTCGCGGTCGTTGACAAACTCGGTGCGTGGGTGTTCTTTTAAAATGCGAGCAATGCCCGAACCAAGTCCTCGATAAGGCAAAATTTTTGTACCAAAAGACACAATACGCGGGTTACGAATGACGGTATCGCCGTATTGTATTTGCTCAATGCTCAAATGGTTGGGCAAAGACCCAGGGCTGATGATTTCTAAACGGTCGTCAAAAAGTAGGATTCTGATGGGGGAGTTTTTGGTGTAATCTCGGTGCAGAAAGGCATTGCTGAGGGCTTCTTCGAGGGCAACGAGCGAAATCTCTAACTGGCCTACGCTGTTGAAACCCTGTCCATTCTGCACGCGCCGTAGGTTTCTTTTGCAAAAATCCATGCAAGCTCGGTACTGCGTTTCTACGTTACCCTCCATATCAACACTGTCTCGGTATTGGATACCCGCCAAGTCGTTGCCCACAAAACTGACGGCCTTGACTTGCAAAGTCGGCCTCATCTCGGTGGGGTTTTCGCCAAAAAAAAGCAGCCCAGCCAAGTTGAGGTGCTCTCCTTGCATGATGCCCATGCGGTTGAGCAGCACCTTCGGTTCAAAACCCGAATCGGCCATGGTTTCGCCCCGTAGTCTGAAATAATAATTGGAGAAATAAGCCAAGTTTACATCTTGAAAACTGCTTTGTGGAATAGGCATCTCGTCGGGGTAAAAATCTTGCGAGGCTTGAAACAAACGCCTTAATTCTTCTCGGCCTAATTTTCGTTTATCTGCCCCCACTTTTCCCCAAGCTACCCCGTTTTTGCTGAAGTACGGCTTTGAGTCGCCTTCGGGAACTTCGATTACCAAAACCAATTTTTCTGCTACCAAAAACGCATTGATTAGCGGGCCGATGGGTGGATTGATGCGCTGGCTTGATACATTGCTGGCAAGCTGAACGTACTTTTCTTTTTCCTCTTTGGTCAAACCCGTTATTTCACCGTTGTCGGCTACGCCTACCACGATGCTACCGCCGTGAGCGTTGGCAAAAGCCACCATCTCAGCCTCCAAAGAGTTAGCACCTTTGACGCGCTCTTTAAACTGAACAAAACTGGTTTTGCCAATTTGTAATTTTGCCATAAGGTCTTGCTCGTTCAGTATCAAGGCTTTATTGTTTTTGTGATTAGCCCAATTTATCCGAATCTATCGAATCCATAAAATTGGGAGGAAGGCTTTGCATAAGGTCACTCAGTTTTTGCTGTAAAAGTTCAAATTTATTTTTGAAACCTACGCCGTCTAAACCCGCTTTGGTTGCCCATTTTACGGCCTCTTCGCTGGCTATTTTAGGAAAATTTTTCATGGTCTCTCGCAATTGAGACAAGACACCTTTGGCTTTTTCGGGTGTTTTGGCTTGTTGCATTTCGGCCAGTACGTCAATCAATGCTTGAATTTGGACTTGGTTTTCTTGGGCTAATTCGTCTTTGATAGCGGCCAGTTCGTCTGAAATGTCACGGGCTTGTTGGTGTATTGTGATGATTACTTTGTCGTAAAAATGGTTATTGATAGTAGTCCCAAATTCTCCACTCAACTGCTTGCGCTGAACCGCAGCAACTTGCGTCATTGTTTCTTCGAGTGTTTCTATGCGTTTTAGTAATTCTTCTACAACATATTTATTCCCAAAAGCCACTTGGTAAGTTGGTACATTTCTGATAAACAGGGCCAACAAATCTTGGTATTTTATTTCATCTCCCTGGTCGGTAAATACTTTGGGCGTAACAGGAATACTTTTGAATTCCTCGTGTACGGTATCCAACGCGCGGCGTATCATATCGAGCAGTTCGGTGCGTTGTGGCCCGTCAATCCAAATCTGTATTCGCTTATGTTTGAGGGTGTTGATTTGAATTAAACCGCTGGTGTCGTGGTATGCCAACTCCACGCCCGACCCCCAATAGCGACCAATGAGGTTACGGTTGAACAACCGCACCATAAGCTTGTGCCAAATGGCTTTGGGCAGGGTTTCGTAGTCAAAAAGGAAGCTAATGGCTTGCAGGTTTTCTTGGACAAAACGGCTTTGGTAGTTGTCTTTAAAACCCAGCGGAAAATAAAAATCTTGGCGGTTGGGGCTAAAACAAAGCTCAAAATCAAGCATCAAATCCAACACGTAACCTATTTCTGTTTCAGAATATTGGTAATTCTTTTTGGCAAAAAATTCTTCGGTTTCGGATGCGGGTGTCAGCATGGTCAGTACGTCGCTGCGCTGCAAATGACCGTTGAGGCGTTTGAGATTGGGGTGTAGCAACACGCTGTAAATGGCCGTGGTGAGCCATTCGGGGTTCAGAATGAGCCAGTTAGACTTATCTTCCGATTTTTTATAGTACGACACCACGCCCAGTTGCGCCATTACGCCCAGCAACGTATTTTGGGCAGTGGCATCCTTGATGTCGTGGCGTTCACATTCCAAATCGAAGGTTTCTTTGGTGATGTAGTTTTGACAAGCCAGCCCGCCCGCTTCAAACCCCTGCGTGATGCGCTCCTCTACTGCGTTTTTGGCTACCAGCCAGTCGGGTGGGTACGGTCCTCGGTTGTTTTGTTGGGCAGCCAGCACAAAGAGTTTGGTTTTGAGGGTTTCGATGTTGTAGCCCTTCAAGGCCGAAACACCCACGTAGTCAAACACTTGGCCGTTGGTTTGGTAGGCTTCTCTGATTTCGGTGTTTAGATAAACCAACTCTTCTATCTCGGTGGGGGTGCTTTGGGCATTGATACCCCGCTCAGTGTCAATGCTGTTTTCGACAATCAGAACGGGCGAGTCGTTGCCAAAACTGCGAATGTGCTCCAACCAATACACAATGTCTTCGTTTTTGGTTTGGTCTTTGCGCTTGTCTATCACCAACACATAAACACAGTTGTCTTGCAAAAACAGGTTGTGGACCGAGTGTTGAATCTCTTGCCCCCCAAAGTCCCAGACGCGCAGGGCAACTTTGGGCAGTTGGGCAGGCCGCCAAATATCAATGTCAATCCCATCGGTTTGGAGCTCGTTTTCCGACACAGCCTCGCCTATCAGTCGTTTGCGGAGCGTGGTTTTACCCACCTTTCCCCAGCCCAAAATAATAACCCGCACCTCGTTGAGTGGATGAAACTGCACATTTTGCGCTTGCGCTTTTTCATAATTATCAAACCAATTCAAAATCGCCTCATTGCCCTGTTTTACAATTTCTACGGGCGGATGCGTTAGGCGGTTATCGTAAAGGTTGATGGTATTTTCCCTAAATTCCGTGTCATATTGTATCGGAATGCCTTTTCTGATTAATTCCTTGAGCGGGCTAAGGTCAGTGATTTGATTATCGTCTAAAAAAAGTGATGTTAGCTGTTGTAACTCTTGAAGTGGGCTGAGGTCAATGATTTTATTATCAGATAAAAAAAGTGATGTTAGCTGTTGTAACCCTTGAAGCGGGCTGAGATCGCTGATTTTATTATTGTTTAAAAAAAGCCATGATAACTGTTGTAGTCCTTGGAGCGGGTTTAGATCAATGATTTCATTGGCCGCTATGTTAAGTAATTTTAGTTGTTGTAATCCTCGGAATGGGCTGAGATTACTGACTTGGTTATCCATCAAGTTAAGCAATATTAGCTGTTGTAATCCTTCAAGCGGACTAAAGTCGCTGATTTGATTATTACCTAAATCAAGTTCCGTTAGCTGTTGTAATCGTTGGAGCGGGCCGAGGTCGATGATTTGGTTATTACCTAAATGAAGTTCTGTTAGCTGTCGTAATCGTTGGAGCGGGCTAAGGTCGATGATTTTATTGCCGCTTAAAGAAAGTGATGTTAGCTGTTGTAACTCTTGGAGCGGGCTAAGGTCGATGATTTGGTTATACTCTAAATAAAGTGATGTTAGCTGTTGTAATCGTTGGAGCGGGCTAAGGTCGATAATTTTATTAGGCGTTAAACGAACTCTTGCCCGACGATTTACTTTTCGCAATCGGCGGAAGTGGCTGCTTTCAGTAGACCCTAAATCAAGTTCAACTATTTCACCAGCGTCATTCAATTTAAAATAGTCTTCCTTAATCTCAATCCCCCAATACTTTTCTAAGTCTAAAATTTGTGGTGGTTTCATGGGTGTAGCTGGGTGGTTGGGTTTGTCAAAAAAGTAGTTGCTTAGGCCGTAAACGCCGCTTTGATGCGCCGCAAGATTTCTTCGAGGGTGGCGCGGGGGCAGGCCATGTTGAGCCTAAAAAAGCCTTCGCCGTCAAAACCAGCACCGTCTGAGATGCCCACGCCCGCCGCTTCGAGGTGCTGGGCCACGTTGGCAATGCCCGTGGCGCGGGCATCTATCCAAGCCAAATAGGTGGCTTCGAGTGGCACCATTTGGAGCGTCGGAATGGCCGCAACGGTGTCTAATACCAATTGGTGGTTTAGGCGCAGATAATCAAGCAGTTGGGCGTGCCAGTCGGCCCCATCGCGGTAGGCGGCCAGGGCAGCTTCGTAGCTGTAAGCCGAGAGCATGGGCATCAAGCCTGCTTTGGTTTGCGTAAATTTGGCGCGCAGGGCCTCGTTGGGAATCACGGCAAACGAGCCACCCAAACCCGCAATGTTGAAGGTTTTGCTGGGCGAAAGCAGCGTAACGCTGTTTTGGGCAGTGGCCTCGTTGAGCGTGGCAATAGAAATGTGGGTAGCGGTGGGGTCAATGAGCAAGTCGCAGTGAATCTCGTCCGAGCAAATCACAATGCCGTGGGCGTTGCAAATATCGGCCAGTTCGGTTAGTTCTTCTTTGGTAAAAACCGTACCGCCAGGATTGTGCGGATTGCACAACAAAAACAGTTTGGTTTGGGGCGTAATACTGGCCCGAATGGCCTCAAAGTCAAACGTCCAGCGGTTGTTTTTTAGGATTAGCTTTGTTTTTTGCATTTCACGCTGGGAAGCGCGGGTTTCGGTCATGAACGGATAATAAACGGGTACGGGGGTCATTACGGCATCTTGGGCTTGGGTAAAAGCCCGCACCGACAGCCCCAACGCTGGCACCAAGCCGCCCAGCCACACGAGCCATTCGGGTTTGATGTCCCAATTGTGGCGCGTACGGAGACGTTCTATTACTATTAGATTGAGTTCGGCGGGAGCCTGGGCGTAACCATACACACCGTGGTCGGTAACGCGCTGCATGGCCTCCAAAATGGGCGGCGCGGCCTTAAAATCCATGTCGGCTACCCAAGCAGGAATGATGTCGGGATTGGCGTATTTATCCCATTTATAGCTATTGCTGTTGCGGCGGTCAATGATTTCGTCGAAGTTGGTCATAGGAGGTGAAAGGGTCAGTGGTCAAAGGTCAGTGGTCAAGGGTCAGTGGTCAGTGGTCAAGGGGAATCGTTTAATCTTTGAAGTGTCAAAAGTAGGCATTTTTCTGTTTTTCATTCTAAACTTTAAACGCTGCACTCTACACTTTAAGCTCTGCAATCGACACTTTAAACTCTGCACCGCACGGGCGGTCCCGTCTAAACTCTACACTCTAAACTCTGCACTTTACACTTTACACTCTAAACTCTTCACTTTTCCTTAACTTTGCGGCATGATTAATTTTGCCGAAACACTCCAACAAAACCCCATTTTTGAGCGCATTGCCCAAGCCGCCCGTACTTGCCAAGTAGATGCCTACGTGGTGGGCGGGTTTGTGCGCGACTTAATTTTGAAACGCCCTTCCAAAGACATTGACGTAGTTTGCGTGGGCAGTGGCATTGTGTTGGCCGAAGAAGTAGCCAAAATAAGCGGCGTACACGTCCATGTTTTCAAGAATTTTGGCACGGCTCAACTCAAAATAGGCGACTGGGAAGTGGAGTTTGTGGGTGCGCGCCGCGAGTCGTACCAGCGCGATTCGCGCAAACCCATTGTAGAAGATGGCACGCTGCAAGACGACCAACACCGCCGCGATTTCACCATCAATGCGCTGGGAATCAGCCTCAATGAGCCAGATTTTGGGCAGCTCATTGACCCTTTTGATGGCTTGGGCGACTTGCGCCGTAAAATTATCAGAACACCCCTCAGCCCCGACATTACGTTTTCGGACGACCCGCTGCGCATGATGCGAGCCATTCGGTTTGCCACCCAACTCAACTTTGACATTGAGCCCGACACGTACGATGGCATTGTGGCCACCAAAGACCGCCTGAGCATTATTTCGCAAGAACGCATCATTGACGAACTCAACAAAATAGTGCTGGCCAAAGTACCCTCTTATGGCTTCAAATTGCTCTACCAAACGGGTTTGTTGCAGCAGTTTTTTTCGGAATTTGTGGAGCTAAAAGGCGTAGAAACCCAAGACGGCAAAGGCCACAAAGACAATTTTTACCATACGCTGCAAGTGCTCGACAACCTGTCGCAAAAATCGGACGATTTGTGGTGGCGGTGGGCGGCCATCATGCACGACATTGCCAAACCTGCCACCAAACGTTTCGACAAAAAAGTGGGTTGGACGTTTCACGGCCACGAAGACCTCGGTGCCCGCATGACCCCCGCGCTGTTTAGAAGGCTCAAATTGCCTCTCAACGAAAACATGCGGCTGGTGCAAAAGCTCGTGCGGCTGCACCTGCGGCCCATCGCGCTCTCCAAAGAAACCATCACCGACTCGGCCTTGCGGCGGCTACTCTTTGAAGCAGGCCCCGACTTGGAAGCACTTATGGCACTTTGCCGCGCCGACATTACCTCCAAAAACCCCGAAAAGGTAAAGAAACATTTGGGCAATTTTGACCGCGTAGAACAAAAACTCTACGACCTCGAAGCCCGCGACCAAATACGTAGTTTTCAGCCAGTTATAACGGGCGAAATCATCATGGAAACGTTTGGGCTAAGTCCGTCGGCGGAGGTGGGTATCATCAAAACGGCCATTCGGGAGGCTATTTTGGAGGGCATTATTCCCAACGATTTAGAAAAAGGGCTGGCTTTTATGCACGCAGAAGGCGCAAAACTGGGGTTGAAACCAGTGTAAATTTCAAGCCGTTACAAACACGCTACGGCTGTCCAATTCATTACTTTTATATCTTTTTTTCTCCGTACAAATATAATAAAATAACTCGTTTTTAGAAATTTCGTCTTACATTTAAAGCCTCAAAACAAAATCAATTTCATAAACTATTATTCCCATGAAACACCGCTTATTGGTCGTTTTTCTTTTTGTTATGTCCCAACCCATTTTAGCACAAAACCTGGCGCAACGCCTTCACGATTCGTACGAACTGTACCAAGAAAAAAGCATTACGTTTCGTCGGTTTAAGCAAAAAGACCTGCTGCCCTTGACCGATAAACTCAAAAATAACGCCCAATTTCAGGTATCAGAAGCGGGTAAATCTTTTGAAGGGCGTTCCATTCCGCTCATCAAATACGGCAAGGGTGCGCCGCCCGTGCTGTTGTGGAGCCAAATGCACGGCGACGAAGCCACCGCCACCATGGCACTGCTCGATATTTTCAATTTTTTGAGTGCCAGCGGCGATGGTTTCGACGAGTTTCGTAAAAAATTGGCCGCCAACAGCACGCTTTATTTTGTACCTATGCTCAACCCCGACGGCGCAGAACGCTGGCAACGCCGCACCGCCCAAGAAATAGACATGAACCGCGACGCGCTGCGCCTCCAAACACCCGAAGCTCAAATTTTGAAAGGTTTACAGCAATCGTTGAAGCCTTCGTTTGGGTTCAATCTGCACGACCAAAGTCCCCGATACAGCGCGGGCAACACGCCCAACGTGGCCACTATCTCGTTTTTGGCCACCGCCTACGACTACGCCCGCAGCATGAACACCGTACGCGAGCGCTCCATGCAACTGATAGTGAGCATGAACCGCGAGTTGCAAAAGTTTATTCCTAAACAAGTGGCACGGTATTCGGACGAACACGAACCCCGCGCTTTTGGCGACAATATCCAAAAATGGGGAACGAGCATCGTGCTCATTGAGTCGGGTGGTTATAAAAACGACCCCGAAAAACAATACATTCGCAAACTCAATTTTATTGCCATTTTGACGGGCTTGGAGGCCATTGCCAACGGCACCTACAACCGCGAAAACCGCGCCGAGTACGAAAAATTGCCCCAAAATGAAAAATATCACTTCGATTTACTGATTCGCAACGCCCGCATCAACCAAAATGGTAAAATTACTACCGTCGATGTGGCCGTCAATCGCGCCGAAATAAACAACGCCGATGCCACGGGTTTTACTTACAAAAGTACCATCGAAGACTTAGGCGACTTGTCGGTTTTTTATGGCGTTGAAGAAATAAACGCCCAGGGCGCACTCATTACCGACGCGCAAGGAAAGGCTTTTTTACCGCACCTCAACGAAACAGCCACTTTCCAGCTGCAACTCAGCCAAAAAACAACTTGGGACGTTAAAAATGGCTTTGCCGAAAAGAAATAACGTAAATTTAGCATTTACGCCCTTGTTGGTGTTATCACCAACAAGCCAACAACTATCAATAATCCTCCATATAATGCGTGAGAAATCTGAAATCGTCTTGTTGGTATTCATAAAATCTAAATGAAGAATACCAATATGCGGCAGGGTCGGTTCCCAAAATTGATATTGACGATCTTTCAAATTAACTTCAAAATGCGCTAAAACCTGCGGGTGATAGCTCAGTAAATCGAACTTAATTTGTTGAGCAGTATATTTAAGAAAATCTCGTTGAACATCTTGCTGTAAATGATTGGGATTTATTCGCCAAATCAAATGAACATGATTGGGCATTAGTACGAATCCATAGATTTTTACCCGTTGGTTATTTACTAAAAAGCGCAGACTCTCTATCAGTAGTCGACTGTTCACTGATTCTATTCTGGCAACAAAGAAGCATATAAATAAAACTTGTTGGTGATAACACCAACAAGGGCAAAAATATGTACTTTTAAAAATCTGATTATTAGTGTTTTATATTCACGAATTTGCCCACCGAGCGGACGGTCCATTTTATTATTTACGCATCACTTAGGGGCTGGTATCCAAGTCAATTGTTTCCAATGTGGGTGTCCGTCATTGCTTTGCGTTTGCCCTGTCGTACTTCGGCCATTTTTTACGTATTGAGTCAAAAGTTCCGTCAGTTCTTTTACTAACTCTGGGTATTTCTGATATACATTTTGAGTTTCTCCAATGTCAGTTTTAAGGTTATACAATTGAATAGGTGGCAACGTCTTTGCTTCTTCGCTTTGCGGCTTTGGGTTACTCCAACCACCCGAATGTGAACACATAATCAGTTTCCAGTCGCCTTTCCGAATTGCAAAAAATCCCTCTATTGAATGATGAACAATCGCTTCACGCTTTATTTTATTGGTTCTATGTGGCTGTATTTCATCTAAAAAACTAAAACTATCTTCGGCCGTATTATCAGCTAATTTTTGATTGAAAAGCGCAGCGATTGTGCCAAAAAAATCGGTGGTACAAATCAATTGATTCGTTGTTTTGTGCTTCTTTATTTCTTTGTCCCAAGTTACGATAAAAGGCACTCGGTGTCCTCCTTCAAAAATATCGGCTTTGGTTCCTCTGAATTGTAAAAAAGGATTATGGCCTTTGTTTAACTGTGCTTTTAAATCTCCTGCGGGCGAAAAACCATTGTCAGACGTGAAAACGATGAGGGTATTTTCATACACCCCTTGGGCTTTGAGTGCCGCAACCACCTGCTTTACAACATCATCCACCATTAAAACAAAATCTCCGTAAGGCGAAAGCTGGCTTTTTCCTTTAAAGTCGCCCGTTGGTAAAACAGGCGTATGAGGTGCTGGAAGCGGAAAATACAAAAAGAAAGGCTTGGCCTTATTGGCATTTTTCTCAATAAAATCCACCGCCTTTTTCGTAAACGTGGGTAATACTTCCTCATGTTTAAAATCTGGAGCTACCATTCCTGCCCGATAAAATCGTACACCCTTTTCGGCAGGACAGGTATCAATGGGTACGGTGGTACAAATTCCGTTTTCTACATAGGCATAAGGGTTCATATCCAACGACCCAATAATACAGTGTGAATAATCAAAACCAAAAGTGTTAGGCCCATTTTGAATTGGTTTTAAGAAATCAACCTTTTCTTTGCCCGCATCAATATTTGCCCAGTCCCAACCCAAATGCCATTTGCCCACTACACCCGTATGATAGCCTTGGGCTTGTAAAAATGAAGCAACTGTCTGTCGTTTTGGGTCTAACAATGACTTGTCGTAGCCAAATAAAACCCCATTCTTCAACCTCGAACGCCAATTGTAACGACCCGTCATAATGCCATAACGGGTAGGTGTGCATACCGACGAACTGCTGTGGGCATCGCTAAACTTTACTCCCCTGCTGGTTAGTTTATCAATATTTGGGGTTTGAATTTTGCTATCTGAATTATAACAAGATACATCACCAATGCCTAAATCATCGGCAAGAATGTAAACGATGTTGGGCTTTGTATTTTTTTGTGCAAAAGCCAAAGTTGATAAAAGAGAAAAAATCAGGATAAGGTTTTTCATGTCAAAGGTGTTAAGAAATGATACAAAAATAAGGTACTCTTTTTATTGACAGATGGAGAACTAATTGCCCACGTAGGGATAATTTTAGGCTGTACAATCAACCAGTAGTTCTTTCATTTTGTGGTTTTATTATTGTCTTTTATAAATGTTTTGAAGTCCTTTTACGCCCTTGTTGGTGTTATCACCAACAAGTATAATGTACCCCAATTTTAGGACAAAGAAAGTAGGTTTTTATAAGTAAAAACTTATTATCTATAATCTTAAAATAATATAAAAATGGGAAATCGCATTAGACGCAATTATGACGAGAATTTCAAGACAAAACGGGGCCGCCCGAGCGGTGGTACTTGAAACACTAAAAGAGCAAAAAACCTTAGCACAGTTGAGTAGCGAATTTGAATTACAGGCTCACCAAATTAGTGATTGGAAAAAGCAAGTTATCAGCGGTATACCGACATTGTTTGGTGTTAAGAAAAGTGGGGTTTCTGACGATGAAAAAGAAGAACTAACAGCACCACTTTATCAGCAAATAGGACAACTGAAAGTCGAATTGGACTTTCTAAAAAAAAAGTTACGGAAGAATCCATAGGGTTACCTACCGCAAAAAGAAAAGAGTGGATAGAACCTAACAATGACTCATTGAGCATCGAAAAACAATGTGAATTATTGGGCTTAAGTCGGTCAAGTTATTATTATCAAGTTTGTGGTGAAAGTGCGAAAAATTTGGCACTTATGAGAGCAATAGATAAATTATATACGCAATATCCTTTTTATGGAGCGAGGCGTTTGGTTGTCAATTTACCTACTGAACATCAGCCAGTTAACATAAAGAAAGTGCGTAGATTGATGAAATCAATGGGTATTGAGGCAATATATCCTAAACCTAACTTGTCAAAACCTAATTTAGAACACAAGATTTATCCTTATTTATTAAGGGGAAAAAAGATAGAAAAAGTCAATGAAGTGTGGCCTACTGACATTACATACGTGCCAATGGAGCAAGGTTTTTTGTATTTAGTTGCCGTCGTAGATTGGTATTCTCGCTATATTTTGTCGTGGGAAATCTCAAACACTTTAACAACTGATTTTTGTTTGAAAGCCTTAAATGATGCTTTGAAAATAGGTCAAAAACCCGAAATATTCAACACAGACCAAGGTAGTCAATTTACCTCAAATGAATTTACTAAGGTGCTAATTGACAAAGAGATTTTAGTCTCTATGGACGGAAAAGGCAGAGCTTTGGATAATGTTTTCGTCGAAAGATTTTGGCGTACCATTAAATATCGGGGCCGCCCGTGCGGAAGATATTTACCTCAAAGAATATAAGGATGGAAAGGCTCTTTTTGAGGGACTTCTTAGTTATATTCAATTTTATAATTTTGAGCGTAAGCACCAATCTTTACTCTATTTAACACCAAATCAAGTTTTCAATGAACGACTGCCAATAACTAAAAATAGTACAATGTTAACTAAACCATAATACACTTATAAAGTATTAACTATTTTGTCCAATTAATGGGGTACACCATAATAAAATCTGCTGCTTGCATCTCTTAGAATTTTGATGCAAAGTTAGACATTACCACTAAATTTACGAAAATGCCAAAAAGGAAGCAAAGCTCTTGCTATTCTGAAAGTTCAAATACTGGTAGTGCTACAAATGTGGGGCTGATAGATAGGTATTGAAAATAGGCAAAAAAGGAGTAAGTTTGGGGAAAGTTTTCAGAAAACCCCATCTTAGAAAT
>REAB01000179.1 GCA_004293645.1 Cytophagia bacterium | reverse complement strand
TTGCTATTCTGAAAGTTCAAATACTCAACAATAACTGGGATAATTGCTGGAATATTAAAAATGCAGCATAATCAGTCTATAATTTACACTAACAATTATTTTGACCCCTACGTCATTAAAAAACGATTTTGACACCCAAACGGGCGAAGTAATCCTAAAAGAAGAATCGGAGGTAGCAACACCCGCCGAAACACCAATCACAGGTGTCGTTACCGATGATGCAGGCGTGGGCTTGCCAGGAGTAAGCGTTATGCTCAAAGGAACGACCAAAGGAACGACCACCAATGCCAGTGGCGATTTCAGCCTCAATGTACCCAATAATGAATCCGTGCTTATTTTTAGTTATGTGGGTTACGAATCGCAGGAAGTAGCGGTCAAAAACCGCACTAAAATCAGCATCTCGTTAAAACCAGATACCAAAGCATTGGGCGAAGTAGTTGTTTTAGGCTACGGTACACAAAGCAAACGAAACATAACTGGGTCGGTAGCAACGGTGCGGTCAGAACAGATTCGGCAAGTGCCAGTAATGAGTCCCGAGCAAGCCTTGCAGGGCAGAGCAGCAGGAGTGCAGATAATGCAGTCGAACGGAGCACCAGGCGGTGCGGTTCAGGTACAGATTCGGGGTGTAAATAGTACCAATACAGGCAGAAATGGCCCTTTGTACGTATTGGACGGTGTGCCACTTTTTGATGCGGGAGGGCAAGTAACGGCAGGTAATGGTGGTGTTTCTGCCCCTGAAAGTAACCTCGGCAGCCCCTTGGCAACGCTCAACCCCAACGACATTGAATCAATTGATGTACTAAAAGATGCCTCGGCCACCGCTATTTACGGGGCAAGAGCTGCCAACGGCGTGGTAGTAATTACGAACAAATCGGGCAAGTCGGGTAAGACCAAATTCAACTTGGACTACTACTACGGCGTGCAACAAATGATCAACAAAATAGATATGTTGAACGCCACCGAAGGTATCGTGGTTCGGAATGAAGCGTTGCTCAATACCGTCAGCGATTTCAATCGCTTCGTTTATCCAGAGGCATTTAATCCGCTCACGTTCAACACAAGCCCTACTTTCAAAAGTATGGATTGGCAAAATGAGCTCTTCCGTACAGCTGCTATCCAAGACCTCAACTTATCGGCGAGTGGTGGGAGTGAGAAAATTAAGTATATGACGAGTGCTAATTATTTCAAACAGGACGGAATTTTTATCAATACTGATATGCGTCGTATATCAGCTCGTTTCAACTTAGATGTAAACGCTACCAATCGCCTTAAATTCGGACTTCGTTCGGCGGTTTCTAATCAGAGTGGTAATAATGTGGCTGACAATAACCCTTTTCAAGGTACTCCGCTACAAGCACTCAGTACACCCTCTTTTGTGCAAGCATTCAATCCCGACGGGTCGTATTTTGGGCCGCTCGTTGGTTCTCCTTTTTGGACTGACTTTGGCCGTAACCCTGTGTTTGAAGCCGAGAAATTTTTGCGTCCGTTAGACAGAAACCGAATAAGCACCAACGTATTTGTAGAATATGAAATCATTGATGGGTTGAAGTTCAAATCGTTAGCAGGAGTAGATTTTACAACCCTCAACCAAAAAAACATTCAATTTGCTCAGGCCCGTGGTCCGTTGTTTACGGTGGCAGGCCCCGACATGGCCCCCACGGGGCATAGAATTGGCTACAACAACACGCAATCTGTGAACTGGGTACTTGACCAAACCTTGACGTACAATCGTACAATCCATGAAGACCACCAAATAGAGGCATTGCTTGGTTTTTCAGCCCAGAATTTTGAAACCAGAGGCTTTGCTGGGCGTGCCGATGGCGCCTTAAATCCCAACCTTTTGCTGGCGAGTAGCGGGGGGCAAAACATTATTATGTCAGAAGGATATGCTGAGTCAGGTATTGTGTCACAGTTTGCGCGGGTAAACTACAACTACAAAGGGCGGTATTTGTTAACTGGTACGGTGCGTCGGGACGGCTCGTCTAATTTTGGGCCTGCCAATCGCTACGGCATCTTCCCCGCCGTTTCGGTGGGCTGGCGGGTATCTGATGAGCCTTTTATGAAAAATATAGGATTTCTTTCAGACGTAAAAGTACGAGCAAGCCACGGCCTAACGGGTAACCAAGACATTGGTTCTTTTGGCTTTTTGGCAAGAATGGGAGGCTCTAATTACACCTTTGGTGGGTCTTTTGTAAACGGTTCTGCTCCCAATTCATTGGCCAATGATAACTTGAAATGGGAAGCCAACGAAAAAACCGACGTGGGCATTGATTTCAGTATTTTGAAAGGTAGAGTAAGTGTAACGGCAGATTATTTCATCAATAATTCTAAAAACTTGTTGATTGGCATTCAGATTCCACAATTTTCGGGTTTTTCGAGCCAAATTGCAAACCTCGGTAACATTCAAAATAAAGGATTTGAATTGGCCCTCAATACGCAGAACTTAACGGGAGCATTTAAATGGAACACCAACTTCAATATCAGCTTTGTGCGTAACAAAGTCGTTGATTTGGGCTTAACGGCTTCGGGTGGCCCGCAAGAAACTTTTGGCTTTGCGCCCGCAGGTGCGGCAGCTCCCGTCAATGTTACTCGCAACGGCATTCCTATTGGGTCGTTTATTGGCTGGCGCACCAATGGCATTTTCCAAACAGATGAAGAGACCAAGGCCTATCCCACCTGGAACAATACCATTACCAGAGCAGGCGATGTCAAATACGTAGATACCGACGGTGATGGCAGAATTACGGACTTAGACCGTGAAATATTAGGATCGCCTTTCCCCGATTTCTACGGGGGTCTTACCAACGACCTTTCGTATAAAAACTTTTCGCTCAATGTCTTTGCCAACTTTGTGCATGGTAATTATATCTTCAATCAGTCTCGTTTGCAAAGGGAGCAATTTTTGAACAATGCAGGTGGTATAACCAATTTGGAAAGATGGCAAGGACCTAATACAGGCAACGGGAGTCCCCGTCTGACGGCAGGAGCGCAATCGCAGTACAATCGTTTGAATTCTTACCGTTTTCTCGAAGATGGCTCATTTTTGAGAATTCGTAACATTACTTTGGCCTATCAAATACCTACCAAAGCCCTACGGTCAAAAATTGAATCGTTGCGATTGTATGCGAGCATCAGCAATGCGTTTACCTTCACCAAGTATCAAGGCTGGGACCCAGAAGTAAACAGTAGCGGGAGCAATGTACTCAACGGCGGCATTGACCAAACAGGCTACCCCGTAGCTCGGACATTCCAAGTAGGCTTTAACCTTCAATTTTAATTGTTTAAAAAAATGAAAAAAATCATATATTTATTCGTACTGGTACTGTTTTCGACCACTGCTTGCAACGAAATCATCGAACCTAAACTCAGCGATACGGGTCAGGTGGGAGTTGCCGAATTTTACACAGATTTCTTGGGTGCGTTCCAAGGTATTAATGGGGTTTATACCTCTCTGAGGGGCGTTTATAGCCGACATTGGATTACTGATGCCCTAAGCGACGATGGGCAAATCAGTGCTGGCGGCGACCAACAGTTTGCGGATTTAGAATTTCAGACGGTACAGTCGAATTCGAGTATTGCCGCTTCATTATGGTCTCTGAACTACGTTGGGATATACAGAGCCAATGTGTTTTTGGAAAGAGCTCCCAAAATAGCAGGACTACAAGGCAATCAAGCCATTTTGCAAGACCAGTTTATGGGTGAGGCCTATTTTCTGCGGGCTTTGTTCTACCACAATTTGGTGCGGTTGTTTGGAGATGTTCCGCTGATTACGAAAGAAATCACCGACACCCGCTCGCTGAACGTACCCCGCAATAGTGTTCAGGAAGTGCAAGCCCAAATCGAAAAAGATTTATTGGAAGCCATTCGCATATTACCCGAAAGACATCCTAATCCCAAATTGATACAACCTGTTGTGAATATACCTGGGGGGCGCGAAGTAGGCAGAGCTACGCTGGGCAGTGCCAAAACCTTGCTTGCAGATTTGTATTTGAGCCGCAACGAGAGTGCAAAAGCCGAAGCCTTACTGCAAGAGGTGGTAAACAGCGGTGTCTATTCGTTGAATATCCCCTTCACCCGCAACTTTGAAGCCCTGGGTGGGCCAGAAAATAGCCCCGAATCTATCTTTGAAGCACAATATGCCTCTGTTTCCTTAGCGACAGGTGCACAAAATGATTTTAGCTTTCAGTTTGCCCCCATAGAAGATGCGCCTGGTGGTGTACAAGGGCTTGCTCGCAATCGCCCCTCCGATAACAGTTTGATTGAAGGCGTAGAGTTAAAAAATACGCTGGTGCAATCTTTCGCCACCAATGATTTGCGCCGTACCGCTACTGTGAAGATAAGTACGACTATTCCGATTCGGACAATCAATGCCAAATTTTGGATACAGGGAGCAGCCAATCAAGGGGCGGCAAACTGGCCCGTGTATCGCTACGCCGATGTGATTTTGATGTTGGCCGAAGCCCAACAAAACCAAGGCAAAGATGCCGCCGCACTAACAGAAGTAAACAAACTCCACGCTGGCGGGCGCACAGGGCTAACGCCACCTACTGGCTTGACAGGTACTGCGCTTCGAGATGAAATTCGCCGACAAAGACGCTTGGAATTGTGCATGGAAGGAAAACGCTGGTTTGACCTCATGCGCTGGAACGCCTTGGAAAGTACCATGACTGCGCACGGCCGTCCGTTGCAAAAAGGTACAAAAGGGTTGCTGCCCATTCCGCAGGGAGAAATTGAGAAAAACCCTGCCTTCAAACAAAATGAAGGGTACTAATGCCACTGTATAGCATCAAAATTTTAAACAAATTTACACATGAAATTATATAAAACACTTGTTTTTCAAGCACTTACACTTACTGCTTTGGCAGTAGTAGGCTGTAAAGAAGAAGAGCGAATTGGGTTGCAAGATGCCCCCGACAAAGCCAAAGTAGCCATTATGAATGTAGCTACTCCCAACCGACCCACACCTGCCACATCGAGTCAAGTCATGGGTTACTTGTTTTTCTTGGACAACTTTCAACTGTACTCGCAGTCGTTGGTAACAAACAAAACCACAGGGTATTTCTTGGTTGACCCAGGCGCTCGTGTCCTTAAAATTGACAGCGCCGCCGCCATCATCAACGTTGCGCAGGGGCGTGGTACAGTCAATACCACCAACTTGGCCGCCGATGCGGGCAAATACTACTCGGTGTTTATCACGGGAAGGGTGCAAGCCCCCGAAGTAGTGGTTACGACCGACGACCTCACCCGCCCCGAAGCTGGCAAAGCCAAAGTAAGGGTATTGCACCTCTCGCCCGACTCGCCCAGTCTGGATATTTCAGGTACAGTTAGTGCCAGTCCCGCCGCTTTGCAGGTGCTGTTTGGAGGTAATACTTACAAAAAAACAACCGAGTTTAAGAATATTGACCCAGGCTTTTACCGCCTGCAAGTGCGTGAAGCAGGAAGTATAACACCAATCTCTACTGCAACCACCACCAACCAAACTGCCCCTTGTTTTTTCTGTACGGGTTCGGCGACAAATGAATTTACGATGAACTTGGAAGCAGGCAAGATTTACACGCTCGTCATTCGTGGTTATCGCAGCCCTACTACCGTTGGGCAAATTGCTGGGCCATTGTCTGTTGGGGGCTTGATAAACCTCAATTTTTAAATTAGTAGATAAAAGTGAATTACCCACCCCTCCCTCTTACATCCTGTTTGAGGGAGGGTTTTTCCTTTCAAAGCAAAAATCTGATGAAAAAAACAATTACACTGTTATTTTGGACAGTATTGGGTCTTTGTTTCGCCCAAGGGCAAACGCCTACCGAAATGCCGCAGTTTACCGATGAGCTGTCGGTAATGACCAATCCAAAGGTAAACATGGATTTTCAGACGGCGGTGGTATCGCACAAAGGAAGTATCTACTTCGGATTTGTTGATGGGGCTTTGAATGGCTGTATTACCAAAAAAGACAAAAATGGTGTTGTTACGACCACCATCGTAATGACGGGTGTGCTGGAAGACCCCCACAACTCGGTGTCAATTGGCATTGATGCCGAAGGCTACATACATTGGACGGGCGATATGCACCAAAATGCTGCAAAATATTTTCGGTCTGACAAGCCCGACAACATCAGCACCTTTACAAAATTGGACGGCAACGTTGCCAATGGCGGAATCTGGGGCCCCGATGGTGTGAGTTACGGGCGGTTTATCCAAAGCCGCAAAGGGGCGCTTTTTTTCATTAGCCGCCAAAGAGTTGCACAGGTTAACGATGGCTGGGTGCCTGGCGGGCAGGGCGGGCATATTCAAGTATATAACACTGACACCAAACGCTGGAATCAGTTGGGGAGTTTAGATTACAGCTTTCTGTCGGACAAAGGGCGCACTATTACGGGGGGGGGCGACGCACTTCACCAAACCAAGGTTGTTTTTTGGGACAATTCGGGAGCGGGCGTAAGGCCCAACAATGGCTATCAAGGCTATAAAATTAGAATTGTATTTGACAAGAACAACCGCATGCACATGGTTTGGAACGTGGCAAAAAACCCAGTACGACCCACCGTGGCCGATAACCACACGCACCTCATGTATGCTTACTCAGACGACGAGGGTTTGACGTGGAAAAAAAGCAATGGCTCGCCCTTGACCCTGCCCATTACGACCGAAAACGGTGATTTGGTGTATATGGAAGACCCCAACGTAGATGCCCAACGTATGTTCAATGCTTGTTACATTGCGCTCACATCTGACAATAAACCCATCATTTTGCAGTGGTCATATTCTCGAAATTTAATGATTTTTAAACACAATGGTAGCGATTGGGTAAATGAATCTGCCGTTTGGAGCGTGGGCTGGCCAGGCGAAGCCTTCACTGATGACAACGGTTGGATAACAACCATGGATGGAGCTCGTTGGAAGCGCAGTAATGACAACGGAAAAACCTTACAAGCCTACGAACGGGTAAGTCCTTCGCGTGGTAGTTCCGTTCATTCTATGGATATGCCGTATTTGCTTGAATCGGGCAAACTTCGGTATGTGGAAGAAATAGGCG
Source organism: Cytophagia bacterium (assembly GCA_004293645.1). Classification (GTDB taxonomy): domain Bacteria; phylum Bacteroidota; class Bacteroidia; order Cytophagales; family Spirosomataceae; genus REAB01. The sequence continues at coordinate 7,219 of REAB01000179.1, read as the reverse complement.
CAACTTCTACCGTGCGGACGTTGGCTTTCAATAATTCGGCACCTGGGCAAGTCGAAGCCCCCGAAATTACCCCTCTTAGTGGCAACGCCGTGGCAGGGGCTGCTACGGTTACTATCAGTTGCAGTGTGCTCGACGCAGCCATTCGCTATACTACCGACGGCACAGTGCCTACCGAAACCACAGGAACGCTTTACACCGCACCATTTTCGCTGACAGCGGCCACAGTAAGCTCCAAAACAGTACGGGCCATTGCCTATAAACCAGGCAAAGTGAGCAGTCGGGTAACGAGTTCACAAATTGTTGTGAATTTAGGTTTAGATACCCAAGCGCCATCTGTGCCTACGGCGTTGGCCGCCACGGGCATTACGTTCACGAGTTTTACGCTCAGCTGGAATCCTTCCACCGACAACAGCGGCATAGTACCCACCTATGATGTCTATAACGGCACTGTTTTGGTAGGTACAACCACAAGCACATCGTTTGCGTTGATGGGGCTGACTCCTGCTACTATCTATGCCATGAGTGTCAAAGCCAAAGATGGTACTACGCCCCCCAACGTCTCGGCGGCAAGTGCTGTTTTAGACGTGGCGACCAACTCTACCGAAGCCAGTATTTTATTGACAACTTCATCGCCCACCATGGACGGAATAAAAGATGTACATTACAAAAGCCCCACTTATCCTTTTAACAACGTCATTGGGGTGGTGGCCAACAAAGACGACCTCAGTGGCTCGTGGACAAGTACTTTTGACAAAGATAATCTCTATTTTTTCGTAGAAGTTACCGACAATATCCTCAATACCTCTGCTCCCAATTGGTTCGAAAACGATGGCATAGAATTTTATATTGATGCCACCAATCGGCGAGGAACAATGTACGAAAATACCGATTTTCAGCTATCTTACACCTTTGGCGACACCCAGATACGTGAGCGAAAGCGCGCCGCCAGCACCGCTGGAATGGAGGTGGTGAAAGTCAATACAGCAACGGGCTATCGGTTGGAAGTAAAAATGCCCTTTTCGGTTTTGGGAATAACCACCCCCAAAAATGCTCAAAAAATAGGAATTGACCTCATGCTCGTTGACAATGACAACGGCAAATGGAAAGGCAAATTGGCTTGGTTTAATACGCAAGACGATTCGTGGCAAAACCCCAGTAAGTTTGGGACTGCCACCTTGTCTGCTCCCGATGTCGAAGCCCCCACCGTGCCAATGGCCTTGGTGGCTTCGACAATTACCCAAAATAGCTTTGCCCTCAACTGGAACGCCTCGACCGACAACAGTGGATTACCACCTACTTATCAGGTATTTTCGGGCAGTACGTTGCTTACCACTACCACCAGTACTTCGCTTATTATCAGTACATTACAACCTGCCACCGCCTATGTAGTTACCGTCAGAGCCAGAGATGCAGCAGGCAATATTTCAGTGGCAAGTGCGCCACTTACAGTTACTACCCTCGCCGTCGACAATCAAGCTCCTACTGTGCCGATGGGGCTGGTAGTTTCGTCAGTATCGCCAACGGGTTTTGTGTTGTCATGGACTGCCTCGACCGACAACGTTGGCGTAACAGCATATGAGGTCTTCCGAGATGGCGTTTTGTTAGGAACTACGCTTACTACCACCATAACCCTCACGGGTTTGCTTCCAGGTACTACATACAATATGAGCGTGAAAGCCAAAGATGCCGCTGGTAACACTTCGGCGGCAAGTGCGGTATTAGCTGCCAGTACGGCAGTTATTACCGCTGTAACACCCACCAGTAGCAGTCAGGCAAATTTGAGGCTATTTCCTAATCCAGCTTTTACTTATGAAGAAGTTCATGTGTTGCTGGAAGGATTTGACCAAAAGCCCGTCAGCCTTACGGTAACAGATTTGCTCGGTAATCTACAAACAGTTATTAATATGGACAAACGGACATCTATAGTTCTAAAAGTCAATACTTTTTTGAGTGGTGTTTATTTAGTGAGTGCTACCAACGGGGTTACTAAGTTGGTGCAAAAATTAGTGATTCGCTAACAAAAAAGCACCTTTCCATTATGCTTTCACGGTTGTTATTTGTTTTTTTTCTATGCTGTCAGGCACCTTTTGTGTTAGGGCAAACCCCCTTTTTTAATAAGGGAGATAAGGTTTGTTTTGTAGGTAATAGCATTACCAATAATGGCGAGTTTCATCACAATATACTACTCTATTATGTAACGCATTTCCCGCAACAACCGCTACATTTTTTTAACTGCGGAATTTCAGGCGATGTCATAAATGGCATTTTTAATCGATTGGAAGACGATATTTTGATACATCAACCTACTCATGCTGTACTCATGATTGGGATGAACGATGTGAATCGTCAATTGTACGGTGCTAATCCCACAACAAATGCCGACACACTCCAGATGCGTCGGGCAGCTATTGACAAATACAAAATTGGGTTGGACAGTTTAGTGCGGGTATTGATGTCAAAAAATATGCAAGTTATTTTGCAGAAGCCCTCCATTTATGACCAAACGGCGTTGTTAAAAACCCCTAATAATTGGGGCGTGAACGATGCCCTAAAAGAATGTGCCGATTTTATACAAATATTGTCCACAAAATATACCATTCAAACCGTTGATTATTGGACAATTTTATCACAAATCAATACTGATTTGCAAGCCAAAAACCCGTCGGCGACCATTATCAATACAGACCGTGTGCATCCAGCTTCGGCAGGGCATTTAGTGATGGCGTATCAGTTTTTAAAATCAATTCAAAGACAGACTGCTGTTGAAATAATTTGTGATAAAAATACGCTGCTTAGTCAAAAGAAAAGTACGTCGTGTTCGATAAGTAACGTTGTGAATAAGCGATATTTCAAAAGCTTGTCGGTTTATGAATCTGCTCTACCATTTCCAACGGTTGAAGAACAAAAAGAGGCATTGAATTTAGTCGCTTTGGAAGAAGAATTTAATCGCCTAATTTTTAAAGTAACGGTAATAAAAAAAGGAATCTATACACTCAAAATAGATTCTACGATAGTTGGAAGGTTTAGCAATGCTGATTTAAAAAAGGGAATAAACCTCTCACAATATCGCCATATTCCTCAGTACCAACAGGCATTGGCAGTAAAAACAACGCTACTTGAACGCCGCAAAGCCGAAGCCGATTTACGCACCATTAAATTTGTGGAGTATGGTTTTTTGAAAAACTTTCAAAACAAAAGTGATTTGCAAGCGGTCTCAAAATACCTGAATGATTTGTATATCAGCAAGTTGTCGCATAATGTATATTTTAAAAATCAATTTGATAGGTACGTAGCGGTTAAACCCAATGAAGAACAGTTAAGAATAAAAGTAGAAACTTTATTGCAGCAAGCATATGCATTAGCCCAACCTAAAAAACGGCTATTTGTGGTTGAGAAAATAATGCCAAAATAAAAAAAAATGCTTTTCTACTCTTGATACTACGTTTGAAAAGGTAGGTATCCTGGAGCAAATTTTCCAGTAAAAGCTATATTATTCAACAACAAAAGTAAAGGCAAATTGCTGATTATCAAGAAGTTGAAGGTTTTTGTGCAGTCGTTAAATAAGAAAAGGTTTTGGAAAAGTACGACGTAAATAACACAAAAACTTCTAACGAACGCTATCTTTGCGGCAGATTATAGGGGTGAGGTACTAAATTAATATTTTGTCATGCTAAGGCACGAAGCATCTAAAAGCCGATGTGTTTCAGATGCTTCGTGCCTCAGCATGACAAAAGGATTTTTCTTAAAGATAAAACCGAAAACCTTCGTGTAAAACAAACCACAAATAACAAAATGTCAAAAGTACTTATTATCGGTGCGGGTGGAGTTGGGGGCGTAGTAACGCACAAATGCGCCATGAACGCCGCTGTTTTTAGCGAAATCATGCTGGCAAGCCGCACCAAATCTAAATGCGATAAAATAGCCGCCGACGTAGAAGCCATGCACGGCGTACGCATCAAAACCGCCGCCGTAGATGCCGATATTGTGGCCGAAATGGTTAAACTTATCAAAGAGTTTCAGCCCAAAATGGTGATTAACGTAGCCTTACCCTACCAAGATTTGACCATCATGGAGGCGTGTTTGGCTACGGGCGTGCATTATTTGGACACGGCCAACTATGAACCCAAAGATGTGGCCAAATTTGAGTACAGTTGGCAGTGGGCTTACCAAGAACGCTTCAAAGAGGCGGGCTTGATGGCGCTTTTGGGCTGCGGCTTCGACCCTGGCGTTACGCAGGTGTTTACGGCTTATGCCAACAAGCATTATTTTGACGAAATGCACTATTTGGACATCATAGATTGCAACGCAGGCGACCATGGCAAGGCTTTTGCCACCAATTTTAACCCCGAAATCAACATCCGCGAAATAACGCAGCCAGGTCGCTACTGGGACAATGGCGAATGGGTCGAAATTCCTGCCATGAGTATTCACAAATCCATTGATTACCCTGGCATTGGCCCCAAAGAAAGCTACGTACTTTACCATGAAGAGCTGGAGTCGTTGGTCAAAAACTTTCCAACTCTCAAACGCGCCCGTTTCTGGATGACCTTCGGGCAGGCGTATTTGACCCACTTGGAAGTGTTGCAAAATGTAGGAATGACCCGCATTGATGCCGTTAAGTTTAAGGGAATGGACATTGTACCGTTGGAGTTTTTGAAGGCTGTTTTGCCCGCCCCCGATTCACTGGGCGAAAACTATACGGGCCAGACTTCAATTGGTTGCCAAATAAAAGGCATCAAAAACGGCCAAGACCAAACTTACTACGTTTGGAACAATTGCGACCACGCCGCTTGCTGGAAAGAAGTAAAGGCGCAAGCCGTGAGCTACACCACAGGCGTACCCGCCATGATTGGGGCCATGCTCATGCTTACCAACTCTGACTGGTTAAAGCCAGGCGTTTGGAACTGCGAAGAGCTTAATCCTGACCCATTTATGCATTTGCTCAACCAACACGGCTTGCCGTGGCACGAGCGCGTAAACGAGCCACTGCCACACGAATATTAAGAAAAAAAAGGAGAGATTTAACGCCTCCGAAGCCTATCCAATATGAAAGTCGTGTGGTGCGCAAACACCGTACGACTTTTTTTGTTTTATTTGTACCGTTAATTTCATACAGTCAATTTAAACAAAGTAAAGCCATGAAAAAAAGTCATTCTCTTGCCCTTGCATTACTGGTTGGCACACACATCGTGCTGGCGCAGCAGCCCAAACCAAAGCAACCTATTGTGCCCGACACGCTATCTCCGGTAGTTGTCAAAGCAAATGCCTCCAAAGTATATACTAAACCAAACGAACCCGACCTCAATCAGTTTCGTTCGACCGACCAGCTTGCGGGTTCGCCCGGTTCGTCTATGATGATGAAAATAGATACGCGCTACGAAGGCGTGAAAGGTTCGGCTTATTTTTTGCCCAATTGGGAAGAAGGCGTACTCGTGATGAGCTACGGCGATACGCTTCGAAATACGTATCTTAAACTCGATGTACTGAACAAGCAGGTACGAATGTTGCGGCCCAAAGGCGACTCCATTGTGATAGACTACAACCAGCTCAAAGGGTTTTTCTTGCGTAACCCCGACGGTGGCCAATGGATGGCCTTCAAAAAAGTGCAGCAGCTCAAAACAGGACTGGGCGTGCTACCAGACAGTTATTTGTTGGCTTACTCCGAAGGTACTGCTTCTTTGTACAAGCATTACAGCCGCCGCATCTTAAAAGCAGACTTCAAAGACCCTTATTCTACTGGCCGTCCTTACGACAGCGTGGTGGACAACTCGGAGTGGTTTTATCAACGCGATAAAGGCAATTATGAGCGGTTGAAACTCAACAAAAAATCGGTAATCAATGCCCTCAACGACCAACGCGACGAAGTGAAAACATTTATAGACCAAAACAACCTCAATTGCGAAACCCCCGACCAAGTATTGCGCGTGTTTGGTTATTACAATACCTTAAAAAAAGGTGGACAATAGACTTTTTTTGTGTTAAAACAAAGAAGCCCGCTCATTGTGAGCAGGCTTCTTTGTTTTGATATAAAAAAGATTACCAACGAATCAGCGCACTTCCCCACGTAAAACCACTGCCAAAAGCGGCCAAGCACACCAAGTCGCCCGCTTTAATTTTGCCAGTTTCCCACGCCTCGCAAAGCGCAATGGGCACCGATGCCGCCGTAGTATTTCCGTATTTCTGAATGTTGTTAAATATTTTCTCGTCGCTCAAACCCAGCGTTTTTTGCACAAATTGGCTAATTCTAAGGTTGGCTTGGTGCGGAATGAGCATATCAATATCAGATGGTTGGTAGCCCGTTTTGTTTAAGGCTTCCATAATTACTTCTGGGAACTTTACGACCGCTGTTTTGAACACCAATTGGCCGTTCATGTTCGGAAAATGCGCGCCAGTTGCCTCAAAACCATCATAAACGAAAATATCGCCAAACTCACTTTCGGGAAAATTATACTCCTCGCGGTTGCCGTAATACCCACCGTGCGAGCCTGGCCCAATCACCGCCAACTGCTCGGCTTCGGTGCCGTTTGAGTGTAGGTGCGTTGTCAAAATACCCTGGCCTGGCTCTTCGGTGGGTTGCAGTACCACCGCCCCCGCGCCATCGCCAAAAATAACCGACACGTTGCGCCCACGGGTAGAAAAATCAAGCCCCATGGAGTGCATTTCTGCGCCCACTACGAGTACGTTTTTATAAACCCCACCGCGCACAAACTGGTTGCCCACCGAAAGTGCGTACAAAAAGCCCGAGCATTGGTTGCGAATATCTAACGTTCCCGCCTCGCAGTGCGTAACTCCCAACTCGCGCTGCAACAACACGCCACAACCCGGAAAATAATAATCGGGACTGAGGGTTGCAAAAATGATAAAATCAACGTCTTCGGCGGTGATGCCCGCGCGTTCGATGGCAATGCGCGCCGCTCGTGCGCCCATGGTGGTGGTGGTTTCTTCGTGTTTTTTGGCGTAACGGCGTTCTTTTATTCCCGTTCGTTCTTGAATCCATTCGTCGGAAGTTTCGATAAAAGCGGTTAGGTCGTGATTGGTAACTACTCGTTCGGGTACGTAGCAGCCAATTCCAGCAATTTTAGCGTGAGGCATAGTAAGTTAAAAAGTGATAAATAGTCAGAAAAGGGCATCCTTCACGATGCAGTTTACAGTTTTAGAAAAAAAAAGGAGGAGAGTGAGCAAAAAGAAGTAATTTAGTTTTTCTACAAATCAAAAGACT
>REAB01000178.1 GCA_004293645.1 Cytophagia bacterium | reverse complement strand
CGTAGGATTGTTGCTGAGTAACCAAAAACATAAACTCTGATTGGCGATGGGTATGCCCTACATTTGGAGAAGCAAAGGGCAATTCCTCATGAAAATAATGATGACAATCTGAACAATAAAATTGACGAGTGGTTACATGTAAATAAACCTCACGAGAACCCATATTCAAGTCACGTAAAACCCGAGTGGTTGATTGATGTATGCAAGAAGTCTCTTGCTTACAAATTGTACATTTGCAAGATTTTGTCTCTGTTTCACAATGAATGTCTATCTTGTTTTTTGATAAAACAACTTCTGTGATTTTGATATAAAGTCGAATATAAATCATTTGTATTCATGTCTCAATTTTATGCTTTTTTTAACAATTTTGCAACTTATTAACCTCTCCACTAAAATTGTCAGAGTACCCAAAAAATACACCAAACAAACTGTTTTGCGTATTTTTGGAAAATTATATTCCGTATCAAATAAAGTTGCACTTAAACAAATACCCAACGCCTTTGAGAGTTAGTATTTCGAGCGAGCTGTCTTGGCGTAGGTATTCTCGGAGGCGGGTAATGTAAACGTCCAAATTGCGGGAATTGAAGAAAGAATCATCGCCCCAAACGCGCAGCAAAATATCGCGGCGACTAACGGTAAAGTTGCGGTTTTCGCACAAAATGGTGAGCAATTCGGTTTCACGGTGCGAGAGTTTCCGTAGTTGGTCGTCGCTTTTTAGCTCGTAACGATTGGGATAAAAAACAAATTTCCCCAGCACCACCGCTTCGTTGGGTGCCGCCATTTGGGCGGTTTTTGTTTGGGTAAGTTGTAATAAATTCTGAACCCTCACAATGAGTTCTTCCATGCTAAAAGGTTTCCTAATGTAGTCATTTCCACCCACTTGAAAGCCCATAACAACATCTTCGGTCTGGGTTTTGGCCGTCAAAAACAAAATGGGCATTTGAGCGTCTATCTGCCTAATGTCCTGCGCCAACGCATAGCCGTCGCGGTGGGGTAGCATCACGTCGAGCAGGCATACATCGGGCTGAAAGGCCGTAAATATTGCCATCACTTCGCGCCCGTCGGCCACCATACGCACCTCAAAACCACGGCTTTCGAGGCTTTCTTTCACAATTTTGCCCAAAAAAGGCTCATCTTCAACGTAGAGAATTTTACTCATAATCGGGGTAATGTTACCACAAATGTACTGCCTTTTTCGGGTTCGCTTTTTACGCTTGCCTGCCCGCCGTGCTGCCGCATTACGCCATCAACATAGCTCAACCCCAGTCCGTAACCTTTGACATTGTGGGTGTTGCCAGTGGGTACGCGAAAAAACTTTTCAAAAACTTTGTCTTGGTATTCGGGCGCAATACCGATGCCTTCATCGCGCACCAAAAGGCTGATTTCTGACTCATTTTCTTGCAATTCTACCCAAATCTTAGGCTTTTCGGAACTGTATTTGAGGGCATTGTCCAACAAATTGTAAACAACGTTGGTCAGGTGAATTTTATCGCCATTCACCCATCCTGCTTCCACGTTGTTGGTCAAGTGCACCGCTGCGCCGTGTTTTTCAAACTGAATTTTCATGGAAGCCATTACTTGCTGCACCAATTCGGTCATGTTTAGTGGCTCACGATTCAAATCCAGTCCTTGCTGCTCAAAAGTGGCCATTTTCAAGATTTTATCTACCAACAAAGTCAGGCGGTTGAGTTCATTTTTGGAGATATCCAAATATTCTTTGGTCTGTTGCGGATTTTGGGCCACGCCAAAATTCTGCAACGCTTCAATGGCTACGCTGACGGTGGCAATGGGCGTTTTGAGTTCGTGGGTAACATTGCTGATAAAATCGTTTTTGAGTTGCGTGAGGCGGCGTTGTTGTTGAAGATTACGAAAAATAGCCCCAAAAGCCAAACCCACAATGGCCAGCAAAAAGAAAGAAAAAAGCCCCTGAGGAATGATTTTTTTGAACAAATAACCCCCATAATCAGGAAAAATGGCCGTAAAACTACGGCCAATCGGTATGGAAGTTGCCACCGACGACGTAGCCAAACCTGGCAAAATGCTGCCTGTTTGATTTTTAATTTTCTTAGAAAGCGTACGCTGTATTTCAAACGCCAACGGAATGTCTGCTGTTTGAAGTTTCTGCTTGTACGCTCCCGCAATGTCCTTGACTTTAAGCGAATCTTTTTCTGAAAGATTAATAAACAGTTGGTCGTTGGCTGGTTTGACACCCTTCTCGGTGGGTTTTTCTGAGTTTTGTTTTACCGTAAACGACATTTTAAAATCTTGCACTGGCTCTTTTTGTGGCGTTTTAAGACTGTCGTTTTTGCTTCGGTTAATCATCACTATCCGTGCTATTTTTCCAAGAAGCTGCCGTATGGTATCGGTTTGAGGGAAGGATTTCATAACAAGTACCACCTTTTTTCGCTGCGGTGATGCAGTATCGTTCACTGTAAAAGTCATGGTGTTTACATTGCCAACTTTGCTCATTTTTATCGCTTGAATATCGCTGGGATTGGCAGTTTTCAAAACGTCCACGAGTTGGATTTGGGGCGAAACCGTACTGTCTATTTTTGCAACAAAGCGCGGGGTATTTTTTACTTTTTTGGGTGTATTTTTTCTTTTAACTTCCTCTAAATCAACAGTTTTTGCGTACCGCTGCATCGGTACTGCAATCTGCTTTTGAAATGCCGCCTCTTCCAACGCTTGCACGGTGTTTCTGAACAAAATATCGGTTTCTTTTTGCAGAACATTCTTTTGTTCGTTGTATTCTTTATACAACCAAAACCCTTGAAAGGCCGTCAGTAAAAGCATACTGACGGCTATCAAAAGCCCTCCCATTTTTAAAGAAAAAGGAGATGAATGTTTTGTGTTTGGCATTATTTCGTTCTTCTAAAAAAAACGCCTAATTAAGGAATTATTTGAAAATAAGGTGCCGAATTTTAGTGTATCAAAAACTATACTTTTGTCATTCCGACGAAGGAGGAATCTAAGTCTGCGTTTTAGATTCCTCCTTCGTCGGAATGACAAAATTCGGAATGACAAAATATGGTCGTCGGAATGACAAAAGTGTATTATTCTAATTTCTAATAATTCTGACACCGCCGCCTGACATGTTCATCTCTTTCATGTAGTCATCACGTTTTTTGGTAAACTCCGCATCGGTTATTTTTTTACCTCCCGACGGCACTTTCAAAGCGCCCTCAGCAAGTTTTTTAAATTCAATTTTTTGGGCAAGATACACCATATCACCGTCGTTGATGTTCACTTCCAAAATCAAACCAGGTAAACCACCATAATTGGCAGGCCCGCTTGACACCGCAATAGCTTCCGTAAACCACGCTACAATGGGTTGATTGTTGGCTTTGCTCGTATAAATGGCCTGCATACAATCGTAGCCCTGTATTTTTTTACGCTCGCCCGTGAGTTTCCACGGGCTGCGGCGCAGGGTGTCTTCAATCAGGAATTTTTGTCCTGCCAGCTCCCGCAGTTCTATCAATTGTTGGGTGCCGGAGTTGCGGTAGGTTTCGCTTTGGGGGGCTTTGACAACGATGCGCATCGTCGTACCGTTGCCATTGTCCGACGCACTTTCGGTTTCTTCGTTGGCTTGCTCGGCGGCTTTAAAAACCGACTCCCCACCGCGCATAATGAGCTGCATTTTGTTGGTTCTAAACTCAGGAATCATGGCCTTCATAGACTCGTCGGTGATGCGCTTGTGCATGTTTATTTTTTGGTCGTAGGCCACAATGCCTTCGTTTTGCTGGCCAAAGGCCGTGAACCATGAGCCAACGCTCAAAAATAATACTAAAATGTTCTTTTTCATTTGGTTACAAAAATTTAAGTTGATTTAATTTTGACGTATTATCTTCACTGCACCCGACGGCATTCCACCCAAACCTTTTAAATTGTAAGTAAAAGAAAGCAGAAAATAGCGGCCAAGCGAGCGGATACGCTCGTCTTGAAGGAAATTCATTTGTGCGCTGCGGCTGATACCCACGTTTTTGTTGAGTAAGTCCACCACCGATAATTTTAGCTCACCCCGCTTGTTTTTTAGCAAAAATTGAGAGATTGAAGCGTTCCAAAGCGGCACGCGCTGGTTGAACGAAGAGGCCGCAAAGTTGTAAATCGAATAATCGAGGGCAGTGTTTAGACTTACTGTTTTCGACAACTTGAAATTGCCTTCTACATCATAATTTTGATTGACAAACGACTGATTCAAAGCACTATTGAGCGAATAAGCCGTTTGGTTGTAAGCAATAGCGGCACTCGCCGACAGGTCAATGGCTTCTTTGTAACGATACTCCAAGCGAAGTGTGTTGCGGCTTTCGAAGCGACGGGTGAGGTTGTTCACCCCATTGATGGGCGTAATTCCCCGATTGAGCAGCAAATTTGTAGAAATATTCACCCGTGTTCCAATGGACTTTATCCTAAATCCTTTGGAAATATTGGCATTGACCATGTAATCGTCTTTGACGTTTACGGGTTGATAAGTCCGCACCAATTTGTCGTCTATTTGCTGGCCATTGGCAATTTTGTTAGTAGTATAAACAAGATCGGCAAAAACCATAAAATTACTAAACGACAACTGATTGAAATGATGAAAATTGAAATTGGTTCGGTGGCTGTATTCGGGGCGCAGATTGGGGTTGCCGAGTACGATATTGAGCGGGTCGCTGTTGTCCACAATGGGCGTAAGTTGCTGAATACTTGGCTCGCGCACGTCGGTGTCGTAAGTAAGATTTAGGTTACGCGAACTGCCAAAATCATACTTAAAGCGGGCATTGGGCAACAGATTTACAAATGTGCGGTTAATTTGGGTTTTTTGTAAAATCAAATCACCTTCCAATTTTGACTGCTGCAAGCTCAACCCTGCCGAAAAATTATACAGTTTTTCGGCCAATCTAAAGTTTAACCCACCCCGCTGATAGGTAAAATTGTTGCGAAACTGATTGCTCAACAAGGCGTTGAAACGCGGCATTCGGCTTTCTTGGTTTACGTCAAATACCTGTCGGTTCACATCGTTGCGCGACTGTTGCAGCGCGTAGTTGAGTTCCAAAAACTTGCGCTTGCCCAAAGGCTCGGTAAAAGATGCCGTGAGGCCATAGTTGAGGCGACTGTTGGCTTGGGTATTGGTTTGGCGAAGGGTGTCGGTGCGTAGCTGTTGCTGGTTTGCGCCATAAAAACCATTGATGGCGTTTAGCGTTCCGTTGCGGTCGTTTTGGTCCATGCCCAACGTAAAATTGGTGGACAGCGTGCGGCCTTTTTTGTGAAATTTGTGCCGCCAAAGCAACTCTGAGTTCACGCGCCAATTGTTGCCCTTAGAAAACGACTGCCGCGTACCGTCGTTGGTAAGCAGTCCATTTTGGTTGAAAGAACGGCTGCTGTTGCCCGTCTGGGCCACATTGCTGGCATAGCTTACATTGTTTGTCCATTTGAGCGAGTTCAGCGAATCAATCTTGTGGTCGAGCGTAATATTGGCGCGATGCGTGGTGTTTTGGGTCGTTTGGTTGGTGTTTTGTTGGGTTTTGAAAGAGCCGTTTGGTAAAAAAGTTTCTTGATTTACCTCACGGTCAATAACTTGGCTGAGGTCGTTGAAGAAATAATTGCTCTGCAAGTCGGTCTTTTTGTTTATTTGGTTGTTATAGTTGAGTCCTCCCCCCCACGAGCGCACAAAGCCATTGTTGCGCCCACCCACGTTGAGCGGAATGGGGCTGTCTTCGCCCGCGTTGATTTGAATACGCAGTCCACCGCCCGCCATCATGCGCTGCATACCACCCGAAAAATTCATGTAATCACTAATGGAAAAACCTTGCTGATTGACGTTGTTGCCCATGCCCAAAAACGAAAGCTGTTTGGTTTTGCTAAAACGATTGATGCTGGCGCGGGTCGAATAGCGGTTATCTGGCCCCGCGCCCGCATTGACGCTGCCAAACGCCCCTTTTTTCTTGTCTTCTTTGAGCGTGAGGTTAATAGATTTTTCGCGTTGGCCGTCGTCAATGCCCGTAAACTGGGCTTGGTCAGATTTTCGGTCAAAAACCTGCACTTTATCCACGGCATCGGCGGGGAGGTTTTTGGTGGCCAACTTGGGGTCGCGGCCAAAAAACTCTTTGCCGTCCACTGTTACGCGCCTTATTTCTTGCCCCTGGGCTTTTACAGTACCGTCGCGGGCCACTTCTACGCCAGGCAGCCGCTTGAGCAAATCTTCTACCACGGAGTTGGGTTGCACTTTAAAAGAATCGGCGTTGTACTCAATCGTATCGGCTTTGATGGTAACAGGGCTGCGCTCGCCACGGATTACTACTTCGTTCAAATCTTTGGCAATGGCCTGCATCTTAATCTCGCCCAAATCGCCATCGGTAGGCTGGATCAGTTGGCTGTACGGACGAAGGCCAACGAAGGTAATTTTTAGAATATACGACTGACGGTCCAGATTTTTGAGTTCAAAATTACCGCCACTCTGCGACCGCCCAAAGGTAACGAGCGAAGAATCTTTGGGGTCCATGAGCATCACGGTTGCTCCTTCCAAAGGGAGATTGGCCGTATCTCGAACGCTGCCTTTGAAGGTTATTTTTTGGGCAAACGATAGAAGGGGAAAGTGTAGCGTACAAAGCGTAAAGGAGAAAAGGAACAAAGAGAGGAAAGTCTTTTTATTTTCCCCTCTTTGTGTAGCTGGACATTCAAAATTCATGGCTGTTATAGATTTTAATCATGCCACAAATCTACGCGCTGCTTTTTTGGAAGTAGGTTAAAAGTCCTTGCAATAAGGTTAATTAACGTTAATGCGTCTCATGCCAACGGTGGATCTCGTAAATTCAAAGATGAAGTGCCATTTTGGGTACTTCACTAAAACCTCTTCAATCAAGAAAGGGTCGCCTAAAGTTATTCTATATTTTGGCCACTCAAATTGTTGGGCATTGGGAAAACTGCCGCCAGAATGATAGGCAACAGGAATTCCGTATTTTTCACAAATGGCTAAATAAGGTTGATAGCTTGAGTCTGCAAGTGTTTTGCCTTTGTAAACAGCCATTACTTCTCCAAAAATTTTAATTTTTCCTGTCTTTACATATTCTGTATAACCGTGCATGTGCATGTCAATAACTTGACTGTTGCAGATGTTATAAATCAGTAAGAAGCACAGAAAAGTATAGTTTTGGTCATGCCTCTTGATTTTATGCAAAATGTTGCTCTGCGGTTGCCGCTAACGGTCGGGTATTGGCTATGGTGGGGCATTTTAGCACTCAACTTCAATAGAATTACTAATGTTTGTTTTTGCACCAATGTTCAATAGAATTCCTTCAGCCCCGCTCTTGGCAATACCTTGTTGTGTGCTGTGCTTTTGTTCAGCAAGTAGTCTATAATCTGATTTTTTCACAAAAAGATTGCCTTCAACGGTGTCTAATTTTGTAATTATTGCTTTAATAGCTTCGTCCGATTGGTCAATTCCAATCCATTGCCTACCGTTTGTCTGTGCCGATTTTAAAGTTGTTCCAGAACCTGCAAAACAGTCCAAAATAATACTGTTTTCATTGCTTGAAGTTTTAACGATAATGTCTAATAAATCGGCATTTTTTTCTGTCGGATAAACAGGATATTGTGGGTCTTTAAATTCCCAAATATCTTGCATTCGTTTTCCCTCTTGTTCGTCTAAATATATTTTTTTTCTTGGATTTCCTTTGTCGCTCCATTCAATTAGTCCATCGTTGTTCCATTGTTCCAAAACTGCAACTTCGCTTCGCCAATGTCTTCCTTGTGGTGGCAAAATCCCTTTAAATGCTTGCGAAGTTTTACCATTTTGCGTTTCACCTGGTGCGTGTAAAGGAATAGTTGTATAACGTCTGCCTTTTTCTAATTTTGGAAAAAGTTTTAGTTTGTCCTCTTCGGTATAAGGCGTTTTTGGTTCGTTCCAAATTAAGTTGTCCGATTTTGAATAAAACAAAATCATATCTTTCATATTGCCATAGCCTTTACGAGCAAAATTTTTAGGATTACATTTTACTCTTGTTATGTCATTTCTAAAATTTTCAATACCAAAAATCTCGTCCATCACAATTTTTACGTAATGTCCAATTTTATAATCAATATGCAAATAAATAGAACCTTTGTCCGAGAGTAACATTTTTAATAAAACTAATCTTTCTCTAATAAATTCTATAAATTCAAACCCTTTTAAAGTGTCTGTATAAGCAACTGTTCCATTTGAAGAATTACTAATTGTACTTGCTCTTCCATTGGTAATTGTAAATGTGTTATTGGTTGCAAATGGTGGGTCAATATAAATTAAATCTATTTTTCCTGCCAAATTATGTTTGGTAATCAGTTGTTTTAAGGCAACTAAGTTATTGGCTTGAATTAACAAATTAGGGTTTTTACTTGAATTAATTTGCTCTAATTCAATATCAGGAATACTATTAAATATTTCTGTTTCCGTTCTCTTATTTGAGTAGTTTAGTTGCATAGAATTTAGATTTGGTATAAAAATTCACGCAATACTAAACTGCTCATTATGTTCAATTCTTTGTACTTGGTAGTGATGTCCTTGTACATTTTATTATTTCCTTTAATGTATAAAACACCATCAAGAATTGCAACTTTAATGGCTTTTATATCTTTACTTTCTACTGTACTAATTGCATCGTTGAATTGTGCATTTTGATGTCCGCCAAAATCTGTTAAAAATTTAGCCTCGCCAATCACATATTTATCATTAAAACGACCAATAAAATCAAGTCCTTTTGGATGTTTGTAATTTAATTCCGCGGAAGCAAAATCCATTAATTGTTTGTCGCTTCCATTCAAAATCGCATCTTGGTTAGAATTTTTAAAGTCTTCTAATGATACTGGTTGAATTCCTAACGCCTTGCTATTTGTCCAACGTCTAAAAAACGGACCAATTTGTCTGTTTGTTTCTTTTGGTTCGCTACAACGCTCAAATATTTTATCAAGTCCCATTTCATAAATGCGACCACAAATTCTATTTATGGTTTTTGGATTTCTTAAAATAGAAGTCGCATCTCGTTTCAGATAAGCAACATAACTGTCTTTTATTGGAAAAAGGTCGAGTTTCAAGAACTCTTTTATAAGTAATTCATTGTCTTTTTTGTTAAAAGCGATTTCAATATTTGCCCAACGTTCTGTATTAATCTCTCTTATTCCATCAGGAATTGTTGGATATACGCAAATCAAAGGTCATCAAGATATGACCTTTGATTTGCGTATTCGATGCTAAGTTCTGTCCAATAATTCATAATGCAAAGTTAATAAAAAAATCGGTTGGGTTTAAGGTCGGTTGAAATTTAGTACGGTCGCTCGGAGCATAGTACACAACGGAGCGCGTGTTTACGCAGTGTTTTTGCGTTGATTGAGCGCAGCGAAATCATAAGCAAAAACACTGCGTAAACACGCCGCTGTACGACGGGGACGAAGCGCAGCGGACGGGGCCGCCCGTGCGGTTCTCGGCGTTCAACGGCGTGTGTAACACGCGCTCCGTTGGCCAAGTGAACGAGCGAAGTTCTCTTGTCCAACGCCTGTATTACCGCAATTGATTTATAAGAGGCAGATTTACAGGTAGTTATTGATAGAAGTGTGATGTAGTAGGGAGCCTCTATACTGCTCACTTTTGTTTATTCAAAAAATCTTGCCTTGATAGATTTTCGCGGGGAGTGGCGTTTAAAATTTGGCGGTATTCTTTCTTTTTCAACTCCCCTTTTTTGATTGATTTATAAAGATTTAGCAACGCAAACGGGCTAAAAAAAGGCACCGCTCCGATAAAATTTCTATTGGCCATGCTTTCGCGGCCAAATAGTTGCTGGTCCATGTAATTGCGGTAATTGCCCATGGCCCCCATTGGTGCGGCGGCGGCCATCATCAACAAATAATCGCGGTTGGTGCTTTTCTCAAGGTTTTCGCGCTCCATTTCGTCGGGCAGTTTCATGGCAATAAACGCCTTCTTAAATTCTTCTTCGGTAGAGTAGGGGTACACCTTTACTTCGGCGAGCGTTTGCACGTCTTCTTTCATCATTATAATGGCCGAATACGACTGATCTTCTAAACGGCGCGGCACAATGTGAAACTGCCGATGATAACCCAAAAATGAAAACGTGATGCTGTCGCCAGGAAAAACAGGAATCGAAAAATAGCCACCCTCGTCGGCTACCGTACCACGGCCAGCCCGTGGAATGAAGATATAAGTACGCGACAGCGTCTGGGCGGCCTTCCCGCCTACCACGCGCCCGTTGAAGATGACGGTTTTTTGCTGGCCTTGCGCTTGCGCCTCATTACTTGTGCCAACCAAAGACAGCAACAACAACGCCACCAGTATCGCAAAACCTTGTATGCCGTTCATTTTTTTGTGTAACTTTTTCATTTTATTCCAAACGTTCATACGCCACAAACTGATATAAACTTATGATAAGTAGTTACTCGTAATTGTTTGTAATTACAGTAATTTGTTGTAATTGTCTGTTTATCAACTTGTTATTACCAAATTACTCTTTATTACAAATCAAAAATAATATAATCGCAGCGGCGTACCGCCAAATTTTACTCAACTACTTACCCTACCACGACTGAGAAAACAACTTGACGAAAGTTACAATAAAAGGTGCAGAAAGCAAAAGCCCGTCGAAACGGTCTAAAAAACCGCCGTGCCCTGGAATACTGCTCCCCGAATCTTTGATGGCGATGCTGCGCTTAAAAAGCGACTCCACCAGGTCGCCGAGTGTACCCGCTACCACAATCAACGCGCCAATGCAGTACCACTCCCACGGGCGATGACTCTCAAAATAAACGCCCAGTCCAAAGGCAATAATAGCCGCCGAAAACGCCCCGCCGATGGCTCCTTCCCACGATTTTTTGGGCGATACACGCTCAAAAAGTTTTCGTTTGCCAAAGTAAGTACCCGCAAAATAAGCTCCCACGTCGCTGGCCCAAAGCAACAACAGGCTGCCCAATATGATTTCGTAGTTGTAAACATTGCCCCGCAGTGCCAGTACATTGAGCAACGAAAAAGGAATTCCGACGTAAATAATGCCCAAAAACGTAAAGGCAATGTTCATGAAAGGCTTTAAATCTTTCTTTTTGTAGAGTTTTATAAAAAATATAATTGTTACTAACGGGCTGATTAAGAAGTAGTTGCGAAATCCGATGAGGTCTTTTTCGATTAAAAAAGTAATGACATTGATAAAAACGCCGCAGGCCGTACCATAATAAGTGAGCGGCTGGCTACCATCTAAGCCAAGTAACCGATAAAACTCCATCTGGGTCATGGCTCCAATGAGGCAAAATACCACCAAAAAGCTCCATTCGCTGTACAAAATGGCTGCAACAATACCGACCGCTCCCGCCAGTCCCGCAATGATGCGTTGTTGTAAATTAGAAAAGTTATTCAAACGAGATTTCATTCGCAATAATAGTTTGGGCAATGATACCATCTTTCAGCGAAACATACAATTCGTACCTTCCAAAGTGGTAGCTGCTGTCTTGTTTGTTGATAATAACCGCCGCAATGTCTTGTTGTTCTAAATATCCCTGCATTATTTCGGCCTGATGCGCAAAGGGTGTTTCGTATATTTTGAGCCAGTTGTCAAGCACCATCGTAGCTAAAAGAAGCCCGTTGGGCTATTTTTTTTAGATTGAACAACAACACAGCGGTAAGCAGCAACGAAGCCGCCGCCCCCAACCACGACACCGATGACTGTTTCGACTCAATATCTAAGTCAATAAGCCCGCGATGCTGCAAAAAAAGCATCAAAATAGTGAAGCCATTGTTGATAAAATGCCCAAAAATGGGGGCCCAGAGGTTGTGGCTCCAAGCGTATAAATAGCCAAACATAGCCCCCAGCAACATACGCGGCACAAAACCGTAAAATTGGAAGTGAATGCCACTAAATAAAATAGCCGACACCCAGATAGCGGCGTGCATGTCGCCCGTTTTGTTGTAAATTTTTCGCTGAATAATGCCCCGAAACAGCACTTCTTCGCCCAAGGCAGGAATAACGGCAACCACCAGCAAAGCAATCGCTAACTGACCTATTTGGTCAAAGTTCATCAAAAAATGGCTTAAAATTCCCAACTCGTTTTCTTTGAGTTGCATCCATTTTTCGATGCGGTCTAACCCAGCGGGCAATGCCAATTGGCTGTTCCACTCAATAATCCAACCGTTGAAAGGCATGAATCCTACAATGACTAAGAAACACAAACCCAAGACCGGCAACGAAGGCCAGGGCCTGCGAATAAACCGCACTATTTGGTGTCGTTCAGACCAATTCCAATATAACAAACTGGGTATCAAGAAAGTAAACAAGTGTACCAATGCTTGATTGATCATAATGTATGCCCAAGCATGGGGAAAACGAGCTGGATTTTTGAACATTTCGGGCAAGTCGTCCATGCCAAGTGGCGTAGAAAACTGACTCAGGAGCATCACAACAAGGAGGCTCACCAAATTGCCCACCGACATACCCAACAGAATAAACCCAAACAGCAGCATGATGTTGCGCCAGGGAGGCCGTTCGCCAAAAGAGGCGGTTGTATGTAGCGGAAATTCGTCCATTAATTAATGACAAAAGTAAACACAAATGTAGTACTAAAAACGGTGATTGAAATAAAACAACCGTAGCATTTTGGGCGGAGGTTAAAACCGATTTTTACATTCCTTTGAGTTGTTGCACGAGCCAGTTGTTCATTTTTTCTACTTCTTCGGGGTAAGTCCAGTGGCCTGTTTCGAGAAATAAGTCGGCAGTTTTGGGGGCGGTTATCACGTTGAAAGCCGCGTACATCGAAGTAGGCGGACAAACCTCATCGTTGAAGCCCATCGAATAATAGCCAGGCACTTGGAGCAGCCGCGCAAAATTGACGACATCGTAGTAAGAAGCCGTTTTGATTTTTTCGGGCGTGTGGTGGTGCGGGTTATTTTTGTCGAAAATATGCGGCCAGCCGCCAGCCCTGTTTTGCAAGTAGCCTGCCATATCGGCCAGGGCGGGGTAGTATGCGCCCAGCCACTTGACGCGCGGGTCGAGCGCAGCCGTTGTAATGGCGAGTGCACCGCCCTGGCTTCCGCCCGTAACGGCTAAATTTTTGCCATCAAATTGGGGCATATTTACCAAGAAATCGTTGGCCCGCACGCAGCCCAGATAGACTCTTTTGTAATAATAGCGGTCGCGGTTGTCGAGGTTGTTGGTGGGATAGGCGTTGAGTGCGCCCGCCCCCAAGTCGTTATAAACCTGCTGGTCCATGGTAACAGGAATACCATGAATACCGATTTCGAGCGTAATGATGCCCTTTTCGGCCATTTTTACGTCGCCGTAGTAAGGTCGTACGCCCGCGCCTGGCACTTTGAGCAGGGCGGGATATTTGCCTTCTTTTTTGGGTACGCACAAGATGCCGTACAACCGCACGCCCTCGCGGAAGTTTTGCAGGTTGAGGTGATACACGTTCACGGTTTCGGTGCAGCGTTCGGGCAGTAGCGTTAGGCGGGCATCAATCGGTATTTTGGCGAGGTCGGCTTTGGCTTGGTCCCAGAAGGCCACAAAGTCGGCGGGGTTTTCTACGGCGGGAACAATTTTTTCGGGTTCAAAGCCTGCTGTTGCCAAGCCACGGTATTCTTTGCCGTTTACTTTTACCACGGCCACGCAACGCAAAAAACCCGCCGTTTTCAGACTTCCTCCTTCTACGGTGGTGGTGCCCGTGGCGAGCAACATCGAGTCGCGCTTGGTAAGAGTCATTTTTTCGGGCCCAATTTCGTATCGTACTGAGCTGTTTTTGAGCAAGTTACCGTTCTGAAAAACCGAGATGGTAAACTTGACGTTTTCGCCCACTTTGTAGTGCCAATCGGCGTGGTCGGGAGCTACCATTATTTTAATCGGACGTTCGGCGGGCTGGGCTTGGGCAACATTGGCCAGCAAGAGGCCCACAATAAAAAAGAAATGACGGGGTTTCATGGGTAAGAGCGGGTTTATATATTTTTCATTAAAGTACACTTTTAACCATTTTCTACTTGGTTCGTTCTTTTACAAACCAATGGTTGTCCCAAAATTTCCCTTCTTTAAATAGCCATTTTTTGAATACGCTGGTTTGTTCAAAACCCGCTTTTTTGAGTACGTGCATGGAGGCGATGTTGTATTCAAATACGCCTGCGTAGAGCCGTTGAATGTCGAAATGTGCAAAAGCGTAGGCGCACATTTCGACCACGGCGGCGGTCATGATGCCGCGCCCCCAAAACGGTTCGCCCAGCCAATAGCCTATTTCGGCGTTTTTTCGATAAATATCTTTCTGAGGAACAATACCCACGCCGCCCACGGCCTCGCCGTTTATTTCAATGGCCAAGACAGTTGCCGTTTCTTCGCGTTCACATATTTTTATCCATTCGTGGGCGTTTTCCCAAGTGTAAGGGTGCGGAAAACCGTCGCGTACGTTGCGCCAAATATCGTAATTGTTGGCATACTTAACGAGCGAGGCTTCGTCGCCCCGCTGCCAACGGCGGAGTTTGTAGTGAGAGGTCAATGAATGAATGAATGAATGAATGAATGAATGAATGAATGAATGAATGAATGAATGAATGAATGAATGAATGAATGAATGAATGAATGAATGAATGAAT
>REAB01000177.1 GCA_004293645.1 Cytophagia bacterium | reverse complement strand
TACTCGAAAATCTTTGACTTCTGTGAAATGTTTTTGTAAGTTCATACCACAAAAATACAAAATCTAACAAAATCCCCTATTTTGGTGCGGTAGCCCTATTTACTTGTCGTTGGCTTTTTATGTAAAATTTAGCATTGTTGGGTGTTTCAAAAATTGCAAGTTTGTTTTTGTCAAAATGAATACACCTTAGTTCTATCAAATTGTTGGGTGCTTTTTTTGACAAATAAGAATATTCAGAAATGGTTACTCCCAATTGCAACAGGCCATTGAGTGTTGATTTATTTATTTCTGTTCTCCACAAATTGTCGTTGCTTGGATTAGCAAAGAAATCAAACACGTTTTCAGCCTTTTGGTTGACTAAAATTTTCCCTGTGGTTTTGATAAGTTTTCTATTTGTCATTTTATTAGTCGTTGCTAAACCCACTTTTTTGCCAAACGCCTGTTATGCCTTCTTTCGTATTGCTTAAAGTACCTTCATCATTGAATTTTTGTCTCAAAACATCAAAATTTAATTAACCCAGAATCATCAGCATCACTTGGTTGTGTAATATACGCTTTTTCTGACTGCGCCCTTGTTCTGAGATAAAAAAATGTCAATTTGGAGTCATCAACTTTGGTGCGGTCGGAGACCGCGCGACGCTCCTGCATAGCCAAAGACTACGCAGAACAATATCTTTTAAATTCATCTTTTAAACAGTTTGCCTTTTACAATTTTGCCCTCTTTTTGGGTTAGATAATAAAATGTCATCCCAATAAATAGTAAAAAAGATAAAGTGAAAATTGAATTTTCAATTCCAAATGCACCACCTGTTAATAGTTCAGGACCTGTAAATTCTGATTGAATGATACTGCCCATATCATTTAGCCCTGTGAGATTTGAACCATAAAAAGGCTGAGCAAAATTCCAGCCTATGTGGAAGAAATAAGGTAGCCATATTCTTTTGGTATAGATGAACATCATTGCCATCGTAAACCCCCAAATCAAATATAAAAAAAGATCAAAAAGGTTTGTGTTGGGGTTAGAAATGTGTTGTAATTCTACCAACATTGCAATTACAATAGCTACGTGAGTACCTAACCAATTTTCTATCACCCTTACGATTAGCCCTCTATGAAATAAGTCTTCAACTATTCCAGCAAATAGTAATACAGTGAAAAACCTTGCTGAGTAGTGAGTAGTGGTAATGCTAATGGCACGATAGTATCCTAATAAATATAAAATGAAAATAAATAATGAAATTGACAAAAAACCAAAAATAAAACCCCCAAACATTTCTTTGGGTAAATGTTTTACAGATAATTCTGTTATTTTTCTTTCATCATAAAAACGGAATAAATAGTAATAGCTAACTAATAATACTACACAAGAAATAAAAATAATAATTGGGTCAGCAATACTTTTATCTTGAATAATGCTATAAAAAAATGGTTTTAATACAAAGTTTTGAATTACTACGAATAGTGAAAATGGAACGCTAATTCCTACGATAATTTTAGTAACTGGAAAATACAGTACTCTTTTGATTGATGCATTCATGATTTTTTCTGATTTATTGTATGTAAAGTTTTTGCAAATAAAAGTATTCAATACCTTTGCAGCAAGTACATACAATAAAGTAGGCTACATACTAAAAACATAGTAAAACTGATTATCAATGGTTTAAATTTAAAAAAATGAAAAAAAATACTCAAAAGGCATATTGTGCTGTTGATTACGCATTTCAAAGAATCGGCGGAAAGTATAAGGGGCGAATTTTATGGGTATTGAGAGATGGCTTAATGAGATACGGTGAATTAAAGAGGACAATAGTGGGTATTACACCAAAAATGCTTACCCAAACACTAAAAGAACTGGAAGCTGATGAACTAATTACAAGAAAAGTTTATTTAGAAGTTCCACCAAAAGTTGAATATTCACTTACCGAAACAGGAAAAGAATTAATTCCGTTTATTAGTCAAATGAAAAGTTGGGGTGAAAAGCAAATGTCAGCAAGTTGAAACTTATAATTCGTAGAGTGCTGCGATATGCTTGCCACCAACAACAAACTACGCGTATTCAAAGACTACACAGAACAACAAACGTGGTCTTTGAATGCGCAAAACCACAAACCTTCTCAAATCTCTTCCAAATAGTCTTCGGTCAAGTCGTAGAGTTCATTTTCTACGTCTTTCATGGCCGCAAACTGCGCCGTGTCGGGCTGCACACCGTACCTAAACGCCACGTCTTCGATGGTTTGTACGTGGTTTGGTTCGGTGGTATAAAACAACGGAAACTCCGCCCGTACCAAATATACCTTGCCCTCAATGGTTTCGTAGGGTGGCTTTTTGTAAAGTGTTGTAATATGCACCCGCACGCGGTCGCCAACGCTAAAACGCGACCGAATCCGTGGATTATTAAATTGAATGGTCATGTTGAAAGCAATAAAAATCGTGCTAAAGTTTGGTTGAATGTACGTAACTTTGAATTTTCAAAAGTACAATATATTGCTCAAAATCACTCATGTCAGCATCAAATCCACTTATTTTAATTAGCAACGACGACGGCATAACTGCACTGGGAATCAGAACATTGGTAGAAATAATGCAAGAACTCGGCGAAGTAGTAGTAGTAGCTCCCAACAGCCCGCAGTCGGGTATGGGCCACGCCATCACCATCGGTGAGCCGCTGCGCTTGTACCCGTCCAAAATTTTTGACAACGTAGCCGCCTACGAGTGCAGCGGTACGCCCGCCGACTGCGTAAAGCTGGCCAAACACTGGGTACTCAAAGACCGCACCCCCGACTTGGTGGTGAGCGGCATCAACCACGGCAGCAATGCGTCGGTCAATGTGCTGTATTCGGGCACCATGTCGGCGGCCATTGAAGGGGCCATCGAGGGGTTGCCGTCCATTGGTTTTTCGCTTTGCGATTTTTCGCCTACCGCCCATTTTGCCCACGCGCGTCCGTTTATTAAACAGATTGCGCAGGCTGTGCTGCAAAAAGGCATTCCAAAAGGTATTGCGCTGAATGTCAATATTCCCGCGTACTCGGCCAATGCCATTGCGGGTATTAAAATTTGCCAACAAGCCAACGCCAAATGGCAAGAAGATTTTGAAGAACGCCAAGACCCCTACGGACGGCATTACTACTGGATGACGGGTAGTTTTGTTAATTTTGAAAAAGAAAACCAAGCTACCGACGAGTGGGCCCTGGCCCACAACTATGTATCGGTGGTGCCGTGTCAGTACAATTTGACCGCCGTCGAAACCGTTCAAACACTCAAACAGTGGAATTTGTAAGTAGTTGGGCAGAAATAGGCGGTTCGCCGCTGCGACGCGGGGCCGCCCGTGCGGTTGGCCGCCGCCATTATATTATTTTTGATTTGCAATAAAGGGTAATTTGGCAATAACAAATTGATAAACATCGGACCGCACGGGCGGCCCCGCGCCGATGCGGGCAATTACAACAAATTACTGTAATTACAAACAATTACGAGTAAGTACTTAATCAAAATTGTATGGCTATTCTGGGGAGTTTACTGAAAGGAAGTATAAAACTAAGTGCGCGGCTTCAACTCAAAAAACTGAACCCCGCTAAGTTGCAAAAAAAGACCCTCAGCAAACTGCTGTCGAAGGCTTGTTTTACGCAGTTTGGTGAGAAATACGGATTTGAAGAAATACTAAAACTGGCCATTTACGACGACAGCAAGGCGTATTATGAACGCTTTAAGGCCATTGTACCCGTTCACGACTACGAAAAAATGTACCGCGAATGGTGGCAAAAAGCCCGCAACGGCGAGAAAAATGTAACCTGGCCAGGCCGCGTCAAGCATTTTGCGTTGAGTTCTGGCACCTCAGATGCGGCCTCCAAATTTATACCCATTACTAAATCCATGTCGAAGGCTTTTCAAAAAACCAGCATTCGGCAAATCATTTCGTTGGGAAATTACCCGCAGCTCCCCGCCAATTTGTACGAAAAGGGTTTTTTAATGCTCGGTGGCAGTACCGACTTGGTGCAGCACGGCGAAGGCCAGCTCATGGGCGACGTGAGCGGCATCAACGCCAAACAAATTCCGTTTTGGTTTCAGGCGTATTACAAACCTGGGCGCGAAATAGCCCGCATGCGCGACTGGGAAGAAAAACTTGAAAAAATTGTGGAAGAAGCCCCCGCCTGGGACATTGGTTTTTTGGCGGGCGTACCCGCTTGGCTGCAAATTGTGATGGAGCGCATCATTGAACGCTACAACCTTGACAATATTCACGACGTGTGGCCCAATCTGTCGGTTTTTGGGCACGGTGGCGTGTCGTTTGAACCTTACAAAGCAGGTTTTGAGAAACTGCTGGGCCGACCGCTCGTTTACATAGACACTTATCTGGCCTCCGAAGGCTTCATTGCGTACCAAAATAGGCCCGATGCCGAAGGAATGCAACTCGCCCTAAACAGTGGCATTTTCTTTGAATTTGTGCCTTTTAACGAGCAAAATTTTGACGACGACGGCAACCTCATCGCCCAGCCCCAAACACTCATGATTGACGAAGTAGAAGAAGGCACTGAATATGCCCTGCTCATTTCGACTTGCGCGGGCGCGTGGCGGTACCTCATTGGCGACACCATCAAGTTTGTGAACAAAATCAAGGCGGAGATTGTCATAACGGGCCGTACCAAGCATTATTTGAGTCTTTGCGGAGAGCATTTGTCGGTCGAAAACATGAACAAAGCCGTAGAACTCTCGGCGGCAGAATTGGGTATTTCGGTACGAGAGTTTACCATCGCAGGCATCAAACTCGGCAATCTTTTTGGCCACCATTGGTACATCGGTACCGACGACGAGGTGGACAGCGCGCTGCTTTGCCAAAAAATTGACGGCCACCTCCACCACCTCAACGACGACTACGGCGTAGAACGCAAACACGCCCTCAAAGAAATACAACTTACGGTGCTGCCTGCCCCAATTTTTTATGGCTGGATGGAGCAAAAAGGCAAAATGGGTGGCCAACACAAATTTCCGCGCGTGCTGAAAAAAAATTTAATTACCGACTGGCAAAATTACTTACGACAACAAGGTTTTGTTTAAAAAATGAACGAGGTCATTAACGCATCCCCAATGAAATATTTTTCATTCGTTACCGTATTTTTCTGTCTGCAACTCGTTGCCGCGTGCCAGTCAGAAACGCCCCCCGCTCCTGCACCTGTACCCGTGGCTGTTCCCAAAAACCCCGCCTCGATTGGCACCGTGGGCGACACCGCCGACGTGCGCGTAACTACCCAAAGCGGCTACGTGCTGATGGGCGGTGGCACCGACGTTGACGAGGCCATGCGCTGGATGATAGACCGCGCCAAAGGCGGCGATGTGGTGGTGATTAGAGCCAGTGGATCAACGGGTTACAACCAATATTTGTATGATTTTCAGAACGTAAACTCGGTCGAAACGCTGTTGATTAATTCCAAAGAATTGGCCAACAATCCCCGCGTGGCAGCTCGTATTCGACAGGCCGAAATGCTGTTTATTGCGGGTGGCGACCAAGCCAATTACATCAATTTCTGGAAAGATACTGCCGTCGAAGATGCCCTCAACTACCTCATTAGTACCAAAAAAGTACCCATCGGTGGCACCAGCGCGGGCTGCGCTATTCTGGGAGAACTCCTTTTTGACGCACAAAACGGCACCGTTACCTCCGAAGAAGCCCTCCGAAATCCGTTTGACCCAAAAATAACTTTTACACAAAGTGATTTCTTGCAAATTGGCCTTCTCAAAAATCTCATTACCGATATGCACTACGACCAGCGCAGCCGCCAAGGCCGACACGTGGCGTTTTTGGGGCGATTGTTCAAAGAACGCAACCAACTGCCGCGCGGCATTGGCGTGGACGAAAAAACGGCTGTCTGCATTTCTGAAACGGGAAAAACGGTGGTAGTAGGCAGTGGCAAAGCGTATTTTTTGGAAGCCGCCAACACCAAACCCGAAATCTGTGAACCCAACAAACCCCTCACTTGGGACGCTGCCAACCAGGCCGTAACCGTCTATGAACTTACCGATGCCCTCAACGACGAGCTAACAATGCCCGATTTTAAGAATGTGCGGGGCGGCAAACGCTGGCGTTGGTACGTGCTAAACGGCGAGCTAAAACAAGTTGCATTTTGAAACCAATCATTGTTTTTACCATCATGCCAGCTGGGGGCATGGCCAGTACCTCCGCTACGCTCGCGGGGCAAAATTTGGGAGTTACCTGCAAGCCTAAAAAGCCAACATCATTGGCAAAAAACTAACAGAAAAGAAATACCTTTGTTGCTCAAATTGAATAAAAATGCCAAACAAAACATTACACAAAATTATCAACGGTGATAGCCGACAAATGAGCGAAATCAAAGATAAAAGTGTTCATTTAATTGTTACTTCGCCACCTTATTGGCAACTCAAAGACTATGGAACTGAAAATCAAATTGGGTTTCATGATGACTATGAAACCTATATCAATCACCTAAATTTGACTTGGCAGGAATGTTTTAGAGTGTTACATGATGGCTGTCGTTTGTGTATCAATATTGGCGACCAATTTGCCCGCTCAACGTATTACGGTCGCTACAAAATTATCCCAATTCATAGCGAAATTATTAAATTTTGCGAAATGATAGGGTTCGACTTTATGGGTTCAATTATTTGGCAAAAAGCAACTACGATGAACACCACGGGTGGTGCAAGTATAATGGGCAGTTTTCCGCATCCAAGAAACGGCATCGTAAAACTTGATTTTGAGTATATTTTATTATTCAAAAAACAAGGAAACGCACCAAAACCAACGATTGAACAAAAGGCAAACTCTGCCATGACAAACGAGGAATGGAACACCTATTTTAATGGTCATTGGTATTTTTCGGGTGCGAGACAAGACAAACATCTGGCTATGTTTCCAGAAGAATTACCCAAGCGTTTGATTAAAATGTTTTCATTTCCAAACGAAACTGTTTTAGACCCTTTTATGGGTAGCGGTACTACGGCATATGTGGCGAAAATGTTGGACAGAAATTCTATTGGTTACGAAATAAATCCCGAATTTATTCCTATTATTAAAGAGCGAGTTGGGGGAAATGATGCCTTTGCAATTTCTGAAACGGAAGTTACCAAGCAAGAAGAACTAAATACTGATTTTCAAAGCAAAATAGATTTATTACCTTACAAATTTGTGGATACGCACAAATTAGACAAAAAAATTGATGTTAAAAAAATACAATATGGCTCAAAATTAGATGCAGAGAGTACAGGCAAAAGAGAAGATTTTTTTTCTGTCAAAGAAATCATTAGCCCCGAATTGATAAAATTAAACAATGACTTGATTATTCGACTGATTGGTGTTAAACAAAATACGGAAATCAACGGAAAAGCCAAAGAATATTTGATTGCTAAACTTCGAGGCAAAAAAGTGTTTTTGAAATATGACGAAATAAAACACGACCAAGAAAATAATTTGATGGCTTATTTGTACTTAGAAAACAAAACATTCATCAACGCCCATTTGCTCAAAGAAGGTTTAGTATTAGTGGATAATTCTTGTGATTTTAAATACAAAGCCAAATTTAACGCAATAAATAATGGCTAAGAAGAAGGAGGTGGTAAAGCACTCAATAGAATTTGGCAAAAAAGAAAAAGTGTTGAACTACACTTGCCAAACTTATCAACTTTCCAGACCCAATAAAGTAGGTGCTGTAATGGCTCTTATCCGTGAGTGCCAGCCTAAAACTATTGATAATTGGGAAAAATGGTATTTTGAAAACGCGAAAACAGACGGCAAAAATTCATTTAAAATAACGAGTGAAAGTTTGGAAGAATTAGGCGAAAGACTTTACGAAAAAATCACAGAAGTCGTTATACCTGAATGGCAAGAAGCCTTTAATAGTTTGACTAAAAAAGACTGCTACGATTATATTTACAACCTAACTATAAATAGGACATTTGACGGGTTTATTAGAGAAAAATCAGTTGTAAATGATGGCCTTGCAAAAATATTCCCCGAAGTAAAGTTTGAAGAAAGTCCGCCCGAACTCGACCATGCAGGCGACATTGACTACTTGGGCTATGTTACTGAAAATACGGCATTTGGGATACAAATAAAACCTGTAACCACAAAATCCAACTTTGGCAACTATTCCGTTTCAGAAAGAATGAAAGCCAGTTTTGACAATTTTGAAGACGATTACAAAGGCAAGGTTTTCATAGTTTACAGTTTGGACGGAGAAATAGCGAACAAAGAAGTTATTGGACAAATCGGAACAGAAATTGAAAGGCATAAGAAAAATGCCCGCAGCTAACATAGTACTGCCAACCAATCCGAACGCACCGAGTAACTTGTTTGGGCTACTTTTTCTACCCCTTTGGCATGGTGTTGTCGCAAGCCTTCAATGGCGCGGGCAACACCCGCACGCCACTCGTCATCAACGTCATTTGTTTTTGGATTATCGAAATTCCGCTGGCCTACGTCTTGTCCCAAAAAACGCCCCTGCAAGCCAACGGGGTCTATTTTTCAATAGCCATCGCAGAGTCTATCAGGACCGTGATGCTCATTTATTTGTTCAGACAAGGCAAGTGGAAAAAGGCGCAATTTTACCCGTAAATGGCTTTTTTGGAGGCCAGCAGCGTGTTGGTAAGCAAGCCGCCGATGGTCATTAAACCCACGCCGCCAGGCACGGGCGTAATGTAACTGGTGCGCGGGGCAACTTCGTCAAATTTTACGTCGCCTTTGAGCGCAAACCCACTCTTTTTGGTGTCGTCGGTTACGCGGGTGAGCCCCACGTCAATTACAATAGCCCCTTCTTTGACGTAATTGACCGTAATAAACTCAGGCCGCCCCAAGGCAGCAATCAAAATATCGGCACTTCGGCATACTTCGGCTAAGTTGGGGGTGCGGCTGTGGCAAATGGTTACGGTGCAGTTGCCAGGGGCCGCGTTGCGTTGCATCAAAATAGCCATAGGAAGCCCCACAATTTGGCTACGCCCCACCACCACGCAATGTTTGCCTGCGGTCTGGATTTTGTAGCGTTCGAGCATTTCTAAAATCCCAAAAGGCGTAGCTGAAATGTAAGCGGGTAAGCCTTTGCACATTCTCCCCACGTTGATGGGGTGAAACCCGTCCACGTCTTTGGCAGGATTAACGGCCTCCATGATGCGGTTTTCAGAGATATGATTGGGCAGGGGCAACTGCACAATAAAGCCATCTACGTCGGGGTCGAGGTTCAATTTTTCAATTTCGGCCAACACCTCCGCCTCCGAAGCCGTATCGTTGAGCCGCACCAGCGTTGATTTAAACCCAATCTCTTCACAACTTCTAATTTTAGAAGCTACGTACGTTTCGCTCGCCCCGTTATTTCCTACCAAAATAGCTGCCAAATGCGGTTTTTTGCCACCCTGAGCGGCTATTTGTTCTACTTCAATCTTAATTTCAGCCTTGATTTGCGTCGAAAGCAATTTACCATCTAAAAGTTGCATAGATATAAGGTGTAGGGTATGATGGTGTACGATGTAATGGTGTAGGGCTAAAGGTGAAATGTGTAGGGTGTATGTTATTTGTTATTTGTTATCTGTTATTTGTTATTTGTTATTTGTCATTTGTTCCAACACTTCTTCAATAATATAACGGGGGCGGGCTTTTACTTCTTCGTAAATTTTGCCAATGTACTCGCCAATCAAGCCAATGGCCATCATATTAGAACCGCTAAAAAACGTCATCGGTACCACCGTCGAGGTCCAGCCTGGCACAGTTTTACCAAAAAGATAAGACACAAAAATATAGGCCAAAATACTGAGCGAAATCATGAAATTGAACGCCCCAAAGTAGAGTACCAAACGCATCGGAAAAGTGCTAAACGACGTGATGCCGTTCCACGCAAACAACACCATTTTGCCCAGCGGATATTTGCTTTCGCCCGCTTGCCGTTCGAGGCGTTTGTAGAATACTTTTTCGCTTCTAAAACCCACCAACGGAATAACGCCCCGCAAAAAGAGGTTGGTCTCGCGGAAGCTCGAAAACTCTTGCAAAATACGCTTGTCCACCAACCTAAAATCGGCGTGGTTGAACACCACTGGCACCCCCATCCAGTTCATGAGTTTATAAAACGACTCTGCCGTTTGGCGTTTAAACCACGTATCGCTGCTGCGGTCGTCGCGCACGCCATACACCACCATAGCCCCCGCGCGGTGCTGTTCAACCATTTTTTCGATGGCTTCTGTGTCGTCTTGGAGGTCGGCATCGAGCGTAACAAAACAATCGTAAGCGTCTATGTGGTGCATCAAGCCAGCCAAAATGGCGCTCTGATGCCCAAAATTGCGCGACAGTTTGAGGCCAATTACTTTGTCATCTTTTTGGCAAATGTCTTCAATGAGTTGCCAAGTACGGTCGCGGCTGCCGTCGTTCACAAAGCAAATTTTGCTCGCGTCGTTTACTTGCAACTGCGCCACCAAACGGGCCAAATAAGCACTCAACACTTGGTGGGTGTGCGGCAACATTTCTTGTTCGTTATAGCACGGCACCACCAACAACAATTTGGGAAGTTTCATTCGAAATCGCGTTCTGTGAAGCACAAAAGTACGGCTACTGGCGCATAGTTTTGGCAACGAAGCCTCTATTTTTACAAAAACAGCACAAAACACAGTTTTCGTTGTAAATTTTTAATATTTTATACTACGTTTTCACGGAATTGTTTAACTTTCGGCGCTTACCCACCTGGTCTAACAAAGCTATTTATGTTTCTTCACCGCGTTTGCCATTATTTACCCCAACAAGTAGTTGATAACGAGCATTTTACTCAATTAAACGGTCTGTCTGACGAATGGATTGAGTCGCGTACGGGCATACAAACGCGCCGCAAAGCCGCCGAAGGCGAAAATTCGCACAGCATGGGCATTGAAGCAGTGCGCGATTTGTTAGCAAAAACGCAGTTTAACCCGCAAGAACTCGACCTCATTGTGGGAGCTACTTATACCCCGCACGACACCATCGTTACGCTGGCCCACGCCGTGCAGCATTTTGTGGGCGTGCCAGATATTCCCGTGGTTACTATCTCGTCGGCTTGCTCGTCGTTGCTCAATGCCATTGAAATTGTAGAAGGCTATTTTGCCACCAATAAAGCCACAAAGGCACTCGTCGTTACGTCCGAACACAACACGGGCTACTACAACGAAACCGACACCGTATCGGGACATCTTTGGGGCGACGGCGCGGCGGCCTTGCTCATTACCAAAGAACGCCTGCACCAAGACGACATAGCCGTAAAGCAAGTAATGACGGGCGGCGCGGCCACCAGCGGCAAAGCCACCGAAGCCGTGGTACTAAAACCATTGGAACGCGGCGTAATAATGCCTTACGGGCGCGATGTTTTCCAGAATGCGTGCATTTATATGCCCAAAGCCGTGCTGCAAGTGCTGGCAAAGGCCAACTTAGCCCTCCAAGACGTTGATTTTGTAATTCCGCACCAAGCCAATCTGCGCATCAGCGTCAATGTAATGGGTACGCTGGGCTTACCCCTCGAAAAACTCATTTCCAATATTCAATATTTGGGCAACACAGGCTGCGCGGGTTGCGCCATTGCCCTCTCCGAATATTGGCATACTTTCCAAAAAGGCCAGCGCATCGTTATCACGGTTTTTGGCGGTGGCTACTCGTTTGGGGGTATGTTGTTGGAAGTGTAAAATCATTCCTGCGCCGTCGGAGAGCTACCTCCTACATCAGCACACAAATCAGTCTTCTAAATTTTCCAGTGTATTGTCAACTCGTTTGAGGCCATACTGTTGCAATTTTAGCAAAATAAAAAGGTAAAAAACGCAACGGTTTGCTTTTGATTTGAAATGTATCAGAACAATATTCCTTAAATGTGCTGCGCTCTAATCAAATGACACCCATCACCGCAAAATAAATATGAGAAAAATTATCCTGTTATGGTTTCTTTTTAATGCCCATTCAATACTTGCACAAACAGGCATTACTGGATTTGTCAAAGACAATGAAACCCATGCGGTTGAATTTGCAAATATTCTCCTTTTTCAGTCCCACGACACCCTAAACCTGTATAAAGGTGCGATTACAGATTCTATTGGTTTTTTTAAACTTACAGATGTTCCAACAGGTAAGTATCGTATTAAGATTCAATTTATTGGTTTTGCAGAAAAAAAGTTGTGGGTAGAAAAACAAAGCAACCAAAATTTAGAGACAGGTATAATTACTTTGCTGACCAATAATAAGATACTAAGCACTGTTGAAATAAAAGGCAAGAGGGATTTGATACAGAAAACCACCAAAGGCTTGGTTGTTAATGCCGACGCAATACTAGCACAACAAGGAGGTACAGCGGTGGATGTACTTCGCAATACACCTACCATTTTTGTAGATGCGGAGGGTGGCGTAAGCATGAGAGGTAAATCGCCACTTATTCTCATCAATGGTCGTAATTCAAAACTTAACAATCTTGCTAATATTCCTGCCAGTAGTATTGAGAAGATAGAAATCATAACGAATCCTTCTGCTGAGTATGATGCCGAGGCAGAGAGTGGTATCATTAATATTGTACTAAAAAAAGGGAAAGAGGAAGGACTCAACGGAGCATTTTCGACAGGTTTAGGGTATGGTGCAAAGGGTAGATTTAATAGTTCTGCCTTGTTAAACTACAAAAAAAAGGCATGGAATGTGGGTTTTGGATATGATAACAGGCTTGCTGAACGAAACCGAAAAGCAACTGGAGATAGAATCAACTTTAATTTGCCATCACAATATTTTCTTACGCAACGTAGAAATGATGACCGCAACGAAGAAACGCATAATTTAAGAGTAAACCTTGACTTTGAAAACCAAAAATATATACTAAACGCTGAGCTACTATCTGCTATTGAAAATGAAACAAATTTAGAAACACTTTTCAGTACTTTTGAAAAGCAAACCCGTGAATTTAACTCCAAAAACAGACGTTTCTCGGAAGAAATCAGAAAAAGTAATATTTATGAAGGTGCTTTAACGCTACAAAGAAAATTTAAAGACAAAAACAAGAAACTATCTTTCAATTTAACCTCCTCATTTAATCGTGGAACGGAAAATACCAATATTGCCACCAATTATCTGACAACCAATAATCAAGAAACAGGGACTCCTTTTTCACAAAAAACCACTTTTGGTGAGAAAAGTAATATCGCCAACGCACGAGTGGATTATGCACAGCGTTTAGGTAAAGGCACTTTAGAAACAGGTTACAAAGCATTGTTTCGTTCGGTTGACAATGATTTCGGACAAGAAGACAAAAAAAATGGGATTTTTCAACCTGTTTCCTCCCGAACGGGTAAGCTCCAGTTTTCAGAAGGTGTGCATGCATTATATGGACAATACAAGCAAAAATTGGAAAAATGGGATTTTGAAGTAGGGCTTCGAGCAGAGCAAACCATAAATAGGGGAGAGATAAAAAGTCAAGCTGTCAACTTTAATAATTCATACCTCAATCTGTTTCCCAGTATCAATATAGGTCGCAATTTGATAGATAATAAAAGTTTGAGATTTGTGTATGGAAGGCGAATAAATCGCCCAAGTTTGGGACAACTAAATCCTTTTACGGACATTACCGACTCTTTGACACAGCGGAGTGGCAATCCAAAATTAAAGCCCGAAATAGTAGATAACTTTGAAATAAGTTACGGATTAGATGCAAGCAATTATTCATTACTTTTCAAGACATATTATCGCTATGGGCAAAATACGATATTACCTTTTACAGAATTACAACCGAATGGCGTTTTGTTTACCAAACTTTTGAATGTCGGTAGCACACAAACGGTTGGTGTGGAGGGTATTTTAACGTATAATCCAACTAAAATTTGGAATGGAAATGTAAGTTTATCCATTTTTAATCAGGCAATTGATGCTGGAAATATTCAGGCAGAAGTGGTAAACCAAGTAACCAGTTGGAATGCGAAGTGGCTCAATGATATCAGTATTTGGAAAAACGGAAAATTGCAAATCATAGGTGTTTACAACGCCCCCGCAGCTACTATACAAGGTACACGAATAGCTGTATATAATGTCGATTTGGCCTTTCAACAGAAAATATTAAAATCTAACGGGCGAATTGGGGTAATTATAACCGATATTTTAGACACGCAACAAAGCGGATTTACGTGGAACACCCCAGAATTCAATTTTACACGTACTTTTAAAATAGATACCCGAGCCATCCTCATCACATTTGCCTATACATTTAAAAATAACTTCAAAGAAAGGGCATCCTTCACGATGCAGTTTACAGTTTTAGAAAAAAAAAGGAGGAGAGTGAGCAAAAAGAAGTAATTTAGTTTTTCTACAAATCAAAAGACT
>REAB01000176.1 GCA_004293645.1 Cytophagia bacterium | reverse complement strand
AATGGAAAGTATTACAACGATAATTGGTTAGACAATTTGATGGTGGCGGCTTCTTGCAATGGAAAATTATCCCCCCACCAAATAAGTTAGTGTCAGTAATTTTGTATCAAAAAAGATATGAGACCAATAGAAACTTTTAAACTCCCCGCTTTTATTGCCTCGATTTTGTTACGGAATCAAGTCATATTTCCAAAGCGGTATCAGCCCATTTCTTCCAATGCCTCCAAAACGTCCATCAAATTGCCAAATTCGGAGTAGCCAGGTCGTATTTCGGTGTTGCCGCTGAGGGCAATGCCAGACAACGATGTGCTGGCGAGCAAGTCGGAAATGGTGTCGGCATTGATGCCAAAACCCAGCAAAATCGGAAACTGAGCTGCCAGTTGTTGCAAAAAGTCAGGCCAGTCGCCGTCTAAGGTCAAGTTGCTTTCCGATTGGAGTAAAAAATACTGCACATAATCAGCATTTTTGTGCATTAGCTCGGCAATATTATCGGCATCTTGGTTGGCTTCAATGCTCAAAATCAGTGGTTTGCCCAACTCCATTTTGAGCCACGGTAGCCAGTCGGCTTGGTTGGTTTGTACCAAATCGGGGGCGTAATCACGCAATTTTTCGAGTACATTTCCCGGTGTATCGGCGCGGGTTTCGGCCACAATCTGTACACCAGCCAGCCAGCTTCTTATTTCCTGCGATTTTTTTAAGTCGAGGTGTTGGGGGTCGGTTTCGTCAATCGAAAACCCTATAAATTCAACGCCCATACCCGCGCAATAACGCGCGTCAGAAAGGTTGGTTACGTTGCTTACTTTTACAATGGTGCGGAGCGACATATTTTCCAATTAATTTTTCAAAATTTCTTCTAAAAACTTGCGAAAAGGCGCGGCAAATTCGGGGCGTTTGAGCGCAAATTTGACCGTAGTTTTCAAGAAATCGAGTTTGTTGCCAATATCGTGCCGCTCGCCTTCGATGCGGTGGGCATAGATGCTCTCGCGGCGCAGCAATAGCTGAAAAGCGTCAGTCAGTTGAATTTCTCCGCCTTTGCCTTTTTCGGTTTGCTCGATGGCCTTAAAAATCTCAGGAC
Source organism: Cytophagia bacterium (assembly GCA_004293645.1). Taxonomy (GTDB): domain Bacteria; phylum Bacteroidota; class Bacteroidia; order Cytophagales; family Spirosomataceae; genus REAB01. The sequence goes on along the minus strand of REAB01000176.1, from coordinate 13,267 downwards.
TCAGAATATACCGCCCCGCAATGGCCAAATTGGAAGGAGCGGCCTCAATAGTAGGTTTTTCGACGAGCGAATCAAGCCGCATGATGGTGTCGCTCAGGGCAGTGCCGCCCACAATACCGTAGCGGTTTACTTTCTCACGGGGTACGGTTTCGACGGCTATCACGGTGCTTTGGTATTGCTCGTAGGTATCAATGAGCTGCTGCGTAACAGGAATGACTGAATCCATGATGGTATCGCCCAATAAAACAGCAAATGGCTCATTACCAACGTGTTGTTTGGCGTAGTAGATGGCATCGCCGAGGCCATTGGTTTCGCGTTGGCGCACGTAATGAATGTTGGCCATGTCTGATAGTCGCCGCATTTCGTTCCAAAGCCACTCGTCTTGTTTTTCTTCGAGTTTGGCTTCGAGCTCTACGTTACGGTCAAAGTGGTCTTCGATGGCGCGTTTGCCACGACCCGTAATGATAAGAATATCTTCAATGCCCGAATCTACGGCCTCTTGTACCACATACTGAATGGTAGGCGTGTCAATAATAGGCAACATCTCTTTGGGTTGCGACTTGGTGGCGGGCAAAAAGCGCGTACCCAAACCAGCAGCAGGAATAACAGCTTTACGAATCATAAGTGGTGGAATTGATTAGTGCCCAATGCTCAATATTTTTGGCCCCGATTGATTGATTTGCGATACATAAGATTTGGTGGTGATGCCTACTTTGCCGAAGGCTTCGCACATGGCAAGTGCTACACGCTCGGCATTTTGCCGCCCCTTACTGAGCGCAAACATCGAAGGCCCCGCCCCCGAAATACTGCAACCCAGCGCACCGCTGTCTAAGGCCGCTTGTTTTACTTCGTCAAATTCGGGTATCAAAATAGAACGCACAGGTTCAATGATAACGTCCACCATGGAGCGGCTCACCAAATTGTAGTCTTCTTGCATTAAACCAGCAATGAGGCCAGCCACGTTACCCATTTGCGAAATGGTATTTTTTAGCGATACTTCATTGCGCAAAATATAGCGGGCATCTTTGGTATTTACCTCAATATCAGGGTGAACCAATGTACAATACAGCTCGTCGGGTACTTTTATTTTAAAAACATCAAGCGGTGCGTAACTCCGAATCACCACAAAGCCACCCAACAGCGACGGCCCCACGTTGTCGGCGTGGGCAGCACCGCAGGCAATGCGCTCGCCCTCCATCGCAAAAGGTAGCAATTGCTCTTGCGTGAGCGGCCGCCCCATTAGCTCGTTGATGGCAAATACGCCCACCACCGAACTCGCCGAGCTCGACCCCATGCCACTGCCCAGCGGCATATTTTTGTGCAGTGTTATTTCGATTCCTTGCGTAGAACCAATGTGTTCTAAATATTTAATAATCACCACACCAACGGCGTTTTTTTCGGGTTCGCGTGGTAAGCGGCCATCGTCGCCAATGATATCTTTGATGACCACGCCAGGCTCTTCGCGCTTACGCAGTTCTACGGTGTCGCCTGGCTCGTCGAGGGCAAACCCAAAAATATCGAACCCGCACGCTACGTTGGCTACGGTAGCAGGCGCAAAGGCTTTGATGTAATTCATAGAAGCGTTGTTTTGGTTTAAAAAGATGGTGCGGTAATGTGAGAATAACGACAAAATTACGCAAAAAACGCTAAATCAGTTGGTTTCCGCACGACTATCTGCTCGCCAAGTTTTGACAAAAGCCCATCGCGCTACAACATTCCAATTGGAATCCAAGACTTGGCCTCTTTTTTGACAAAGAGGTAACTGGTAAATTTACGTTGCAAATGTAAACTATCCCGTTTTGAGAAAATAAATCATACGCCTCAAAAACATTGCTGGCTTTGGCTACGAGTTCTAAAAATGGTAGCCTCGCCACAACGTTTTCGATAATTTACAAAGTTTAAGTAGTTGAGTAAAATTAGGCGGTTGGCCACCGCGATGCGGGGCCGCCCGTGTGGTATTATTATTGGTGGCACGACTGATTTAATACGCTCAATAAAAGCATCTTAAGTAATAGTCGTGCCACCAATTAAATAGGCGCAACTACTTAGAATAAACCTGTCAGGGTAAATAAAAGCAGACAAACTGGGCCAACGATTGATATTTCAAGACAATTTTTTGGCCTTTTACAACCCAGCAAAGTGGTTTTACGTCTTCATAAAAAAACAGCAAACAAATGAAAAAAAACCTTATAAAACCATTGCTTTTAATGGCAGCGATGACAACGGCTGAGATGGCGCTTGGACAAAACCAAAAATGGCAACTGTCCGTTCAGCTACAACCAGAAATGACTTTCCACAAAGACCGCTATACGTGGTGGGGAGAAAATAGCAACAAGTCCACATTCAATATCGGGGTTACTTCGGCGGTGCAATACAACATCAATAAAAGTTTTTTTGTAAGCGCTGGGCTTGGGTTTATTTCACGAACTCTTCGTACGGCCAACTTTTTGGACCAGGGAGCACTGCCACCTCCAAAACGAAGTGGTTCATTCGAACTCGTAACGACCGAATCCGTTGCTTACAGATTGATTCCGCTTACAACCTTGGTGGGGTACAATTTTATAGCAAAAGACAAATTTAGGAGTTTTGTTACGGGTGGTTTTTCGGCCAATTATCTGCTCAACACTTCCTACAAATCCAATTTTGATAGGTATGATGGGGCTTACAAAAAGCAATATTGGCAAGGGTACTCGCTAACGGCTGGCCTTGGGGCTGATTACAACTTAACGAAGAAACTTCAAGCTACGGCATCTGTATCTTATGCCGTGGTCAATCAAGTAAAACAAGACGAGTACATTTCAAATCAAGACAGCAATGGCTTGACTTTGGCACACAACTATCTCAACTTTAATTTTGGCATCAAACTTCTGCTGCAAAGCAAAGAATCATTAAAAACAACAAAGCCATGAAAACGTTACTCTCAATGGCAAGCCCTACGAAAGATTTTTGATAATTGGACGCGTGGGCTTGAAACACCAAACCTTTGAATCATAAGATAAATATCTGACTTTCAGAGAGATAAAACAAAATAAGAAACAGGTCTATTGCGAATGAGTCCGCGCGATTTGACTTCTATTTTTAGGAAAAAACGGGTATTTTTATCAACGATTTCGCCCAACGAAATAAGTAGAAATCAGAAAGACGACACCCAAGACACCGCGCATCATCAACAACAATTGGTGCTTTTTAAAAAAATACCAACAAAAAGCGGGCGCAACCAATTTGGTTACGCCCGCTTTTTTATTCAGTGGCCAAATGTCCAATCAACCCTTAATTCTTCTTTTTCGCAGGAGCTGCTTTTTTGGCGGGTGCTGCTTTTGGGGCGGGCGCAGGCGGCGGTGGTGGTGCTACGGGCGCTTCAAAAGATTTTAGGGCTTCGGTGGCGTACGTATCGGCGGGGTCGAGTTCCAGCACTTTTTTGTACCATTCTTTGGCCTTTTCAGTGTCTTTGTTTTTGATGTAGCTATACGAACCCAACACGCGATAGATTGTAATCAAGTTTTGCTTGTTGGCTACTTTGTCGGCTTCGGCCATTGGCACGTATTTTTCCATGTGCGGAATAGCCAACCCGTTTTCTATGGCTTCGGCGGGCGTAAAAGCAAAGTAAGTGGCCTTAGCACGTTGCCCATAAGGATATACATAATCAGGCTTTTTCTCAATCATTTTAGCATACAAGCTATCAGATTTTAAAAACGTTTCGCGCTTTAATTTGCGCATAGCCGCTGAATCTGGCCCTGCAAGCGGACGAATGAGGTTAGCATAGTTGTAATAAGCAGTGGCCACATTTTGTAAATCTTGCAGCGAAGGCGTTTTTTCGCGCTCCAATGCTTTTTGGTAATAAGTAGCGGCTTCTTTGTATTTCCTAGCCCCTTGATAAAACGAACCAATGGTTTTGTAACCGTTCTCAACCGTGTCTAACTGAGCAGCTTTTTCCAAAATACCTACTGCTTTCAGCGTGTCAGCACCAGGCATTTTAATCATACATTCGCCTAAGTACTTATAGTCGTTAATAACGGCTTTTTGCGGAGCCATTTCCAAAAACTTTTGAATATTTTCAACGGCTTTGTCGCAATCGTTGCGCTTATACGCCGACCAGCCCAACATTCTGTAAAGTACAGGATTATCACTTTTTTTCTTCAACATCTGCTCTGATTTCTCTTTGGCTTTCGTAAAATCGTCGCCTACAAAATTAAACTGCGCACTGCGCAAAATGTCATCATCGGAAGCACATTGACCAATTTTTTCTAAATATTGATCCATAAACTTTGACGCATTTTTGTACTGCCGCACGTAAAACAACATCTCGGCATACTCAGCGTAACCAGGGGCGTAGTTGGGATCTACTTCAATGCCTTTCTTAAAGGTTTCTTGCGCAAGTGGATAGTTTTTACCACCATAATAAATCTTGGCTACTTTGGCAAATGCCTTCCCTAAGCTCGGATTAATATTGTAAGCATCTTCGTAAGCCGACACCGCAGGCCCCGACTCAGTTTTGAGATAAAAAGCGTCGCCTTTGGCCATATAAACGTCAGGATTTTTCTGGTTGTTTTTCATACCCAGCGCAATGGCCATGTCCAAATACGCAATGGCTTGAGCAGGGTCGGTAGTTTTGTAGAGCGGCTTCAAAGAGTCAATCGCTACGTAACCCGTGTAGGCCTCTCCCGCGCGGAAAAGCACATCCATATTTTTGTTTTTAGTGGCTTTGAGTGCCGCATCAAAAGCTATTTTTGCGGTGCCACGGTCGCCTTTGGCCAACAAAACCGCTCCCAAACCTACGGCATTGAGCTGGTTTTTGGGGTCGGCAGCCAGGCCTTTTTCAAAAGCCCCTTTGGCCAAATCGGCTTGATTGGTACGCAAATAGTAGTAACCCAAATAAAATTGATTGTCGGCGGTGGGAGTGGCCGCCGCCAGCTTTTCAAAATTATCTTTGGCTAAACACGCTTGGTTGTTGTCCAATAATTTTAGTCCAGTGGCTACGTCTTGCGCCGCCACTTGTCCAACTGCGAGCGTGCTTGCAGTAAAGGCTACTAACAATGATTTTAATTTGTTATTCATCTTTCGATTAGGTTGAAAAAGGGAAAAATTCGGTAGTTTTTTTATGAACGGGTAACAAAAATAGAAAATTGCGTACGAACCCCCAAATATTAGTTGCCTTTCTGCAAATACACTTCCCGATTGAATGGTTTTTCGGGCCATAGACCACATTTTTCGATGACCAAACTACCCACGTCGCGCACAATATAATTGATTAAACCGCTGCCTAAACCACCCGTCATTTCACGACTGATCACATAGATTTTGCGGTGCAAAGGATAATTTTTAAGGCCTAAATCGCGTTGAAAAGGCTGAAAATAATCGGCAATTGAAGTCGGGTTTTCTTTGGCCGAAACCCCCATAATACGCACACCCTTAGAGAGTTGCGCGGTCTGAGCCAAGTCGCCGTCGCTAATCCAGTTTACGCCAATAAAACCCAGCGCGTTGGGATTGTTTCTGATGTGTTCAATTACTTTTTGGTTAGAACCCGCCGAAAAAATGTTCAAGTTTTTCACGTCGGTCAAACCAAATGTGCGCATCATAAAATTGAGATTGCTCGAATTGGCGTTGTCAAACACCAGCGTAATTTTTCCTGACCTATTGCTACCTTTCAATTGAGACCAGTCTTTTATTTGGCCTTTAAACAAACGAGAAAGTTCGCTCATGGTGGTCAAGCTGTCTTTGTTTTGGGGGTGAATAACGAGCGCCAAGCCATCTGTAGCAATGGGTTGTGGATTGTACCGAATACCCTCTTGTTTAAAAAACTGTTCTTCTTGGGCGGTAAACAAGCGAGTCGTAAAAACGAGGCGTGCGCTGTCGCGTATCATCAACGAAACCGCTTGCTGTTCAGGCCGATACAACACGTTGAAATGAGCGTTAGGATAAATACCCTCAAAAGCCTCCGTTAGTTGTTTTACCATCGGTTGCAACGACTCGTCAGAAGTAATGGTAACGGTGCCGTAGCTACTCCCTTCTTTGGGAGCCGAACACGACCATAGCACCAACCAAGCGGTTGGGAGCAACAAAAAAATCAATTTAAGGGTTTTCACGGCGGTATTCATTTACGGCGCGATAGATGCGATAAGTCCCGTAGGCAATCAGTAATGCTCCAAACAAGTAGCGAAAGGTTTCGTTTGGAAATATGCTAAAAGAAAGGGAGGAGGTTACCAACAGTAAACCTCCTCCCAAATAAACCAGCCCCATGGTTGCTCCAAGAACAACCATGAGCTGTTGATTAATCGGCTTACGTTTCATTTTTTACTCTAAAACGAAACTAACTGGTAAATTGAATTTTACGCGCACCGAGCGTCCAGACTGCTTACCAGGCTTCCACTTGGGCATAGATCTAATAACGCGCTGCGCTTCTTCGTCGCAGCCAAAACCCAAACCCTTAAGAGTTTGTACGTCTTGAATAGAGCCGTCGGTGTTTACTACGAAAGTCAAATATACTTTACCCGATACGTTGGCGCGTGAGGCTGCCGCTGGATATTTGATATTTTTGCCTAAATAGCTCATCATAGCACTCGTACCACCTGGAAACTCAGGCTGCTGCTCCACCACTTGGAAGATGGTTTCCTCGGCCACTACTTCTACGGCTTTGGCTTCTTCTTTTACGGGGCCAGTTTCTTCGGGGGCTACAATCACCTCTTCGGCGTTGGGGTCACCTTCCTGCGTTTTTTCGGCAGCTACGGCTTCTTTCAACTCCTCTACGGTTGGTGGTGGTGCTTCTTCGGGCACTTCTTCGTCTTTCTTCACTTCTGGTGGAAGAAACTGCACCGTGTTCACTTTCGGCAGTTCTACTGGCGGTGGCGGCGGTGGTAGTGGCTCGTTGGGGTCAATGGGCGGCGGTGGTAGCTTCATCAAGTCCACTTCCGTCATACTCACTTCTTGCTCTGAAGAAGGGATCAAACTGATGAGCGTCGGGGCAGCCATGGCCAAAAGAAACACCGAACCGCCAATAATGAGGGCGCGGGTGAGCATCTTTGGATACACTTTCCGAAGTTCATAAGCCCCGTACGCCTGATTGCGATTGGCAAAGATGATGTCATCTAAGGTCATATCGCTGGGTTTTATTTCAGCCATTGGGTTTGTTTCGTTTTAAAATGTTAATCATTTAATTTATCGCCCAACAAATCTTTGTCGGTTTGGAGCAGCAAGTCCACCAAAGCGTAGCGTTTTGTTTTGGTAATGGTCATCTCGTCGAGTGCGTCCACCATATTTTTGTAGGTAGAGTTTTTCAACGGTTTGATTACGCACACAAACGCGCCTTCTTTATCTTCGGGGTTGGCGGCGTTGATGCGGGTGCGTGAGGCCGTAATCATGGCTCTCAAATCTGGCCCAAAACTCACATCTTTCATTTTGGTCTTGGCTTCTTCATCGTCGGGGGCTACGCCGTCAAGCGCGTGCACCACGTTGTTCTTACCCAAATAGAGGGTCAGTACTTTCGATGCTTTGATTGGGTCGGTTTTTACCTCATCTTTTTGTTTATCTGGCACGTTCAGCTGCATGGCCGAGGGCTTTGAGAGCGTAGTAGCCAAGATAAAAAACGTAATGAGCAAGAAGCCTAAGTCCACCATCGGGGTCATGTCCACGCGGGTCGAGGCTTTCTTACTCCGAACCTTCCCGCCTTTTTTGTGGCCACCGCCCCCACCTTGTTGTATTTCTGACATTGTCTTACAGTCGTTTAGGGTTAATTATTTGTCAGAAGTCCAGCCAGCAGGAGGGGCTTCTGTTCCTGTTACCAAGTTAAACTTGTTGATATTCTGAGCTTGCAATGCGCCCAATACATCTTTGAAAGCGGGAAACTTGGAGAGGTTGTCTCCTTTTATGGCAATCCGGAGGCCGTTGTTGGCTTTACGGGCGTTGTAAATCCAGAGCGCGAGGTCATTTTGCGCGGTAGAATCTACGGGCATACCAGGTTGTTTGAATGCTTTTTGTTGCTCACCAGGGAGGTTCAAAAAGCCTTTCAATTGTTCTAATGGCAAGCCAAAGTTCGACTGGAGGGCAAATGCTTTCTTTTCTTTATCGGTAAATGTCAGCCCTTTTGCTTCGCCCATGTTGTCGAGCATGGCAATGCGGGTGTTCATGTTATCAATACCGAAGTAAATTTTGCCGTCTTTGTCAATGCTAATCTGCATCAAGTCCTTGTCAGGTACTTTGAGGCCAGAAATAGACGAGGGCGTTTCGATCTCGGCGGCATCTTGCGATTTAAATTTTGCTGTCAAGATAAAAAATGTCAGCAGCAAGAAGGCCACGTCGCACATCGCCGTCATGTCCATCATCGGGAAATTTCGTTTGGGTTTTACAGCAGGCATTAGCGCACGTGTTTAAGATTGACGATTCAAATGTAAATCGAAAAGAAATACAATGCAAATATTTATATATATTTTTTTTATATATCAAAAATATTTACTTGTTTTTCAATTAGTTATGAGCAGAGAAGTTTTGCTGAATGCTCAAACCTATTTCGTCAATCTTGTAAGTAAGTGCGTCAATGCGGCTCGTAAAGTAGCTGTACATAATGGTTGCAATAGCCGCCGTACCGATGCCCAATGCCGTATTTACAAGTGCCTCAGAGATACCAGTTGAAAGCGCGGCGGTGTCGGGTTGTCCAGTAGAACCCATCGCGCTAAATGCACGAATCATACCCAATACTGTTCCTAACAAGGCAATCAACGTAGAAACCGATGCGAGCGTAGCCACGATAACGAGGTTTTTCTCCAACATAGGCAGCTCAAGCGAAGTAGCTTCTTCGATTTCTTTTTGCAAAGCGGCCAATTTCTGCTCTTTGTCCAGCTGGTCGTCGCTTTTGAGTTGTACATACTTGTGCAAAGCAGTTTTTACCACGTTACCTACCGAGCCTTTCTGACGGTCGCACTCTTTTACAGCGCCTTCTACGTCGTTTTTGTCGAGCATGCTTTTTACTTTGCGAACGAAATCGTCAATTGAGCCGCTACCTGTTGCCTTGCTGATAATGAGGAAACGCTCAATTGAGAACACCAACATGGTCAAGAAACAAGTAAAGAGAATGGGTACGATGAATCCTCCTTTGTACACAACGCCGAAGTAATCACCATTTTTGGGACCTTTTTCGTGGTCGCCATCAATAAAGTGACTGGCATCGCCACAAATGTAAACGTAAACCAAAATCCCGAGGACGAGGAGAATGGGAATGACAAAAACAGGGTTTAAGCCATTTGATTGTTTTTTGGGGGCGGCGGCTTTGGCCGATGCGGGAGAGGTCGTCTTTTTTTCCATTAGACTTTGACTTTTAGGGTTTAAATTGAGAAAATAATAAAGTAGATTAAGTTGTTTACTGCCGTAAAGAAAACGAAAATTTTAGAAGGTCAATCAATAAACCATAAAATTTTTATTGGTCAATTTTGATTTTACTTCTATAAAATGCGGTACAAAACTATGAGATTTCGATTATAAAAGAGCTAATTTTGTCATTAGTTTTTTTATTGAGGCCAAATTTATGGTTTTCAATAAATGCATTTTTTAAAGATATCCTTGTCCTATACCTTTGTTACACAGTACTTTTTTGACAAAAATGTAGTAGCGAGTCAAGATTAAATTATTTTTTAGTTCGTCAAAAACGCAATGAAAAACGCTTTTTTATTAATTGTGGGTACTGCCTTTTGGGGGCTATTTTTGGGCTGCTCAATGAGTGAAAATAAAAAAAAAGAAGCGGGTAATAATGCAAGCCAACCGCTCCATTTTAGTCGCAATGTTTTCATTTTAGCCGATTCAACACAGGCCACCAACGAAGATTCGGCCCGCTTGCTTCCCCAAAAAGCACCCGAAATGACCTTCATTCTGGGAGGTCTTACGCAGGTTGGGTCGGTGGCGGGTTTGCCCCAAGAACAGCCCGTTTTTTGGGTTAAAGTCAAACCTTTTCTAATGGACACGCAGCCCGTTACGACCGAGGCGTTTGGAAAATTTGTGCAAGCAACGGGCTATCAAACCGAAGCCGAAAAATTTGGCGACGGGGGTGTATTTGACGAGCAGTCGAAATCGTGGGCTCTCAAAAAAGGGGCGAACTGGCAATATCCGCAGGGGCGAGAGATGCCCAAAGCACCCAGCAATCACCCCGTTACGCAGGTATCTTGGAACGATGCCACCGCTTATGCCAAATGGGCGGGCAAGCGGCTACCCACCGAAATAGAATGGGAACACGCCGCTCGCAACGCCCGCAACGACCGCGCCATTTACCCGTTTGGCAACGACATAACCGATGCCAACCAAAAATACCGCGCCAACATCTGGCAGGGGCATTTTCCCGACCACAACGAGGTAACCGACGGCTTTCGGTTTACGTCGCCAGTTGGCTTTTTTGGCAAAACGCCCTTAGGCCTTACCGACATGACTGGCAACGTCTGGCAATGGTGCGAAGACTGGAAAAGCGACTACGGCACTTGGATAAAAGGCGAAAAAGCGGAGGTGCAGCAAGAAAAAGCCCAGCGAGGCGGGTCTTTTTTGTGCGAACCAGGCTGGTGTCACGGCTATCGGGTTTCTGGACGCTCGTTTAGTACGCCCGAAACCTCGCTCATGCACGTAGGCTTTCGGTGCGTGCGCGATTTGTGAGTTTACACAAAAAAATCGGGCATCAGTTCTTCGTCGGCGATGTCGGTGTAACGGTAATTGCTAAAATCGGTGATGCCGCCGAGGTCGCGTAGCACTTGGTCGTCAATAAAAAAATTGCCCGTACATTGGCGGCTATCTTGCCCAAAAATCAAGTGAGCGGCATCGGCCATGATGTCGGGCTTGCGGCAACGGCGAATGGACTCGTCGCCGCCCAATAGATTTTGCACCGCAGCGGTAGCAATGGCCGTGCGCGGCCAAAGCGCATTGAAAGCCACGCCCTGCTTTTTAAACTCTCCTGCCATGCCCAGCACGCACATACTCATGCCAAATTTGGCCATGGTATAGGCTACATGTGGTGCAAACCAGCGCGTTTCCATGTTGAGCGGTGGCGACAAATTAAGTACGTGCGGGTTTTGGGCTTTGAGCAAATGGGGCAAACAAGCCTTTGAAGTCAAAAATGTGCCGCGTGTGTTGATTTGGTGCATGAGGTCGTAGCGCTTCATATCGGTTTGGAGCGTAGGCGTGAGGCTAATGGCACTGGCGTTGTTTACCAATATATCGATGCCTCCAAAAGTTTTAATGGTTTCTTCTACGGCGGCGTAGATGCTTTCTTCGCTGCGCACGTCCACCATCAAAGGAAGTGCTTGGCCACCTGCGGCCACTATTTCGGCGGCGGCAGTGTAAATGGTGCCTGGCAACTTAGGATGTGGCTCGGTGGTTTTGGCGGCAATCACAATGTTGGCCCCTTCTTGGGCCAAACGCAACCCAATAGCCAACCCAATGCCCCGACTGGCTCCCGTAATGAAAACTGTTTTTCCTTGAAATGAACCCATGATTAAAATTGTTGATTTGTGTAAATTACGAAATGCAAAAATAATTTGTTTTTGTAGCTAAACAGCCATTGAATCAAAAGGTTTTGGTTCTCAAAATTGGCATGATTTATGATAACAAGGGCAACCCTCCGTTTGGGCAACATACGAAGCTGCAATAGTTGTTATGTAAGTGATTGATTTTAAGTATTTTAACTAAAATACATTCAACTATTTGGCTACTTTATTAGATTGGCACAAAATTGGTTATTTATTTAATATAATGAAGCAAGCGCGCAACTGTGCCACATTTTTGGCGTTGTTTCAAAACTAATAAGAAATAAAAGATGAACGATTTTTTTAGGATTGCCCTCATTTTCAATCTCACGGCTTCTTTGGCAGTAAACGCAATGGGTACTGAATCTGCCGATAGCACCGTGATTTGCACCGACGCTACGCCGCCAGTAGTGAGCAGCGAAAAATCGGTGAGTTGCTCGGGGCAGCCAGTTGTATTGCAAGCCAGCGGCTGCGACGGAACGGTGGTGTGGTCGAATAAAAAAACAGGCCTGAGCCTGTTGGTTTATCCCACCAAAACTTCGACTTATTCGGCTTATTGCCAAAAAGCCACTTGCAAAAGCAACAATTCAAAACCTTACACGGTCGAAATAAATATTCCACGAACGCCCATTATCAACGCCAGCAGCAAAAAAATATGCTACGGGCAGTCGGCTACGCTGACGGTGGTGGGCTGCTTGGGGCAGGTCATCTGGTCGGACGGCTCATTGGGAACAGAACTGACGGTGAGGCCGCAAAATACCACCAAATATACCGCTACTTGCCGCGTTGATGGCTGCGTAAGTTGTTTTGCCGAAGATGTGGTTGTTACGGTTTTGGGCGCGCCGTTGGCCATCAATGCGTCGCAGCAAGTTGTTTGTGCGGGCGAGTCCGTTGTGCTGTCGGCGGCAGGGAGCTGTGCGGGACAAATCAAATGGAGCGACGGCACAACGGCCCAGCAATTGACGGTAAAACCCACCGCTACCACCGTTTATGCGGTGTCGTGCGTGAGCGAAGGCTGCGCTACTGTTCAAAATGCCATCACTGTACAAATAGCCTTGCCCACGCCGCCTACTTTGGTAGCACTTCGGGGTTCGGTTTGTAAAGGAGAAAAAGTAGGGCTGTCGGCCAGCAATTGTACTGGAACCGTAAAATGGTCGAATGGACTGACTGGCAACATGATAAGCGTGCAACCAGAAGCTACCACCACTTACACCGCGTCTTGTGAGCGGGGTGTTTGTAGAAGCACAGAGTCCTCGCCCGTGGTAATAACTGTAACAGGCGAAGCTCCCGCCAAACCCACCGTATTGGCCCAAATGAGCAATCGCTGCCCTTTCACAACGGTTGACTTGTCGTCGGCGTTGCAAGTCAAACCCGCAGGTATTACGTTTGATGCCCGCACAGAATCATTGGCAAGCGCAGCTTTGGTAGAAAACGTGGGAGCAGTAGCGGCAGAAGGAACGTATTATATTTTTGCCAAAAACGCCGCTGGTTGCCAAAGTGAGCCAGCCGCCGTGCGGGTGCTGATTGTGCCTTGCCGCGAACCTACTGTGCCTGTTTGCATGACCAATCCTGCGCAAGTAAGTATTGAGAAAGCCGAAAAAACAACGGTAGGCAACTACTTTTTAACGGGCAAGTGGGGCGGTTCGGCTACCTCGGCTACTTGGAGCAGCAACGGTACGGGTACATTTAATCTGTAACTTTATTTTTACGGAATAGATAATCCAATACTTTGCAGTAGTTTTTGCTGCTCTTTGATGATTGGTTCAAGTATCCAATCATCA
>REAB01000175.1 GCA_004293645.1 Cytophagia bacterium | reverse complement strand
TTAAGTCTTTTGATTTGTAGAAAAACTAAATTACTTCTTTTTGCTCACTCTCCTCCTTTTTTTTTCTAAAACTGTAAACTGCATCGTGAAGGATGCCAAGAAAGTTTGTTCTATTTTTATTGGGGTTATAATAATAACCAGTGTAATATTCTTCTAAAGGCCCCTTTTTAAATTTTGAGCTACCTACCCACGCCAAACCTCCTTGAAAGTAATTAGCCCTATTAAGAATATACGGGAACACTTTTTTCCCATCTCGGTCAATATATCCAAACCCAGTTTCAAAGTTTAGAAAAACAACACTATAAGTAGAATCTTCAAAGCCCCAAATATCGCTATAGTACTTAGGTGCTATAATCTCTCTACCAACTTCATCAATTACTCCTTGAAAATTGGCAGAATCAACAGCGGCTCTATTGTGATAAAATGGATGAATAGAGTCATATTTGGCTTCAACTATCAATTTGCCTTTCGAATCAACAATACCGTATTTTTTATTTTCGCTAAATAAATAAGCATGTGGTAGAATTTTTTTTAAAGGTTTGTATTGTCTCAGTTTTTGTTGCTGAGCAAGCATTATACAAGGGCTTAGTACAAAAATGCCTAATAAAAGATGATTTATTTTTCTCATTATCAAATGTGAGTAACTTTCTAAAAGTTATACAAACATAGTTTACAGCAGGGCATTTTCATAGAAAGGTTTAATTTATTGATAAGCAATGTATTGCGTATTTTCTATCGAGGCTGTACTCCTCTTTGACTACCCTAAGATTATTGGTTATATTTTTTCTTCTGAGTAAATTAACGGCTACATTAAAGATGATTAGCAACCATACTCCAAGCCCCATTGGCATCTTTTGCCCTTGCAAAAAACTGATGAAAACCATCGGAAATACTCGTCATTGACAACGAAATATTCAGATTATTGATGGGCGTTCCTGCCGAAACAGGCACATCCGTTGCTAAACCAAACCCTGGGTCGGTGTCTATATAATATTCCATTTTGACGATATTGGGCGTAACTGCCGCAGGTGGATTGGTAGGCGTAACCTTCAAAAACTGGTGGTTCGACACCAGACTCCACGCACCACTTACATCTTTTGCCCTTGCAAAAAACTGATGAAATCCATCTGAAACGCTTGTCATAGGCACGTTTACAGCCAAGTTATTGATGGGTGTTCCTGCCGAAACTGGCACATCAGTTGCCAAACCATAGCCAGGGTCGGTATCGATGTAATATTCTATCTTTACTATATTTTGGGCATTTGCCAAGGTGCAGTAGCACAAAATAGCAAAGGCACAAAGGATATATTTTTTCATGTTGGTATTTTCTTTAAATTTGTAAAAATTTAGAACTTATGACACAAACAGTTGATTTACAGCAAGTTATTATTCAAGGAATAAAAGATTTGCCACAACAGTATTTGGACGAGGTGGCTGACTTTGTTTTTTTTCTACGAGAAAAACGAATCAAGCAACAAATGCCAAACGATGAAAATCAAGAACGTAAAGAAGCAATGCTTAAATGGATTGCTCATAATCGCCTTCATGCCCCTAAAATTGACCCTTCAATAGATATTAGGGCTTTAATTGACCAAACCCACGACCGTGAAATATGACATACTTTGATACCGATGTTTTGGTTAATGCTGCCATCAAACAAGACCCTATCAAATATGTACAAGCAAATCAGATAATTGAAAATGCAATTCTTAGCGGTACTTTTCAAATATCTTGGTTGAGTATTCAAGAAATTGGCTTTGTTTTAGCAAAATTAAAAGAATCAAAAGAGGTGATTAATGATTCATTAAC
The DNA here is from genome assembly GCA_004293645.1 of Cytophagia bacterium. Taxonomy (GTDB): domain Bacteria; phylum Bacteroidota; class Bacteroidia; order Cytophagales; family Spirosomataceae; genus REAB01. The sequence continues at coordinate 15,233 of REAB01000175.1, read as the reverse complement.
TCAATTAATTGCTTCATTACCTGTCAATTATGGCAAATCTACTTTCATAAGGGCTATCGAACTTGCCAATCAAATCGGTTTTACTGACTTCAACGATTGTTTGCATACTGCGATTGCCGAAGAAAATTGTACTGAACTTTATACCTACAATTCTCGTGATTTTGGTAGAATTCAATCTTTCACATCCCTTAAAATTCATATACTCTAATATTTTGTTCCCCCTCTGGGGGTTAGGCAGTTCCACTGTGGGGTCAATTATTCCCCCGCACACTTATCGTTACCGTCATGGGCGTAGTAGTGGTATAAACCCCCGAAGAAGCATTTTTTGAATAACTCGTTATTTGGGGAATGGGGGCTAATCCTGAAATACGGTAGGGGCCTGAACCACCATAAGCACCTGCGTCAATGCTTCCTAAATCTACATTTTTAGCTGGGGAAGTTGCTGAAAGTTGGAATTGCTCATCCGATGAAGTACTTGCAACTAAAAATATGGTTGAAGCTATTACATTTTCTACATTATTGTTGCCATAGCCACAAGCGGTCGTACAAACATTGTTTGAGGCGGTCAAAGATGAAACTCCAACGGTTGTATTACTAATCAGAATTATTGGATTTGTAGGACTGGTAAAAATACTACTCTGTAATGTTACGTTTTCACCAAACGACACACCTGAACCTTTTCAAAAAAATACTTCTTAGAATCTTTTTTGATACGAAAAATGTTCTAACTCTGAAAATGGAAACATTACAAAAAACACAAACCGACAAATTACCAAAAGTGGTAATTGTTGAGAGTAAAATTGACTTAAAATTCCCTGACACTAACGGATTTGGTGGGGCAAATAATATTTGCTACTTGGTGGGCAGGAATTCTTTTTAACATACTGACAAACAACAAGTTACATATCGTTATTTTATACCCCCACCAAATTAGTTAGTGTCAGAAATTCCCAGAGGGTTACGAACCTTTTGCTGAAAAAAATGCCTGTGCCAAAGAATCACTTAGTAAAATGAAATTTCCCGAAGGCTTTTTTACTTCAAAATAAGATTTATCATATTTTACCCCGCCTCCCATTTCTTATGATTTTGAGAGGTGGGGTTTTGTTTTTCTCTCAATTACAGCCCCCAAACTCAGTTTTAAACACCGTACCGCTATCTACCTTAAAGCCAGGCTCTAAAATAATACTTTTGCCTTCATAAGTTACGTTGGCGTTGCCAGTTATTTTATTGGTAGCTGTGATTACGCCCGTGCTGGCGTTGGCTTGTTTTAGTACGGTGCCGCTTGCGTAGTCGTCGGCGGTGCTGACTAAGGTGAGGGTGGGCGGGCAGGGATTTATGTTTATCAAACCATAGATAATTTTTGAAAAACCATTACCGTTTTCGTTATCATTCATAGATAAAATCGTTACACCGTCAGAGTCAAAAAGAGTAAGGTAAGTATCTAATGATTGTCCAACGGTTTCTGGTATAGTCTCCACCATCAGATTTGCGTTATCATAAGTCAGTTTGAACTTATAATTTCCTGCATCTACTTGACTTGAAGTCAATGATGCCTTTATATAATAAATACGCCCATTCAAACTCCACGAAAACCAGTCAGGATTATCAAATCCATTGAGGCAAATCACAGGGCTTGTGAAACTATTTGGAGCAATGGCTGTAGCTGCGGCAGTTGAATTATTAGGCTCATAAGCATCTGCACATGAGTAAGTTACCGTTGTACTTCCTTCAGTACTGATACAACCTGTACTAACATCTTTACAAGTTGCTGAATAGGTTGTGTTCTTGTTTACTGTACTTGAAAATGTTGGAAATGATTGCGGGATTTGGTCTGAATTATTCCAAAGAACATCGCCCACACAACCGATGGCAGTAATAGTAACAGCCTGAACTGAACTAACCGAGCTCACACTTGCAGAAACAATAGGGGCTATTCCACCTGTTTGATTTGAAACAGTCAAAATCCCACTACCGATTAAAGAAATATTGCTTGGTGCTGCCGTAATCAATTTAAACTTATAAGTCCCTGCCGTAACTGCATTCGAAATATTTACCGTTGGATTGTAAGAAGTCGCATTGGTACTGGTCAGCGTCAGTAAATTAGCTTGTACTACTGCGTTGGTAGTTGCATCAATCAGTTGAATGGTAATAGCCTGATTTTCTCCACCAGAAAAAGTAAAAGGCAAACTCACTCCTGAATTAACACAAACTGTTTTTGCACTAAAATTTAAACTCGCCACACAGGTATTGAGCGTACTTGATTTGAGTTCACAGCCTGCATTTTTGATGATTGCGTTATAATAACCAGCCGTTGTTGTGGAATAAGTATTGGCAGTTGCCCCAGAAATTGGACTAAAAAACACATTATCAGTAGAAGAATACCATTGATGGGTATAGCTTCCGCCTACATTGTTTGAGGTAAAAGTTACTGAGCCACCAGCATTACAAATCGAGCCTGATGATGCCATAATGGCACTATTTATCTCTTCTATTGCTACGACGTATGCAGCAGAAGTGGCAGAATAACCTTGGGTAGTATTGGCAATTGCAACGGTATAGCTTCCGTCTGCCGTGGCATTATAATCACTCGAAGTTGCATTTGGAATTAAGGTTGCTCCGTTATACCATTGATAGGAAAAGCCAACCCCCGAAGGCGTAGCCGATAATAAACTGCTTGAACAAGAAGTCTTAGCCCTGATGGTAGCTTGTGGGCTCGAACATGCAGTATTGGTTATGGTAACCGTGCCACTCAGCACACTTGATTCGATAAATGGTTTTGTACTGGTAAGTTTTAATTTATAGCTGCCCACTGGTACATTATACGGCACAAAATACAAGATTGGGTTGGTGTTATAGCCTCTCTGAGTTGTACCAGCTATAACGGCATTGGTACTTGAATTGACCATTTCTACAACCATATCTCTGTCTATACTCCAATTCCCCGCAGTGGTATAGCCTACCGAAATAGTACTTCCTGGGCAAGTATTTGTATTAAGATTACTATTAAAACCCAATGAACTGAAAGCGGGCGGATTAACCGTAAAAGAAGGGGCTGGAGAAACAATAACTGTTAAACTCCCCGTACTTGTCCCGACTCCGCAAGAACTTGTTAGATTGGCAATGCTATAATTGGTATTGGCAACGGGCGAAACCGTGAAATCATATACCTGTGTAGCCACATTGGTATAGGCAGTTGTATTGCCATCGCTTCCTACCAAATTAAATGACCAAGGACCTCCGCCCGTAAAAGTAACTCGTAATGTAGCCGAAGTTGTTGCTCCGCCAATGGTAACGGCAGTATTATCTCCTGCCAAATTGGTGAGTTTTGCCGTAGCCGTATTAGAAACCGCAAAAGCAGCCGTTGGTACTAAATTACCTGAAGCATCAACACTGTTTGATTTTGAATTTTGTAAACAAGAACCATCAAAAACTCTGACAGAATACCCTCCTGCATTTGCAACGGTAATAGAAGAATTTGTCTCCCCAAAAATAGGAATTTGTTCGGTTGTGCCATTGCCAAAATTCCTGTCTTTGTACCATTGATAAGTATAACCAACACCTGTATAATTTGTACTTAACGTGGTACTTGTATTTGAACCACAAATAACAGGATTTGAAGTACTTATGGTAGGAATGATTCGATTGATAGTAACAGTTTTGGCGGTAGATGTTTGGTTATATGCCCCATTGATAACATTTACAGTATAGTTGCCTGATTCATAGACGACTAATGAAGACGATGTTTTGCCTGTTAAGGCTACACCATTTTTGTACCACTGATGGGTATTGTTATCACCACCCAAAAGATTATAAAAAGAGCTGTAAAGTCCAACAGCTTCACACCCGCTCGGTTTTCCATAAATTATAGGAGGCGGAATTGTTGGACAACCTGTATTCACGACATTAATGGTATAGGGGGGATAATAAAATTTTAGACCAGCCCCTAAAATACTCAAGGTGTAGCTACCCAAAGCTACATTATTAGGGATATACACATCAAAAGTGCCACTTGATTGAGGTGGGTCTAAGTATGTGAGTAAAATGGCTTGACTACCAAGATTTGCATCAACTAATGCGACTGATATCTCTGTAATTACCCCTAAATTTCCAGATGATGTATAAGGTACTGTGATAAAATTCCCTCGACATACAGTTAAAATTGATGGTGTCGGAAATGTAAATGCAGCAACTGGAGCTAATTCTACCTGTACACTTCCCGTTCCTCGCCCTGCCCCACAAGCACTTGTTACAGATGATATACTATAAGTGGTATTAAAAGTTGGCGAAACTGGTACTATCAAAGGAGAACTATTTGCTGTGTACAGTTTCGTTGTCGTACCGTCATTAATACCAACTTCCCAAGGTCCTGTTCCTGTAAGGTTTACTTTTAGATTTTCGGTGGTAGTTGGAGGGTTTAGGGTAACTTTATTGCTATTATCCATTGAATTTGTAAGTGTGGCTGTTCCACCATAAGTTACATAGAGAATACTAGTATTACCTGAACTAAAAGTACAAGTGCCGTTATTTACATTTACAAAATACATTCCTGTCTCTGTTGTGATAAGCGTAGAATTAGTAGCACCAACGATGTCCGTAAATGAACCACCACTTAAAGGAGCTTTTTTCCAAGTATAAGTAAATCCAGCACCAGTATAACTTGATGTAAGCGTTGCAGAAATATTTGAGCCGCAGATTACTGCATTTGGAGAACTTACTGTTACCGCAACAACATTTATTGTAACAGCCTTTACTGTAGAAGTAGAATTATAACCCAAACCAACATTCTGGATATTGACTGAATAATTACCACTTACTTGTGCGAAATAAGTTGGGCCATCAGCCCCAGACACATCGACTCCATCTATTTTCCATTGAAAAGTATAACCTACACCATTCGGAAAAGCCTTGAGTATAGGGGAAAAACAGGTACCGTTCGGTATAGTAAAATTGGCATTTGGTGGAGCTGGACAGGTTGTTGAAAATGTAAAATTTGAGGAAAACTGAGTACCTGATATAAAAGGTATATTAGCACCTAATAGAAATTTATAGGATGTACCAACCACTAAGTTTGATGGAATATTTACAATTAATGGTGTTCCTGACAAAATTCCCACGCCTGTAACATAACTTCCAGCAGCCGTGTATAAACTGACACTAAGCCTTTCATTGCCAGCAGCTCCCCAATTTCCTGTTAGTGTGAGAGGTATTTCCATTGTACCGCCAGCACAAGCGGTTGTGGGGATTGTACCAATCGTAAATGAAGGATTTGGTGAAACATTTACCAAAACAGACCCTGAAACACTACCAGAGCCACAAGTACCCGATAAACCACTAACACTATAAGCTGAAGAAACTGAGGGAGAAACTGGAATTGTTACTTGAGAAACAGCAGAAGAACCTGTAATACTACTTGGGCCACCATTCAAAGTATAAGTCCAAGGACCTACTCCTCCCAGCGTAAGTTTTAGATTTTCAGTTTGTCCAGGGTTTAAATTGACTGCATTATTATTTCCCGCGGCATTGGTCAATTCGCCACTTGTTGTTGAGGCAATGGTATAATTGTTAGATGCATTTACACAAGTACCATCATTCAGAACTACATTGTACTGACCAGCACTCGTAACAGTAAGTGAAGAGTTTGTTTCTCCTGCCAAATAATCATCTTTAAATGTAGCCGTATTATATTTTCGCCATTGGTAAGTATAACCTGCACCTGTTGTAGTGGTTGAAATGGTAGCGGAGGTGTTTGAACCACAAATACTTGGATTAGTAGAAGTCAATAGAGGTTTTACGCCTGTAATTGAAAGGTTTTTAGTAGCCGATGTAGAATTATAACCTGTTGTGGCATTGGTAATGACTACATGATAAGTGCCTGATTCTTGGGTATAATAATTTATACTATTATCAGTTCCTGTCGCAACCAAGTTATTGTCTTTATACCATTTATAAGTGTACCCTATGCCATTAGGTACTGCACTTAATTGTATCTGGCTACAAGCACTTTCAAATGAACTAAAACTTGCTTGTGGTAAAGCAGCACAACCAGTATTTGTTACCGTGAAAAATGGAGTATTATTAGAACTAACTAAGCTTGGTACACTTGATAAGATTGAGAGCCTATAAGAACCAGTAGTTATTGAAGGTGGTACTTGATATTTTAAGGTGTTTCCTGATAAATTATAAGCAGTTCCCGAAGTAACATTTGTACCTCCGCTATTATAAAGATAAGCTATCATACTCACATTATTATCCCAAGTACCCGTTTTTGTAATTGGAATATCTAAGACTCCACCTGCACAAACCGTATTGGCTACTGTGCCGATTGTAAATGAAGGTGCTGGATTAACATTTACTAACATATTATTACTCTGACCAAAAGACCCACAAGCAGAATATACAGCAAATCTGAAAATCCTACTTGTTGGAGGAGTTACAGGAATCACAATAGAGTTGGTAGGGGAATACACCAAACGAGAATTATGATTATCATACAAGCTAAAGTTAAAAGGTGCTTGCCCATATAATTCAATAGTCAAATTAGTAGTTTGTCCTGCCGAGATATTAACCGCACTTGTAGTTACACTGGCATTTTTAATAATGGCATAAGCTGTATTACTAACTCTGTATGAGGGTGATAAGGTGGCGTTTACTAAAACTTTATAAAATCCGAGTGTGGTTGTAGTATGCGAACGCAAAGTAGCCCCAGATATGTTTGTATAAGTCCCAAACTCAGTAGCACTAAACGACCATTGATAAGTTCCAGTGGTACTTGCTGTCAAAACCGCATCAGTATTAGTTCCGCAAATGACAGGGTTTGGCGAGGTAATAACCTGTGCAGAAAGATTTGTTGTGAGGCAGATTAATGCAAGTAATAGCAAGTATAGATTCTTCATATTATAAATTTTGCGTAGCGCCGCCACGTTGGTTTAGGTTATTTTATGGTTGTCCTTTTTACGAGGCTACTACTTCTACTACCTCGCGCCACCGCCTGCGTGCTACCTCAACGGTGCTGCCGTCTTGCATCAATAGACCTTTAGTGTACGGGTTTATGCGCACCACAAACTCCCGATTGACCACGCAGCCCTTGTGTACCCGCACAAAACCCGCAGGTAGGTGGGGCTGATACACACACAGACTTTTGGAAGATAAATACGAGTGGCCGTTGGCAAGTACAAAAACGGTATAGTTGCTTTCGCCTTTCATGCGCACCACGGCTGCCCATTCAAAAGGCAACCGATGCTGGTGGTTGTAGTGGGTAGTTGGAGTAGGGCTCAATATCATAATAGTAGAGTTGTTGAGATGTTGAGGCAAAGGTCTGCAAAGGTTTTGGCTTAAAATACGGGAAAAACACCCTTTTTTATACCGTATTTTTCCCGTATTGGGGCCTTGTACAAGCGCACTTGGTATCAATTGTCTCCATACAGCTACGGTTTTGGAGGCGGTGGGGCTGCGAACTTGCCATGGAGCAGAAAGCAGAGAATGCGTATGAAGGCAATTTTGGCTGATTAACAGCAATTCAAATATTAGTCGTTTTTGAAAAATAAAATACTGATATGCGAGTTCAAAATCGTGAAAACAGAATATTATTCTGCAAAATCAAAATAAACAACATGGTTTTGCACAATAAATTTTGTTTTTACCAATACTTTAAGTTAGCACGGCATTTCGTACAATAAGAACAATTTTAGAAAAATGAAATGATTTGGCGATAAGCTGTTATTTTCGCGCACATGATTCGTAAGTTTACGTCATGCGTGTCTGGATTCAATTTATGCTGATCTTGCTTTTGCTCGGCTCACACCTAAGCCAGGCCCAGCGAAGCCGTTTGGATAGCCTTGCGGAGGTGCAAATCAACGCCCCAACGGCCAAAGACACTGCTTTTGGCATGAAAGCCAAAAAAATTGTTCCCAAAAAATTGTACAATTTCTTATTTAGAGATATTTACAACCGCAATGACCAGGGTAAGCAGGTAAACGCCATCGAAGAAAACCCGTTTAAAATCTATGAAGGTCGCTGGATTAGGCACGTGTACGTTACGCCGCTCAATGTTTTTGGGTACAGCGTTTACGACAGCCTCAGCAAACCTTCTAATTGGCTCGACCGCGTGGGCAACAACTTGCACCGCGCCACGCGCGAGCGGACTGTTAAGAATAAGTTTCTGTTTTTTGAAGAAGGCGACCTCATAGACCCCGAAAAACTCAAAGACAATGAGCGTTATTTGCGCCAACAGGGCATTTTTCACGATGCCCGTATTGTAATAATACCTTACCGCAACGCCAAAGATGCTGTTGATGTTTATGTCATTACCCAAGACATTTGGTCGCTCATACCAGATGGCAGCTTCTCGGCACTTGATAATTTTCAGATAGGTCTTGAGCAACGTAATTTTCGGGGCTTGGGCAATAGCTTTCGCAACGAGCTCAATTACAATGGCCAAGACCCGCGCCAAAAACTCGAATACGCCAGCCGCTACCTCATTCCGTCGTTCGATAAATCGTTTATCAGCGGCGCGGGCGAAGTTTTTTTGCAACGCGAACGTAAAATAGTGGCGTTGAAAGTATTTCGATCTTTTTTAAGACCCGAAACCAAATACGCGGGGGCATTGGAAGTAAGCTACAACAACATCAGAACATTCGACTTTAAAATAGACTCGCTCACCAATCGGTCGGTGCGCAACTATTACTGGTCGCGCTATTTTTTGTTTGACGCATGGATTGGCCGATCGTTCAAACTTTTTTTTGGTAGCGACCAACTCCGCCAACGCGCTCGCTTTGTAATGGCCCTCCGCCACAGTCAGCAAACGTTTTTTAAGCGCGAACGAACCGTAACCGACACCTCCAACCAAATTTTACAAAACATAAAACCTACGCTTTTTAGCATTGGTTTTTCCAACCGCCGCTACCGCCGCGACTTGCTCATTTATGGTTTTGGGCGCACCGAGGACGTGCCAGTGGGCGAGTCGTTTTCGGTTATTTATGGCAACGACCGCGCCGAACTCGGCCAACGCACTTACACAGGTCTTAAGTTTTCGAGGGCGCGCTATTATCCAGTAGGTTATTTTTATACGCTCCTCAACTTGGGCAGCTATTGGAAAAACGGCGCGTCCGAACAGGGCATTTTTAGCTTAGAAAACAACTATTTTAGCCCCCTGCTACCCCTCGGCAAACGCTGGTATGGTCGTCAGTTTGTCAATTTACGCTTTGGCTACGGCATCAATCGCTTCGAGGGCGAATACCTCAACATCAGCGGCCAAGAGGGCATTCAGGGCATTAGCAGCGATGAGCTACGCGGTACGCGCAAGCTGGTATTGGGTTTTGAAAGCGTGCTTTTTTCGCCTGTCAACTTGTTGGGGTTTCGCATTGCACCCTTTGTGTTTACCGATTTGGGCTGGAGCAGCTATAATCAAAAACCGTTTTTTGCGGGTGTACCTTACCAAGCCTATGGCGTTGGGTTTCGGTTCAGAAACGAAAACCTCACCTTCGATACATTTCAAGTACGGTTTAGTTTTTATTCGGGCATTCCCGACATCAGCCCGCCGTTTCGCATGGGTTTCGACGGAATCGCGCCCCTGCGTTTCCGCGATTTTGACATTTCTGCTCCCGAAGTAGTACCGTTTAGGTAAATTTTGTATTATATGTATTGACATTTATATCAAATGTATATATATTTGTACCAAATATCTAAACCCAATCAAAATGTCTATTGAAACTGAAATCAAACAAGACAAGTTTAAGTCGGCTCACAATAAACTGGTTGTCAATTTGATGTACACCAGCAATTGGTTGAGCAACGACCAGCACCGACTGTTGCACCCTTTTGGGCTAACCATTCAGCAATACAACGTGTTGCGCATCTTGCGCGGGCGGCACCCCAAGTCCGTTCATCTCAATTATATCATTGAACGAATGTTGGACAAAATGTCGAATGCTTCGCGGTTGGTAGATAAACTGTTTCAAAAAGGCTTGGTAGAGCGCACCGAATGTGCCACCGACCGCCGCGCCGTGGACGTGGTTATTACAAAAAAAGGTTTGAATTTATTAAAAACCTTAGACGGCAAACAAGACGAATGGGAAAAAATCGTTTATGGTATTAGTGCCGAAGAAGCCGAGCAATTAAGTGCTTTGTTGGACAAAGTACGCGGATAGCATCAGAAAAAAACCAATTTTATTTTTTTTAATTAACTAACAATCAATTTATTACAATGAAAACAATGAAATATTACGCCATTGCATTGGTGGCAGCTTTGTCGCTGAACGTAGCCACAGCTACCGAAAAAACCAACAAAAAAGCCAACAAGGTGGTATCGTACAAAGTAGATGTAGCCAAGAGCAACGTAAAATGGCACGCCAAAAAAGTAACGGGTGAGCACATGGGAAGTGTAAACATTTCTGACGGCGCATTGATGGTGGACGGCACCAAGATAACGGGCGGCTCGTTCAATATGGACATGAACAGCATCGTTTGTACCGACATCACCGACGCTACAATGAATGGCAAACTGATTGGACACTTGAAATCGGACGATTTCTTTTCGGTAGCCAAGAACCCAAAAGCTGCTTTCAAAATTACCAAAGTCGAAGGCAACAACGTAACGGGCAATATGACCATCAAGGGCATTACCAACTCCATTACGTTTCCAGTTGTGATGAAAATGGAAGGCAAAAACGTAGTAGCTACCGCCAAAATGATGCTTGACCGCACCAAGTGGGACATTCGCTACAATTCAAAGAAGTTTTTTGAAAGCATCGGCGACAAAGCCATTTACGACGATTTTGAAATAGACTTAACGCTCACCGCAGCAAAGTAATTTGAACGGGGCCGCCCCGCACAAGTTTTAAACTCAAAAAGCCCACCAGCACTGTCTGGTGGGCTTTTTGGTTCTGAATATACTTTTAAGTTTTGTTTGGTCGTTATCAAAGCAGGTTTACAATCACTTCCAAAAATGAAACGCTTGCCAGTTGTTTGCAGTCTGTTGTTGTGCTGTTTTGGTGGCATTGCCCAAACGCCCCCTCGCCCCCAAATAGCCGTTGGGGAAGAACGTTTTGAATGTCGGTATTTTGGGTACGATAAATTTAAAAAGCCGCAAGAAATCTGCAATTTTTTGCGCTTTACGTCCAATCAACACGCCGAAAAAGTGGTGGACAATATTTTGAAACAAGTAGGCTTGGCCCGCAATTTTGTGGTGGTAGAGTGTCCCAACACCGAAAACTGCTTTGCTACCGTGGTAGATGGCCAACGCTACATTGTCTATGACGGCGCTTTTATGAAACGCATCGAAAACTTGACCCAAACCGATTGGTCGGCTATTAGCATTGTAGCGCACGAAATTGGGCATCATTTGCAAGGACACACCATTGACGGGCGCGGCAGCAGACCTCAAAAAGAACTCGAAGCCGACCGTTTTTCGGGCTTTGTGTTGCATCAATTGGGGGCAACACTCGACGAGTCGTTGGTGGCTATTCAAACCATCGGCGACGAACACGCTTCTTTTTCGCACCCCGCCAAAGCCACCCGCGTGGAGGCTATCAAACAAGCTTGGAACGATGCCGAGGCCATGCACCCCAAATGGAGCAAAGGCCAACTCGTGGCCAAAAACCCACAAAAAGCAGATAGAGCCACGCCCCCAATAGCCCTTTCTAAGCCTGCAACTACGCCCAAAAACGACGACAACTCGATTGGCTGCGTAGCTGGCAACTGCGATAACGGCTTGGGTATTTATATTCACGAAGAAACCCACGAACGCTACGAGGGCGATTTTAGATACGGCAAACGCCACGGTACGGGCGTGCAATATTACCCCGACGGCAGCATGAAATACAAAGGCGACTTCAAAAACGATGTGCGGGCGGGCTACGGGGCTTATTATTTTACAAATGGCGATAAACTGGTGGGGCTTTTTGAGCAAAACGCCCCCAACGGCAAAGGCACGTACTACTACGCCGACGGCGACCGCTTTGTGGGTATCTATGAAGACGGCAAACGCAACGGCCCGGGCAACTATTACTACCACAACGGGCGGCGCGAAGCGGGTATTTACGAAGACGACGAGCTGGTCAGATAAAACCTACCAACTACTTATTTCTACAAAACTGCGGCAATGGATTTTGGAAAGCTAACCGATATTTCAGGCGTTGATTTTACACTGCCATTTACGCCACGCTTCACGCAAGAAGTGCTGCAAGCCAACGCGCCCAAGCCAGCACAGGTGTATGTAGGGCCGCCCGTTTGGTCAAACAAAGAGTGGCTTGGCAAAATTTACCCCACGGCGGCCAAAGAAAAAGATTTTTTGGGTCATTTTGCGCGGCAATTCAACACCATTGAACTCAACGTAACGCACTACCAAGTGCCAACGGCGGCTACCGTAACGCGTTGGCGCGAAGCTGTGCCGCCGCATTTTAAGTTTTGCCCTAAATGGCCGCAAGAAATCAGCCACGAGCGACAATTGACTGGTAGCGAGATACTTATTCAAAATTTTGTAGAAACAATACAAGGATTAGGAAAAAACTTAGGCACTACTTTCTTGCAATTGCCCCCTTATTTTGGCCCATGGAAAATAGACGTTTTAGAAAAATTCTTGACCCAACTCCCGCCCCATTTTCCGATTGCGGTGGAGTTTAGAAACGAAAAGTGGTTTGCCGAACCCGTTTGGAATCAAACGCTTCAATTGTTGCAACGATTGGGCGTTGGGACGGTTGTGTCGGACGTAGCGGGGCGGCGCGATGTGCTGCACCAGAGCCTCACTACGCCCGCGCTCACGCTGCGGTTTGTGGGAAACGAGCTGCACCCCACCGACTACACCCGCGTGGACGCATGGGTGCAGCGTATCAAAGAGTGGCTGGCCGATGGCTTACAAATGGCCTATGTTTTTGTGCATTGCGGCGACAATAACCGCGCACCCGAACTCACCAAATATTGGACAGAACAGTTCAATCGGCACTGCGGTTTGGCGCTCCAAGTGCCTCATTTACAGCCCAAAGTGATTCAGGGGAGTTTGTTTTAAAATTGATACGCTACGCCGAACAGGGTTTATAAACAGTATAAACTTATCCGTTGTCAGTGTCTTCACTGACGGTTGTTGCATAAACTTTATAAATCAGAAAAATCGAAGCCTTCCAAAAATTTGGTAGTAAACATTCCCGACTGAAAACCAGCGTCGTCCATGAGTTTGATGTGAAACGGAATGGTAGTTTTGATGCCTTCTATCACAAACTCTTGGAGGGCGCGTTTCATGCGGGTCAGCACTTCCTCCCGCGACTGCCCCCGCACAATTACCTTGGCAATCATAGAATCGTAGTTGGGTGGTATGGTATAGCCCGCATACACGTGGCTGTCTATGCGCACGCCGTGGCCGCCTGGCAGGTGTAAATTGGTAATTTTGCCTGGGCTGGGCCTAAAACCATTGCGCGGGTCTTCGGCGTTGATGCGGCACTCCATGGCAAAGAGTTTTGGCGTGTAGTTTTGGCCTGAAATAGGATCGCCTGCGGCTACTTTTATTTGTTCTCTAATCAAGTCAAAGCCCGTAACTTCCTCGGTAATAGGGTGTTCTACTTGAATACGGGTGTTCATTTCCATAAAATAAAACTGGCCGTGTTTGTCCACCAAAAACTCGACCGTACCCGCGCCTTCGTAGCCAATGGCCTGCGCACCTTTGATGGCCGCTTGGCCCATTTGCTCGCGTAGCTCAGGCGTGATAATAGGCGAGGGCGTTTCTTCTACGAGCTTTTGGTGCCGCCGCTGAATGGAGCAATCGCGCTCGGAGAGGTGGCACACTTTGCCGTATTGGTCGCCCACAATCTGGATTTCGATGTGGCGGGGTTCTTCCACAAATTTTTCTAAATACAGGCCATCATTGCCAAAAGCCGCCGCCGATTCGGTGCGGGCATCGTCCCAAGCTTTTTCAAAATCGGCTTCTTTCGAAATCATGCGCATACCGCGCCCGCCACCCCCTGCGGTCGCTTTTACAATCACTGGATACCCTATTTCGGCGGCCAGCCGCTTGCCTTCTTCTACCGATTCGAGCAAGCCCTCTGAGCCTGGAATAACGGGAACACCCGCCGCCCGCATGGTAGCTTTGGCGGTGGCTTTGTCGCCCATGCCGTTTATTTGGTCGGCGGTGGCACCAATAAATTTAATGCCGTATTCGGCGCAAATGCGCGAAAATTCGGCATTTTCTGACAAAAAACCGTAGCCTGGGTGAATGGCATCGGCGTTGGTAATTTCGGCAGCCGAAATGATACTCGGAATATTGAGATACGACTGTCGGCTGGGCGGTGGGCCAATGCAAACGGCCTCGTCGGCAAAGCGCACGTGCAGGCTTTCTCGGTCGGCGGTAGAATAAACGGCCACCGTTTTGATGCCCATTTCGCGGCACGTGCGAATAATCCGCAACGCAATTTCTCCGCGATTGGCAATGAGTATTTTCTTAAACATAGATTTTGAATTTGAAAATTTGAAAATGAGATAAGTAGTCATTGGTCAATAGTCATTGGTCATCGGCGCATTAAATTGCTGATAACCAGATGTTTGCCAAAATAAAAAATGGCGATTATTTATAGCCAAGTACTTAATTTGAAAATAAGTGGAGGCAACTACTCACAAAGGAGTGTTTCCTCATTTTCAAATCCTCGAATGTTCAAATTAAACGGGTTCTACCAAAAATAGCGGCTGGTCAAACTCAACGGGAGTAGCATTGCTGACCAATATTTTGACGATACGGCCCGAAATTTCGGACTCTATCTCGTTAAAAAGTTTCATGGCTTCGATGATACACACGGTTTTCCCAGTTGTTATTTCGTCGCCCACTTCCACAAAAGAAGGTTTATCGGGCGAGGGCGTGAGGTAAAAAGTGCCAATCATGGGCGACTTGATGGTCAACAGCTTAGACTCATCGGCGGCAGGTGCTTTGGGGGCAGGCGCAGCGGCAACGGGTGCAGCAACGGCGGCCACCACGACAGGTGCAGCAACAGGAGCCGCCGCCGTTACAACAGTACCACTGTGGCGTTTTACGCTTATTTTTAATTCGCTGGTTTCAATGCTTACCTCATCTAAAGGCGAGTGGGCAATAAAATCGAGTAGCTTTTGAATCTCTTTGGTTTCCATTTTTGGAGGGGCTATAAGTGGAAATATAACGCAATATAATTGTTAGTGTAAATTATAGACTGATTATGCTGCATTTTTAATATTCCAGCAATTATCCCAGTTATTGTTGAGTATTTGAACTTTCAGAATAGCAA